>JAVXBC010000006.1:0-45814 GCA_036660195.1 Acinetobacter sp.
TTGCTTTATGGTTGACTCACTTTCTTCTGAAAAACAGTCTCAAAAAATTGAGCTGCAACAGTTCGATGCTCAAGAATTAAAAGCTTGGATAAAAGCACAGGCTTTGGATTTGGGCTTTGCCGATTGTGTGATTGCTAAACCTGATGCTCAAGATCAAATGCCCCATTTCAAAAGATATTTGGAACTCGGCTACCATGCCGATATGCATTATTTAGAAGAAAATTTAGATAAACGTGCCAACCCAAAACTACTTTTTCCTAACACTCAAAGCATTATTTGCGTGCGAATGAACTATTTAGTTAGCTCGCCTAAAGCACGCTACATCCCTCTTGAACCCAACTCAGCCATTATTGCGCGTTACGCTCGCGGTCGTGATTATCATAAAGTGATGCGTGGTCGCCTAAAAACGTTGGCATCACGGATAAAGGAAAAAGTCGGCGATTTTGAATCTCGACCATTTGCAGACTCTGCACCTATTTTTGAAAAGTCATTAGCCGAAAGTGCTGGCATGGGCTGGACAGGAAAACACACCTTACTCATTAATAAAAAGTCAGGTTCATTTTTTGTTTTAGGTGAACTTTTTACCTCCTTAGAACTTCCTTTTGATTCGCCAACCACTGCACATTGTGGTTCTTGCACCGCTTGTATTGATATTTGCCCAACACAGGCAATTGTTGAACCTTACATGCTAGATGCACGAAAATGCATTGCCTATTTAACCATTGAATATAAAGGCATCATTCCTGAAGAATTGCGTCAAGGTATCGGCAATCGTGTTTTTGGCTGTGATGACTGTCAACTCATTTGTCCTTGGAATAGTTTCGCGAAAAAGGCAACGATTTCAGACTTCAACCCACGACACAATTTAGATGACATTCGCCTGTTAGATATTTGGCATTGGAATGAAGAAACATTTTTAGCAAATACTGAAGGCAGCCCGCTGCGTCGCACAGGTTATCAATCCTTTAAACGGAATATTGCAATTGGTTTGGGAAATGCTCCATACTCGCCCGAAATCGTTGCACAATTGCAACAAGCAAAAGCGTTGCATGATGAAGTCGTAAATGTGCATATTGATTGGGCAATTCAACAACAATTGCAGCATGCAACTATCATTGAATAGAAAATGAAGCTTTTTAAGCTTGGGTTGTGACAAAATTTTAGTATCATGGTTCAAAATAATTGAATGCAATCATCATGGATGGAAAAATGAGCTTACGTAATGACTGGACTCGTGAGGAAATCCAAACTTTATACGATCAACCTTTTTTAGATTTGGTGTTTGATGCGCAATCTGTGCATCGTCAACATTTTCAAGCCAATACCATTCAAGTCAGTACGCTGCTTTCGATTAAAACGGGCAAATGCCCCGAAGATTGTAAGTATTGCTCACAATCTGCGCATTATGATTCTAAGTTAGAAGCGGAAAAACGCATTGCCGTTGAAACAGTGATTCGTGAAGCCCAAGCAGCCAAAGACTCTGGTTCTTCTCGGTTTTGTATGGGTGCAGCATGGCGTAATCCACATGAGCGCGATATGCCTTATGTTTTAGAAATGGTCAAAGAAGTTAAGGCGCTCGGTTTAGAAACGTGCATGACTTTGGGGATGCTAAATGCATCTCAAGCAGAACGCTTAAAAGATGCTGGCTTAGATTATTACAACCATAATTTAGATACTTCTCGTGAATATTATTCGCACATTATTAGCACTCGAACTTTTGATGATCGCTTGGATACATTAGATCATGTGCGTCAAGCAGGCATGAAAGTATGTAGCGGTGGTATTGTTGGTTTAGGCGAAAATGCGTCTGATCGAATTGGACTATTGCATGAATTGGCGACTATGCCGACCCATCCTGAATCTGTTCCCATCAACATGTTAGTGCCTATTGAGGGAACACCTTTGGCAGATGTTGAAAAACTCGATGTCACTGAATGGATTCGTACCATTGCTGTAGCACGCATCATCATGCCGCAGAGTTATATTCGCTTATCTGCAGGTCGTGAATCATTGAGCGATTCTGATCAAGCCCTAGCATTTATGGCAGGTGCAAATTCGCTATTTTCTGGCGATAAATTATTGACAACACCAAATGCAGGCGAAGGCAAAGATCAAATATTATTTGCTAAACTGGGTTTAAGTGCAGAAAAAGCAAAACCAACGATTTCAGATTTATCCATTGATGCCATGAGTGCATAACTGGATCGATCTGCATCATCAAGTTTATGTTTAGCATTTACACCCTTTCTCTACGAGCCATGACTTTGTCATGGCTTTCATGTAAAATCAGCGGCAATTTTTAAATAACACAATTGCGAGTGGTTTCATGGGTTTTAATTGCGGTATTGTCGGCTTGCCGAACGTTGGTAAATCTACACTTTTCAATGCATTAACTAAAGCTGCCATTGCTGCTGAAAACTTCCCGTTCTGTACCATTGAACCGAATACAGGCATTGTTCCTGTACCTGACCCACGCTTAGACAAACTGACTGCAATTGTAAAACCGCAACGTGTGATTCCAACTTCAATGGAATTTGTGGATATTGCAGGTTTAGTGGCTGGTGCATCGAAAGGCGAAGGTTTAGGCAATCAATTCCTTGCCAATATTCGTGAAACCGATGCAATTGCGCACGTAGTTCGTTGTTTTGAAGATGAAAACGTCATTCATGTAAACGGTAAAATTGACCCACTTGATGACATTTCAACCATTAATACAGAACTAGCACTTGCCGAT
Source organism: Acinetobacter sp. (assembly GCA_036660195.1). Taxonomy (GTDB): domain Bacteria; phylum Pseudomonadota; class Gammaproteobacteria; order Pseudomonadales; family Moraxellaceae; genus Acinetobacter. The sequence goes on from JAVXBC010000006.1 coordinate 2,735, forward strand.
TTAGAAACAGTTGCCAAAGCGATTACTCGTTTAGCTAAATCTGCAAAAAGTGGTGATAAAGAAGCTGTCGCAACCAAAGCAGTTTTGGAAAAAATCCAACCTTTACTTGATGAAGGCAAACCAGCACGTGCAGCCGACCTCGATGATGATGAACGCAAATTGGTGCGTGGTTTTGGTTTAATGACCTTGAAACCAACCATGTATATTGCCAACGTTGCGGAAGATGGTTTTGAAAATAATCCACATTTAGAAGCTGTTAAAAAATTAGCGGCAGAAGAAAACGCAATTGTTGTTCCACTTTGCAACCAAATTGAAGCTGAAATTTCATTGCTCGAAGATGAAGACCGAGCTGAATTCTTAGATGCGATGGGTATGGAAGAACCAGGTTTAAACGTGGTCATTCGTGCTGGTTATGCTCTACTAGGTCTACAAACTTACTTTACAGCGGGCGTTCAAGAAGTTCGTGCATGGACAGTCAAACAAGGTGCAACTGCGCCACAAGCCGCAGGTGTGATTCATACTGACTTTGAAAAAGGCTTTATCCGTGCTGAATGTATCGCTTATGATGATTTTGTGCACTATAATGGTGAAAATGGCGCCAAAGAAGCTGGAAAATGGCGTTTAGAAGGTAAAACTTACATCGTTCAAGATGGAGATGTCCTTCACTTCCGTTTCAACGTATAAGCTTATTCAGGTCAAAATATGGTAAAAGCCTTAGAACGAATATTTACTTATGATGCAACATTACGCAGATTATTGATTTTAATCTTTATTGCGATGCTCGGCATTATTGACCTAGTTACAGGTTATGAATATTCGTTCTCTGTGTTTTACCTTGCTCCAATCGCAATTGCCGCATGGTACGACAATTTTAAAATCACCATGCTGACCATCGTGTTTGCAGGTGTAACTTGGTTCATTGCAGACTCAAGTGCAGGTCATCATTATTCAAACCCTATTATTCCCTATTGGAATGCTCTAGTCCGTCTTGGTTTCTTTACCATCGTTGCTTATTTATTGTCTCATGTTCATAAAAATTGGCTGGCAATGAAAAATTTAGCCATGAAAGATGAACTCACTGGCTTAGATAATCGTCGTGCTTTTGATATTGAATACCGAATATTACGTAAATTAAATTACCGAAAACAATCCAGCATCACCATTGGAATCATTGACTTAGATGGTTTTAAACAAGTGAATGATACTTACGGGCATCAACGTGGCGATGAAGTTTTAGTCAAATTTTCACAACTGTTAAAGCAAGCATCTCGCAATACAGATGTCGTTGCGCGTTTAGGTGGCGATGAGTTTGCCATCATTCTTTTAGATGCAGATGAAGAACAAGCTAAACAGCATGATGAACGCTTAAGAGAATTATTTAATGCATGCGGTTTAAAGCAAAAATATGGCGTCGATTTTAGTATGGGTGTCGCGATTTTACCTGAATTACATGAAAATCTCGAAGATGCTAAAAAAGTGGCAGATAAACTGATGTATCAAGCCAAAGCACTTGGAAAATCAAAAACAATGATTCAAGTGTATTCAAATATTTAAGTGCGTTTGATTAACCTTTTGAGAATTTTATCTGCTCTCACATGCAGTAAAATCAGTTCACTTTGATTTACAACATAAAAAGCCGAAAATGAATTTCGGCTTTTTATGTTAAGTAATTCTTATCAAGAAACAGAATGCGATGGATGATCCATTTGCGCACGCTGTTTTTGTGCTTCTGTTAATATGCGTTGATGTAAGTCTTTTCGAAAACCCAATAAAAAGATAAATTCTGCCAACACAAAAAGTGGGCCGATGGCTAAGCCAACTAAGTCATCGACGAAAGCAGGTTTTTTCTTTTCAAAGTAATGCCCTACAAACTGAAATACCCATCCCACGACAAAAATACCAACGCTGGCACCCAACCAATTCCACAATGACAAAGCTGCTATTTTCAAAGCCAAAGGATATGCCAATACCAATAAAATTAGCATTAGCGCACCAAAAAGTTTATCAAGCGACAAGTAGTAAATACTGGTTAAAATAATCAGAACCATTGCCAGTGTGATCGTGATTCCTGATATGTCTACGCCTGCTCGTGCAGTCAGACATAAAATGGAAAAGACAATTAAAGGAATACCGATAAAATGAGTCACAATATTATTACTGTTTAAGTGATACGCTGCGTATTGACTCAATAGACGTTCCAAATTTGTCATTTTTCTCCCCTTACAACATTAGATTATGCTATTAATTTACAACAAATTATCAAACAGAGTTGTCAACCAACTGACAAATGAATTTTTACGAAGGAGCTTGGGTGATAGATATCGGATATATTGAACATTTACAGCAAAATACTTGGTTTAGTCATCTTCCAGTGCCATTTCAAGACTTTGTTATTCACCATAGTAAACAGAAATGGATTGAAAAGAACACGGCTGTTTTTCATGCACAAGATCTATTTGATGGTGTTTATGGCGTACTCGAAGGTTCTATAAGTTTGGGCTATATCGATATTCATGGTAATGAAAGAATTGCTGCGATTGCAGAACCAATTATGTGGTTCGGCGAAATTTCGTTGATAGATCAACAGCCACGCTCACATGATGCGATTGCCTTAAAGAAAAGTCTTGTGTTACACATTCCTGCCGAACCGTTAAAACAGCTTTTAATACAGCAACCGACCTATTGGTATTATTTTGCTCTCTTAACAAGTCAAAAATTAAGATATTTATTTTTAGAAAAAATTGCGATTCAAACTCAAAAGATAGCGCAACGTTTAGCGCAAAAATTACTATTTATTTTAGAAGGTTATGGTAATCGCGCTTCTATTCAAGATTTCAGTATTCATATTTCACAAGATCATCTTGCCAATATGCTTACCGTTTCTAGGCAAACGGTTAACCAAGAACTGAACCTTTTAGAGAAACAAGCCATTATTGAAGTGGGTTTTAAAAAAATTGTGATTCTGGATTTCGAAAAACTCAAAAAACTCGCAAATTTAGACGAATAAACTTATACCTTTTACAAAGTACACCCTAACCTAAGCATATTATTTAGGTGAGGTATTGCCTAAAATTGGGTTGTCTATCGCATCTTTGCATTGTGCTTTATCACGTTCGTAATTGGCTTGTTTTTGCGTACTTGCGTTAGTTTGATCTTTCACTTCCCTCGCCCAAGTATCTAAACTTGTTAAGGCTTTTCTACACAGCGCATATTTTCCTTCCGTCACAGAATCGGTCATTTTGACGTTAATGCGCCAGTCGGTGCTCAGTTGGCGTAAAGGTTTTCTGACTTTTTCTTCAATTTCAGTGATTTGTTTTTTATAAAGAATTGAATCAATTTGATTCATTAATGCCCATGCTTTTTGAGCATAAACGGTTGCATCATTGGTTAATTTCGGTGCAGGTTTTATCTCTACTTTTTTCTCAGGTTCATTGTTTCCATTGCTACATGCAGTCAAAAAAGTACTAAAAAAAATCGCTGTCACTACATGAGTTTTGGTATTAAACATAACAAATCGCCAAGAAAACATTTTGGCATTATGCTAGACAATTCAAAGCGAATACTCAATCAGTATTACTTATTAATCAGAGATAAAAATACGCATGTCACAAATAAAAATTTACGCACTTCGTCAAACTTAAGACCAACATAAAGCTCAACTTTCAGATGCGATACATCGTGCTTTAGTAGAAAGCCTACATTATCCTGAAGAAAAGAAATTCCAGCGGTTTATTGCCTTAGAACACGATGATTTTATCTACCCAAATGATCGTAGTGAAAATTATCTAATTATTGAAATTTCAATGTTTGGGGGAAGAACGACAGAAACCAAAAAGCATTTTATTCAAACACTCTTTTCTAATATTGAAAAGCAATGTGGAATTGCAAATCAAGATGTTGAAATTACAATTTTCGAAACTCCTAAATCAAACTGGGGTATTCGAGGAAAAATTGCTGATGAATTAACATTGAATTACCAAGTCAACATATAAATTACTGAAAACATAATCGCTTGAATATTATTGTCTAACAAAAACCATTTTTTCTAATGTATCAGCTTAATTCAAGCTTAAGTTCTGCTATGCTTAAGCACAAATTTATCAGCTTAGGATAATACGCATGAGCGTCACCCTTGGAACTCCACTTCAGTCATCTGCATTCAAAGTTTTACTGTTAGGTTCTGGAGAACTAGGAAAGGAAGTTGTTATTTCTTTACAACGCTTAGGTGTCGAAGTTCATGCGGCTGATCGTTATGATCACGCACCTGCTATGCAAGTTGCGCATTATTCTTATACTTTGAATATGGCTGATGCGACTGAGTTAAAGCAACTCATTGAAAAAATTAAACCCAATTTGATTGTGCCTGAAATTGAAGCAATTGCGACTGAAGTTTTACTTGAAATTGAACAAAATCAAACCGCAACTGTTATTCCTTCTGCAAAAGCCGTTAATCTCACGATGAACCGTGAAGGCATTCGTCGTTTGGCGGCAGAGGAATTGGGCTTACCGACTTCGGCATATCGTTTTGCCAATACTTTAGAAAGTTTCCGTGCTGCATGTGACGATATTGGTTATCCGAACTTTGTAAAACCTGTGATGTCATCTTCAGGTAAAGGTCAGTCACGTGTTAAAAACTTTGCTGAAGTTGATGCTGCTTGGGAATATGCAATGCAAGGTGGTCGTGTCAATCAAGGCACGGTGATTATTGAATCACAAATTGATTTTGACTTTGAAATTACCTTATTAACTGTTCGTGCGAAAAACCCACAAACAGGTGAAATTGAAACGCATTTCTGCGACCCAATTGGACACCGTCAAGATGCAGGCGATTACGTGGAAAGCTGGCAACCTCAAGCAATGACCGTTGCAGCCTTACAAGAATCTAAACGTATTGCGCATAAAGTGACTGTGGCTTTAGGTGGTTGCGGTATTTTTGGTGTTGAGTTATTTATTAAAGGCGATAAGGTTTGGTTTAGTGAAGTCTCACCCCGTCCGCATGACACAGGCCTTGTGACATTAGCCTCACAATTCCAAAGCGAATTTGAACTACATGCACGTGCTATTTTGGGTTTACCTGTGAATACAGCTCGTCATAGTGTGGCTGCAAGTGCAGTCATTTATGCGGGAGTCGATGCTAACAATTTGAGTTTTAGTGGCGTAAATCTTGCTTTAACAAATCCTAATACCGATTTACGTTTGTTTGGTAAACCAGAAGGCTTTAAACGTCGTCGTATGGGGGTTGCAACAGCACGTGCTGAAACAACCGATCTTGCACGTGAATTAGCCAAAAATGCAGCAGACCAAGTGAGCGTGAACACCAACGCTTAAAATAACCTAAATCCCTCTTGTACAAAGAGGGAAATTTAATAGAAGACTAATTTTCATGATCAATACCTCGCCCTTGTTGAACTATGTTAGCAGCCACCATGATATTCAAGCGATTAATCAATGGCGGACGGATGTAGAAAAGCAATTGCAAGAAAGTTATGAAAATGGAACTTCAATTCGAGATGTGATTAGAGCGCGCTCTAATTCAATTGATGAAGCACTGATTTTTCTATGGAATCACGCAGAATTAAATCAAACTAAATTGGGTTTATTTGCCGTCGGCGGCTATGGTCGCCATGAAATGCTGCCCTTTTCAGACACTGACATCATGATTTTATCGGAAGATGAAATTAGTGAAGAACAAGAAAAACTGATTTCAACATTCATATCTTCGCTATGGGATGTCGGCAATTTCAAACCAGGTACCAGTGTTCGCACTATTCAAAACTGCGTAGAACAAGCCACCAATGATTTAACCGTTGCAACGACACTTATTGAAGCACGGTTGATCACGGGCAATGAACATTTGGCAAAATGGCCACGTCGTATCGTCGCGCAGACATGGACGGATAAGACCTTCTACGATGCCAAAATGGCAGAGCAAGCTAAACGCTATGCACAACACAACAACACTGAAAGTAATTTAGAGCCTGATATTAAAAATGCCCCTGGCGGTATCCGCGATATCAATCAAATCGGTTGGATTGCCAAGCGGCATTTCCGTGTCAATCGGATTTACGACTTGGTACATTTAGGCTTTATTACCGAATTTGAATTAGCCGTACTTGAAGAAGCCGAAAGCTTTTTATGGGAAATTCGCACCCATTTACACCGCCTAGCAAAACGTGATGAAAACCGTTTGTTGTTCGATTATCAGCATGAAATTGCAGCAAAATTTGGTTATGTTCGTGAAGAAGGCAAACCCAAAAATTATGGCGTTGAACAGTTCATGAAGCGCTATTATCGAGCGGCTCAACAGGTTTCTACCCTGAGTGAAATGCTATTGGCATATTTCAATGAATCGGTCATTACACCTCGCCTGCCTGAATATGAACGTCAAATTATAGATATTAATCAGCGATTTAAAATTGTAGATGGCAAATTAGCCGTACAACATCATAAAGTTTTTTCAGAAGAACCAAGTGCTATTTTAGAATTATTCTATTTACTGGCAAATCGACCTGAAATTAAGGGTATTCGAGCACGTACGCTACGTTTGCTGGTGCTTGCAGCGAAACGAATTGATCAAAAATTCCGAGATCATCCCGATCATCGTGCATTATTTATGTCAATTATTCGCTCACCCCACCGCTTGTATGACACGATGGTTGCTATGAAACGCTATGGCGTCTTAGGCAATTACATTCCAGCGTTTGGGCAAATTACAGGTCTTATGCAATATGACCTGTTCCACATTTATACGGTCGATGCACACACACTCCTATTATTAAGAAATCTGAATCGATTCAAAGAACCTGAATTTACGAAAGATTTCCCTGTGGTAAGTTCGGTGTTCCAACGTATTTCACGACAAGATATTGTCTATATGGCAGCGATTTTCCATGACATTGCCAAAGGACGTGGCGGTGATCACAGTGAACTTGGTGCATTAGATGCAATTGAATTCTGCCGTGCGCACGGCTTTACCGAACGTGAATGTAAACTCGTCGCATGGTTAATTAACAATCATTTATTGATGTCACTCACGGCACAGAAAAAAGATATTTCCGACCCAGATGAAATTAGAGAATTTGCTGAAAAAGTCGGTGATATGGAGCATTTAGACTATCTCTATGCCCTTACCGTTGCCGATATTAATGCCACCAATCCAAAACTATGGAACACATGGCGTGCTTCTCTCATGCGCCAACTGTATACGCAAGCGCGAGATGTAATTCGTTCTGGCTTAGGTCGTCCTGTCGATTATCAAATGCTGATTGAAGATACTAAATTCGCAGCCAGTGAACTTTTGGTGAATCAATTTTCTTTAGCGGACGTTGAAAAAGTTTGGCAAGAATTGGGCGATGAATATTTCGTTAAAGAATCTGCCAATGAAATTGCATGGCATACCCAAGCCATTTTACAACATGGCAATAATCCTGAGCCGCTTGTGCTTTTGCGTGCGCATCGTAGTGCTGCCGAAGATGCGATTCAAATCTTTATTTACACACGCGACCAACCGAATTTATTTGCAACCACAGTTGCGGTTTTAGACCGTATGAATTTAGATGTACTCGATGCGCGAATTATTACGGCTAGTACCGCATTTAGTTTGGATACTTATTTAGTTTTAGATCGTTTTGGCAATGTCTTGGCAGATCCAGATCGTGAACGTAAAGTTAAAGCAGCTTTGGTCGATGCGCTGAGTCATTCTGACCAGTATCCGGGGATTATGCAGCGTCGAATTCCACGTCATTTGCGTCACTTTGATGTCACTAATACCGTCGATGTAACGCTTAACCCTGCTTTACAACAGCACATGGTGGAAATTTCGACGCTTGACCAACCCGGACTCTTGGCGCGTATTGGTGCATTGTTTATGCTGCAAGGACTCGATATTCATTCTGCGAAAATTGCGACTTTGGGTGAACGTGCCGAAGATATTTTCTTTGTCACCAAGAAGAATGGTGTTGTGATGACAAATGAAGAAGTGAAAAACTTTGCTGAAACATTAACATCAGCTTTAGATGAAGCATCGAACCAAATTTGTAATCCATCTTAAAATTCAATTTAAATCCCTCTTTTTAGGGGGATTCATTTTCTTAATTGTTGGTAATTGTATAAATGAACTCTAGCTTGTCTTTATTGCACCCATATCCTTTTGAAAAGTTAAATCAGCTTTTTAAAGGCATTCAACCTGCCGATTTGCCTTTGATTCCGCTATCTATTGGTGAACCAAAGCATCCTGCGCCTGAGTTCGTAAAACAAGCGATTATTGCCAATTTCTCTCATTTATCGACTTATCCAAATAGTAAAGGCATCCCTGAACTGCGCCAAAGTATTGCACAATGGCTCAAAAACCGTTTTCAGTTGAATCAAATTAGTGCAGAAGAACATATTTTGCCTGTTTCTGGTACACGTGAAGGCATTTTCTCTTTTGTACAAGCCTTGATTAATCGTGAAGATGCGCCGTATATCGTGATGCCAAATCCCTTTTATCAAATTTACGAAGGTGCTGCATTACTGGCAGGTGCAAAACCGTATTTTATTAATTGCACCGAAGAAAATGGTTATTTAGGCGATTTTGATGCTGTGCCTGCTGAAGTATGGGAAAAGACCGCCCTACTTTTTGTCTGTACACCAGGAAATCCTACAGGTGCCGTGCTATCGAAAGACCAGCTTAAAAAATTGATTGCACTGTCTGATCAATATGGTTTCGTCATTGCATCAGATGAATGTTATTCAGAGCTTTGGTTTGACCATGCACCCGTGGGTTTATTAGAAGTCTGTGCGGAAATGGGACGTGATGATTATAAAAACTGTATCGTTTTTCATTCACTCTCCAAACGTTCAAACTTACCGGGTATGCGTTCGGGTTTCGTAGCTGGCGATGCTGCGTTGCTGAAACCATATTTGCAATATCGGACTTATCATGGTGCGGCGATGCCGGTACAGCATCAGTTGGCTTCTATTGCTGCTTGGAATGATGAAGCGCATGTCGAAGAAAATCGTCAACAATACCGTGCCAAATTTGAATTATTCCAATCTGAATTGGGTCATTTATTGCCTTTACAAAAACCAGATGCAGGTTTTTATTACTGGCTCAAAGTTGAAAATGATGAAGCATTTGCCAAGAGATTAATGGAACAAGCCCATATTCAAGTGCTTCCGGGTCGTTATTTATCACGTGATACTGAACAAGGTAATCCAGGTGAAGGTCATGTTCGTATGGCATTGGTCGCGGGTTTAGCGCAATGTGAAGAAGTGGTACGACGGTTGAAAACGATACTTTAACGCTATACATCAATACGATAATCCCTGAATGTTAGAAGGCACTTTCAGGGAAATTTAATTATGCCATTTATCGAATAAAGATATCTTTTAGAAACAAATATTCATCTATTCTCTTTTAACCATGTGTTGAAATCTTGGTCTATACTGAGCCATCAATATCTTGTGGCTATGGAAAGATGTCTGCTCTAACACCTCAAAATTCAAACAAAAAAATTTGGCTTTTAATCGCAGTCGTTGCGGCATTGTTACTTGTTGCACTTATTCTTTGGAAAACATCAACAAGTCAAAAAACACCGACCAGTGAAAAGAAAAAAAGTGGTGAAACGACTCAGCCTAAAGCGGCACTCACCGTCACTGTTACAGAACCGCAGCAGCAAAACTGGAAACAAACATTCACTGCAAATGGCAATGTCGCTGCTTGGCAAGAAGTGGTGATTGGGAGTGAATTATCAGGTCAGCGAATTACTAAAGTGAATGTCAATGTAGGTGATGAAGTTCGACGCGGACAGGTTTTAGCTGAAATTAATGCTGATACGATTCGTGCAGAACTTGCCGCAGCCAAAGCCAGTTATGCAGAAGCACAAGCCGTGCTTTCAAGTGCAATTACCAATAATCAGCGGATTCAGCAGCTTAAAAATACAGGTGCAATTTCTGCCCAAGAATCGACCCAATATCAAACCTCACAAGCCACTGCGCAAGCTCGATTAAATGCTGCCAAAGCACAAATTGATAGCAATCAGCTTCGGTTAGCACAGACTCAAGTAATTGCGCCAGATAATGGTGTGATTTCAGCTCGCTCTGCTACAGTTGGTTCTTTAGCACAAACAGGTCAGGAACTTTTCCGTATCATTCGTGATCATCGCCTAGAATGGCGTGCAGAAGTGACTACATCAGACTTATATAAGCTCAAGCAAGGTATGAGTGCGCATATTGTCTCCCCCGATCCGACGCAACCTGCGATTACAGGTCAAGTCAGAACTATTGCTCCTGTAATTGACCCACAAACGCGCTATGGTTTGGTCTATGTCGATTTACCCGCAACTCAAGCGGTACGGATGGGCATGTTTGTAAAGGGTGAATTCGATTTAGGTGCAAAAACTGCCTTGACCGTTCCACAAACGGCATTGTTACTACGCGATGGCTTTGCTTATGTCTTTATCGTTAACAATAACAACCGTGTTACACAGCAAAAAGTCACTGTTGGACGCCGCCAAGCGGATCGTGTTGAAATTTTAGATTTAGCTGCGAACGTTAAAATTGTGTCTTCAGGAACAGGTTTCTTAACCGATGGAGATTTAGTGACCCTCGCCCAAGATATTCCAGAAACACCATTAACCAAGCAACTTGTTAAATCACAGGAGCATTAATATGAATGTCTCCGCGTGGTCTATTCGCAACCCAATTCCCGGAATTTTATTATTTATCATGCTGGGTTTGGCGGGTTTGCTGTGTTTTCACTGGATGAAAATCCAACAGTTCCCCGATATTGAACTGCCGATGGTGACGGTGACGGCTGCGCTTCCCGGTGCAGCGCCACCACAACTCGAAACAGAAGTTGCACGGAAAATTGAAAATTCAATTGCGACTCTACAAGGTTTAAGAAATCAATACACCAACATTCAAGATGGCGTAGTCACGGTCACCGCAGAGTTTCAACTGGAAAAACCATTACAGGAAGCAGTGGATGATGTCCGCAATGCGGTGTCACAAGTTCGTTCAGATTTACCTGCCGATTTAAGAGATCCGATTGTCAGTAAAATTAACTTATCAGGCGCTCCGATTCTGACCTATACCATCCAATCCCCCAAAATGGATGAAGAAGCGCTGTCATGGTTTGTCGATTACGATATCGCCCGTGCTATGTTGCAAGTGAAAGGCGTTGGCGCAGTTTCACGTGTTGGTGGAGTTACTCGCCAAGTTGAAGTTGAACTTGACCCTGAAAAATTACTTGCACTGAATGCCACCGCAACCGATATCACCCGTCAATTACGCTTGGTTCAGCAAGATGCATCTGGTGGTCAAACCAAAATTGGCGGAAGTGAACAATCTATTCGTACCATTGCTACAGTTAAATCTGCGGCAGAAATTGGCGCAATGGATATCGCCCTGAGTGATGGTCGACATATTCGACTCGATCAAGTGGCAACCATTCGAGATGGCATTGCTGAACGACGTTCTGCAGCGCTATTAAATGGTCAACCCGTGATTGGATTTGAAATCACACGTAGTAAAGGTGCGAGTGAAGTCGATGTAGAAAAAGGTGTGGCTGAAGCATTAGATAAACTCAAAGCCTCACATGCAGATATTAAAATTACTGAAGCATTTAATTTCGTAAAACCAGTTGCCGATAACTACAAAGGTTCAATGGCATTGCTTTATGAGGGTGCGATTTTAGCAATTTTAGTGGTTTGGCTATTTTTACGTGATTGGCGTGCCACCATTATTGCAGCAACGGCTCTACCCTTATCGATTTTGCCTGCTTTAATTGGCATGTATTATTTTGGCTTTACCCTAAACACGGTCACTCTTTTGGCTATGTCTTTGGTCGTCGGGATTTTGGTGGATGATGCGATTGTTGAAATTGAAAATATCATACGGCATTTACGGATGGGTAAAACGCCGTATGAAGCTGCAATGGAAGCTGCAGATGAAATTGGTTTAGCTGTTATTGCGACCACATTTACCTTAATTGCTGTATTTCTTCCAACTGCATTTATGAGCGGAATTGCAGGTAAATTCTTCGTACAATTTGGCTGGACAGCGGCTTTGGCAATTTTTGCTTCCCTGCTGGTTGCTCGTTTACTCACCCCAATGATGTCTGCCTACATTCTCAAACCATTTGTAGGTGAAGTTTTACATGCAGATGAAAAAACATTGAATGTATCTTCAACAGATCAAGGCACTACTAAACTCGCCATAGACCGTGAAAAAGATGGTTGGGTCATGCGTCATTATATGCAATTAGTGACATGGTGTTTAAAACACCGTTGGGTAACTCTGTTTGGCGCGATTGCATTTTTCTTCGGTTCAGTGTCACTCATCCCGCTATTACCAACTGGTTTTGTACCACCACCTGATACAGGGCAAACCCAAGTCCGTTTAGAACTTACACCAGGTTCACAATTTGCAGACACACTCAAAACGGCTGAATACGCACGACTTTTGCTTAAAGATCATCCTGAAATCAAAAGCATCTACACCACAATTGGTGGTGGTGCAGCAGGTTCAGACCCTTTTGCTGGTGGTGCTTCAAGTGAGCCTCGTAAAGCAACTTTAACGATTCAAACCACTGAACGTACAGATCGTTCAAGCAGTTTACAAGCGATTGAAAATGAACTGCGCGAACGTTTAGCTCCATTACCGGGTGCGCGAATTCAAGTTGGTTTAGCAGGTAACAACAGTCAATACCAACTTGCCTTGTCAGGTGATGACCCTGAAGCCTTGATGTCGACCGCTCGTAAGTTGGAACGTGAATTACGTACGATTCCGAATATTGGCAGTATTACGTCAAGTGCAGCTTTAATTCGTCCTGAATTGGTGATTCGTCCTGACTTTGCCAAAGCTGCCGATTTGGGCGTCACCACATACGATATTGCAGAGACGCTACGCATTGCTACTGCTGGTGATTTTGACCAAAACTTGTCAAAACTGAACTTATCGCAACGTCAAGTTCCGATTGTGATCAAACTACCGCTTTCAGCGCGTCAAGATCAGGCGTTGATTAAACGCTTAATGATTAAAGGCAGTCATGGGTCTGTGATGTTAGGCACGATTGCCGATGTCAATATCGAAAGCGGACCATCACAAATTGACCGCTTTAATCGTCTACGAAATATTAATTTTAATATTGAGCTGAATAACCAACCTTTGGGTGATGTCGCGGCAAAAGTTGACCAATTGGATACAATGAAAAATTTACCACCAACCGTGAAACGTACCAATATTGGTGATGCCGAAGTCATGGCGGAGCTGTTTGCTAGTTTTGGCTTAGCCATGCTGACAGGCGTTTTGTGTATTTACGTGGTGTTAGTCCTTTTATTCAAAGATTTCATGCAACCGATTACCATTTTAGTCGCCTTACCCTTATCACTCGGCGGTGCATTTGTATTGCTACTTCTTGCCAAAAGTAGTTTTTCGATGCCGAGCCTGATTGGCTTGATTATGCTGATGGGTATTGCCAGTAAGAACTCTATTCTTTTGGTCGATTACGCGATTATCGCCCGAAATGAAAAGAACTATTCACGGTTTAACGCACTCTTAGATGCCTGTCATAAACGTGCTCGCCCGATTATCATGACGACTTTGGCAATGGGTGCGGGCATGTTACCAATCGCACTCGGCATTGGGACTGATCCAAGTTTCCGTGCGCCTATGGCAATTTCAGTGATTGGTGGGTTAATCACCAGTACCTTCTTGTCATTATTGGTGATTCCTGTGGTCTATACTTTTATTGATGATATTAATCGAAAGTTGCATAGTTTTAGAAAACCTAAAGCATTGCAAATTGAATCCACTCAATAATTTACCCATAAAAAAGACGGTCAATTGACCGTCTTTTTTATTGTCTAAGATTGCATTTTTTATTTCTTAGACAATGCTTTTTCAATATCTGCTTCCAAAGCCTCAGGCTTGGTGGTTGGCGCATAACGACCTAACACCTCTCCCTTACGTCCAACTAAAAACTTGGTAAAGTTCCATTTAATATTTCGGCTTCCCAAAATCCCTTTGGCTTCACGTGTTAAATAACGAAAAATCACGTGAGCTTCTGGGCCTTTTACATCAACTTTCGCAAACATAGGGAAATTCACCCCATAATTACGTTGGCAAAATGTCCCAATCTCTTTATTTGAACCTGGGTCTTGTCCACCAAATTGATTACATGGAAATCCTAAAACCTCTAAACCTTGTGATTGATACTTCTCATGAAGTTTTTCCAGTCCTGCAAATTGCGGCGTAAAACCACATTTGCTTGCTGTATTCACAATCAGCATGACTTTTCCTTTGTAGTCAGCCAATGCTTTGGTGTCACCCTCTAACAGTTCAGCTTCAAACTGATAAATGTTACTCATGGATATGTTTCCTCGTCATTTTTTTCTTCTGTTTTAAGTTGTAATGATGCTGAATTGACGCAGTATCTTAAGCCTGTTGGTTGAGGTCCATCTTCAAACACATGCCCCAAATGAGCGTCACAATCATGGCAGACTATTTCTGTTCTGACCATACCGTGTGTCGTATCATCCTGTTCTTCTACAGCAAGGTTGTCGATCGGCCTAAAGAAACTTGGCCAGCCACTACCACTGTCATACTTTGTGTCTGATGAAAATAGCTCTGCACCACAGCATTTACATACATAAACACCATGTTGCTTACTGTTCCAATATTGACCTGTGAATGCAGGCTCTGTGCCTTTTTGACGAGTAATTCGATAATCTTCTGCGGATAGCTCTCTTTGCCACTCTCTTTCAGATTTATTCACTTTAGCCATAACCCATACCCTTTATTTTTTTGTTAAAAATATCTTTCTGATCATGTTTTATATTTACGTCATTCACAACAAAAACACCAGTCTATGACTGTAGAATTTATTACATTTGTGACTTAAAAAGCATCAATAGCAAAAAGAAAGCAAATTGATTTAATAAAAGTAAGCAATTTTATGTATATTTGCTTTTGCGCGAACAAAGAAGATGCTATTCTTATATTGCACTGTTGTGTAGGGCGCGAAATGTCACAGAAAAAAAGTGTGGTTTTTAAAAACCTCTTGCCGATCATCAGGCAATACCAAGACTCGGGTTTTACCCACGAGAAAATTGTTGAATTACTGAAAAATCAACATGATTTGAATCTAGTCAGTGTTGAAACCTTTAAAAGTTATTTGTATCGATATGCAAAAGTGAATCCTGCTATGTCAAAAAATATTGCTCAACCCACAAAACAAATTAAAAAATCAGCAAAGCTCGAACATGTATGTTACGACATTCGTGGGCCTGTATTACGTGCCGCCAATGAAATGGAAGAGCAAGGGCACAAAATAATCAAGCTAAACATCGGCAACCCTGCCCCATTTGGCTTTGAAGCACCGCAAGAAATTATTAATGACGTGGCTTTAAATTTACCTAATGCCGTAGGTTATACCGATTCCAAAGGTATTTTCCCTGCACGTAAAGCCATTTGCCAGTATTACCAACAAAAAGGCATCTTTGACATGCACGTCAATGATGTTTACGTCGGCAACGGTGTGTCAGAACTGATTGTGATGGCAATGCAAGGCTTACTCGATAATGGCGACGAAATGTTAGTGCCAATGCCAGACTATCCACTATGGACAGCGGCAGTGAATTTATCGGGTGGTACTGCGGTTCATTACAAATGTGATGAAGAAAATTATTGGTATCCTGATATTGCGGATATGGAAAGCAAAATCACACCCAATACGCGCGGTATTGTGATTATCAATCCAAACAACCCAACGGGTTCTGTTTACCCACGTCATGTTTTAGAGCAAATTGTCGCTTTAGCTAAAAAACATGATTTGATTTTATTTGCCGACGAAATTTACGACAAAATTATTTATGACGGTATTGAGCATGTTGCGGTCGCTGCATTAGCAGGTGAACAACTCTGTGTCTCATTTAATGGTTTATCGAAAGCATATCGTATTGCGGGTTATCGCGCAGGTTGGATGGCAATTACAGGCGATAAGCAACGTGCAGCCGATTATATTGAAGGTTTAGACATGTTGGCATCTATGCGCCTTTGTTCGAATCATCAAGCGCAATATGCCATTCAAACTGCACTTGGCGGCTATCAATCCATCAATGATTTGATTCGTCCAAGTGGTCGTTTATACGAGCAGCGTAATATTGCATGGGAAATGCTCAATGAAATTCCTGGCGTAAGTTGTGTTAAACCAGAAGGCGCAATGTATTGCTTCCCTAAACTTGACCCTAAAATTTATCCAATTGAAGATGATGAACAGTTAATGTTGGATTTATTGAAAGCAGAAAAAGTGCTTTTGGTACAAGGAACAGGTTTTAACTGGCCAACGCATGATCATTTCCGTGTGGTGTTTTTGCCTGCTGAAAATGAACTGCGTGAAGCAATTCATCGGGTAGGTCGTTACTTAGCTAAAATTCGTTAAAAAAATACCCCCTATTGCACATTGCTTTAGGGGGATTCCCATTATTCAGATTCTGTTTGTAGTTCCTGCCATTGTTGTTGGTATTCAGTTGCTTTGGTTGAACTCTTAGCCAATCCAAAACCACCAATTTGATACAAACGTACTAAATCTAATAAGGCTGAATGATCACCTTGTTCAACTGCCAGTGAATAGTATTCGGCTGCCTTTTTATAGTTTTTGCTCACACCTTTTGCCTCTTCAAACATATAACCAATATTTGAAGAACCAAAACGATATTCAGCTTCAGATGCCTGTGTAAATAATCGCATCGCCTCTTTATAATCTCGTGTTAGACCTGCTTTACCCTCAAGATACAAAATACCCAAGTTATTGATCGCAGATGATTCATCTTGCTCAACTGCTAATTGATAATAATATAATGCTTTTTTGAGATCTTGAGGAATTCCCTCTTGCTCGCCGTTGTAATACAAATGACCAAGTTCTGCTTGGGCTAAATCTAATCCTGCGTCAGCCGCTTTAATCACCCACTCCAAACCTTTTTTGGTATTTACCGAAACACCGCTATCGCCATATAAATACAAATACGCTAAATAATATTGTGCATGTAACTGATCTTTTTGGGCAGCTTGGGTATACCATTTTAAAGCAGATGGATTATCTTCTTCTGTGCCTTCAGCTTTATCCAACATATAACCTACGGAAAACAGCGCATCGGCATTACCTTTTGCAGCAGATTTTTTATACCACCCTAAGGCCTTAACAAAATCTTTATCAGTTTCATAACCATAGTAATAAGCCTCACCCAAATCATTTTGCGCAATAGCATCACCATCTTTGGCTTTAACGACCAATTCCTGACTAAATGGCACCTCTTCTGCGTAACTGAAAGTCGAGAAACTACTCGCTAAAACAATTGAAAGTACAATATTTTTTAATTTCATTCTGTAATGCTCATGGATTGATATTTTTATGCCGTTGTATTTTAGCGGCAAAACCTGCGCATTAAAATGTTATTTTTTAAGGATTAAAGACAAATATTAACTTTATAGAAAATCGCCAAACAACACAGTTTGCCAAAATTTTAAGCATGTCATTTAAAATTTGCGTGCTAAACTAGACAGCGATTTTGAAAAGGATAGTCGGTCTATGCAGTTTGTTCATCTCGGTATTCACACAGAATTTTCGATTACCGAATCGATTGTTCGCATACCCGATTTGGTCAATATTGCCCTAGAAGATCAAATGCCTGCGTTGGCATTGACCGACCTCTCCAATTTACATGCAGCGGTAAAATTTTATGAGGCATGTTTAGGCAAAGGCATTAAGCCTCTGCTTGGAAGCGTTATTCGTCTGAACGATACTGAACATCGTGCAACACTTCTTGCCACGAGTAATATTGGTTGGAAAAATCTTACTGAATTAGTTTCGCGTGGTTTTATTGAAGGGCAACAACTTAGTATCCCTTGTGTTCAAAAAGAATGGGTTCTTGAACAATCTGAAGACTTAATTATTTTACTGGGTCAACATAGTGATGTTGGCAAAATGCTTTGTTCGTCTAATCCGCAGAAAGCTGCACCGCTGCTCGAAGCATGGATTGAAAAATTTGGTAATCGTGTCTATTTGGCTTTAACTCGAACAGATCGAGCAGGCGAAGAAGATTACATCCAAGAAGCCGTGAAACTGGCAGCTGAATATCAAATTGGTGTGATTGCGCATAATGATGTGCATTTTATTAAACCTGAAGATTTTGAAGCACATGAAGCCCGTGTCTGTATTGCTGATGGCTATGTGTTAGGTGACGATAAGCGTCCTAAAAATTATAATACTGAGCAATATTTTAAAACTGCCGAACAAATGACGGCCTTGTTTTCAGATATTCCAAGTGCGATTGAAAATACTTACTACATTGCGCAACGTTGTAATGTCGCCCTACAACTTGGGACTTACTTTTTACCTGACTTCCCTATTCCTGATGGTTATACCATCGACACCTATTTCGACCATTTATCGCGTGCAGGTTTAGAAGAACGATTAAAGCATCTTTATCCAGTAAGTGAGCGAGATGAAGACTGGGCGGAAATCCGAAAACCTTATGATGATCGAATTAAATATGAAGTCGATATTATTTTAAAGATGGGTTTTCCCGGTTACTTCCTCATTGTCATGGACTTCATTCAATGGGCAAAAAATAACGGTGTCCCTGTTGGGCCGGGACGTGGTTCAGGTGCGGGTTCATTGGTTGCATATAGTTTAAAAATTACTGATCTTGATCCATTACGTTATGAGCTACTGTTCGAGCGTTTCTTGAATCCAGAACGTGTTTCAATGCCCGACTTCGATGTCGATTTTTGTATTGCAGGTCGTGACCGAGTAATTGAATATGTGGCGCAGCACTACGGACGTGAAGCGGTATCGCAAATTGCCACTTTTGGTACGATGGCAGCAAAAGGTGCAATCCGTGATGTAGCACGCGTGTTGGGTAAATCTTATGGACTGGCTGATCGTCTTTCAAAGCTGATTCCAACCAAACCATTGGGCTTGGATTTAAAGCAGTCTATTGAGCTTGAACCTCAACTCAAAGATATTGTCACCAATCCATCGAATCCTGACCATGATGATGCCGCTGAAATTTGGGAAATGGCACTCAAACTTGAAGGTATTACGCGTAATACAGGTAAACACGCAGGTGGCGTGGTCATTGCTCCCGGCAAAATCACCGATTATTCTGCGGTCATTTGTGATGCTGATGGTACTAACCGAGTTGCACAATACGATAAAGATGACGTTGAAGCCGCAGGACTGGTCAAGTTTGACTTTTTAGGTTTGCGTAACCTCACCGTAATTGAAGATGCTGTACAAAATATTAATAAGCGAATTCAATCTGATACACCTTTAGATATTGCCAATATCGTATTGGATGATAAAGCGGCGTATTTGGTTTTTGCCGAAGCCAACACCACTGCCGTGTTCCAGTTTGAATCCGTCGGCATGAAAAAAATGCTGAAAGAAGCACGCCCAAGCAAATTTGAAGAAATTATTGCATTCGTGTCTTTATATCGCCCTGGCCCAATGGATTTAATTCCAGACTTTATTCACCGTATGCATGGTGGTGATTTTGAGTATCTACACCCTTTACTTGAGGGTGTACTTGAACCCACTTACGGGATTATGGTTTATCAAGAACAGGTCATGCAGGCGGCACAGTTCTGTGCAGGATATACCCTTGGTGGCGCAGATGTTTTGCGTCGCGCAATGGGTAAAAAGAAACCTGAGGAAATGATCAAGCAGCGTCAAATTTTTATTGAAGGCGCTGCAAAAAAAGACATTGATGAACCCACCGCCAACCATATCTTTGACTATATGGAAAAGTTTGCAGGCTATGGCTTTAACAAATCACATGCTGCTGCTTATGCTTTGGTCGCCTATCAAACTGCATGGTTAAAAGCGCATTATCCATCTGAATTTATGGCAGCAGTTTTATCATCAGAAATGCAAAATACCGACAGTATTGTATTTTTGATTGATGACTGTCGTAACAACAAATTAGAGGTATTGCCGCCATCCATCAACCGTTCTTTGTACCATTTCCATGCCAGCGATGAACAAACCATTGTGTATGGTTTAGGCGCGATCAAAGGTGTCGGTGAGCAAGCGATGCAATCCGTGATTGAATCACGCATTAAAGATGGTGCTTACAAAGACTTATTTGATTTTTGCCATCGAATCGACTTGAAAAAAATCAATAAGCGTACCTTAGAAGCGTTAGTTCGTGCAGGCGCACTCGATTGTTTAGGCATCGAACGTTCGAGCTTAATGGCTCAATTGCCTGAAGCGGTACAAGCGGCAGATCAAGCACGAAGCAACCGTGAAACTGGCATTATGGATTTGTTTGGAGAAGTTGAAGAGGTTCAACGTAAACCTGCAAAACCTGTCAAACCTTGGTCAGATGAAATCCGTTTAAAAGGTGAAAAAGATACACTTGGTTTATATCTCACAGGTCATCCTATTGACGTATATCGTCCTGAATTAAAATCTTTTGTCCCTGCAAAACTGAATGAACTCACCCCAACTCGTCGTGGCGTAACAACCATTTTTGCTGGATTGGTTGTTGATGTCGCCAACTTTCCGAATCGGGTCATGATCACCTTAGATGATAGCACCTCACGTGTTGAAATTAGTTGTAACCATGAACGTTTCCAGCGCTATAAAGACGTGGTGCGTTTAGAGCAAGTGGTGGTAATTGAAGGTGAAATTTACGAGCGTGAAGGTTTTGATCGACCGATGGCACGTTTGAGTAAAGCCTTTAGTCTGAATGAAATTCGTCAGAAACGTGCCCAAAGTATTAAAATTCGTTTAGATAAAGATTTGATGGGCAAATCTTTAGCCAAAGAATTACAAACAATTCTCTTGCCCTACTGCAATGTAGATATGTGCCAACATATTGCTGTTCAAATTCAAGTTGAGCAAAGTTTTGCCACTGCAGAGCTACATTTAGGGGCGCAATGGAAAGTCGCACCATTAGATGAATTGCTGAGTAAATTACGTGATTATTTTGGCAAAGAGTCCATTTTTATTGAATATCAAGTGAAATCCAAAGCGGTAAAAACGGTTGAAAAGACATCAAGTAATTTCAATGCGCCACCACTTGAAAATATCTCTATGGATGAAGCTTTAGATTTATATCAAGCAGAAATCTCTCAATATTCTTAATTTAGGATTGTCTATGAACACACTGGACTCAACACGCGTGTCTGAATATTTAGATCAAATTCGCATTGTCATGGTCAATACGACGCTTCCTGCCAATATTGGCAGTGCCTTACGTGCTATGAAAACCATGGGTTTATCTAAACTGGTTTTAGTCGCACCTAAAACTTATCCGCACCCTGATATTGATGCTTTGGCAGCAGGTGCGCAAGATTTGATTGAACAAATTGAAATTGTTGAAACTTTGGAACAAGCTATTCAAGATTGTCATCTGGTTTTTGGTACTAGTGCGCGAAGCCGAACAATTCCTTGGCCTTTATTGGATGTTCGCCCCGCTGCCAAAGAAGCATTAAATGGCGCCAGCCAACAACAGAATATTGCGATCGTATTTGGTCGTGAAGACCGTGGGCTGACCAATGAAGAATTGGCTTTAGCGAATTATCATTTAACCATTCCAGTCAATGCTGATTATGGCGTTTTAAATGTTGCCCAAGCGATTCAAGTCGTCTGTTATGAGCTGCGTATGGCAGCACTTGAACAGAATATTCAAGCTAAAGAATTACCAGAAGATCACATGCAGCTAAAACAACAGCAGAGTATGGAGTGGGATGAGCCATTGGTCACACAGCAACAAATGGAGGATTTTTATCCTCATTTTGAAAAAATGTTGACTGATATTGAATTTTTAGACCCGAATAATCCAAGATTACTTCCATTACGCTTGCGTCGTTTGTTTGGAAGGATACAATTAGATCGTATGGAGTACCATTTGTTGCGCGGCGTTTTTAGTCGTGTTCAGGCTTTAGCCAATGGCTCTTGGAAAAAAACAACGGAGAATCATTCCAATGATGAAACAGCTTAAAGAAGATATCGAGGCTGTATTTGCGCGTGATCCTGCTGCTCGAAATACGCTCGAAGTTTTAACGACTTATCCTGGCATTCATGCCCTGATTATGCACCGTGTTGCGCATAAACTTTGGCAGAAAGAATGTAAAGGATCAGCACGTTTACTCTCTTCTTTTAGTCGCTTCACCACAGGGATTGAAATACACCCTGGTGCAAAAATTGGGAAACGATTTTTTATTGATCACGGTATGGGCGTTGTGATTGGTGAAACCGCAGAAATTGGCGATGATGTTACGCTTTATCATGGCGTGACTTTAGGCGGTACAACATGGAGCAAAGGCAAACGACATCCAACCTTAGAAGATGGCGTGATTGTAGGTGCAGGCGCAAAAATTTTAGGGCCTTTTACCGTTCATAAAGGCGCAAAAGTTGGCTCTAATGCTGTGGTAACCAAAGAAGTGCCTGCTGGCGTAACTGCGGTCGGCAATCCTGCTCGTTATATTAAAGATAAAACGCAAATTGAACCCGATGAAGCAAGCCGCCGTGATTATGCTGAAAGCATTGGTTTCCAACCATATGCAACAACGCAAGAGCAATCTGACCCAATTTTAGAAGGAATTCGCGTTTTATTAGACCGTATGCAGCAAAATGAAAAGCGTATGAATATATTATGTCAACGTTTGTCCTTACTTGACCCGACATACAATGTGCAAAGTTCAGATAATCGACCTTTTAATAAAACTGAGTTGAAAATTATCGAAGAATTAAAACGTGAATGTGAAGCACAAAGTAGTATTTCGAATACTTAATTCACACCTCATTCCATCATTCATCGTGATGGAATGAGTTTGGTTATTTCGATTATTTTTGAAATTGACGAGTTTAAAAGTTAGATTCGTTTGATCACATTTCTTCATTAAGAAAAAGAAAAATACTGGCATGAATATAAAATCAAACAAATCTTTCAGTTTTTTTTGAAATTTTTTAGCCACCTTATATGAATTCAATTACTTACGATCAATCACAACCATACAATTTTAAAGAAATGTAACAAGCTTATCATTGAAAGTTTGCTTGCCCTTTCCTAGACTGTGGAAACTTATCTACTTCGCTCTTTTACCCCCTAAAATCAATGGATAAAAACATGAATTATAAGCCTTTGGCATTACTCGTACTCAGCAGCACTATTTTAACCGCTTGTAATGTTGTACCTGAAAAAAAAGAAGTACCTGCAGCGCCACAACCTTTCGTATTTAAAGAACCTGAACCGACTGCGCCTTTCTATGCGCTGAATCCAATCAAGTATGATTCACCGCCAAGTTTCGAAGTTGCAATTAAAGATGCTGCTGCCCAGCCAGTGACTAAACTGGTCGTGACAATGCAAAATGACCCAACAAAATCCACGACACTTGAGGTCAATAAACTGATTGTGCCGACCATAAATCAAAAACAACGTAGTTTAAAATATGCAGTTCTTGCAGGTGAACATGAAATTGATGTCACTGAAATTGATGACTTCTTACAACTGGTGGAAGGTAAAGCACGACACTATCCCCCACGCTTTACTGATCGCCAAGAGCGTAAAGGTTATGAAACTAAACTCAAAGAAATCACTCAAAAACTTGATGCTTTAGCGCAACAACCGAATGCTTCATTGGATATTTTAAGCCGTGCTTTTAAAGCGAGTGTTATGGCGCGAAATTTAGATTTAGGTACTTCTTATACTGGAAAATCATTAACTTATGCACAGCGTATTCTTACTATTGCACCAAATGATCCAGAAACTAATTTTTGGTTTGGTTTTGGTTTATCTGAAGGTGGCGGTCAGCGTGAGGCCATTCCTTATTTAGACAAAGCAATGAAGGCAAATGTACAGGAAGCTTATCTTGCAGCAACCAATAATTATTTGGGCATGGAACAAAAGAAAAATGCAATTCAAACGCTAAAAAATTATAAAATTAAATTTCCAGATGAAGCAGAAGTGGCAGATCGTCTAATCGGCGAAGTTGAATCTGGTCAGCGTTGGAACGTATGGCAAGTCATGAAGTAAAAGCCTGAAATCCGAAGATAAAATTTAGATTCTTCAACACCTATTTTTTATCTTCGGTTGAAAAATTGGCTAATTCGATTATGATAAATTTTATCTTCTCGCTCAATTCGTTGAATAAAAATGCATAAATTAAAGACATTTAATAAACGATTATGGGTACTGCCACTTTTTAGTGCAATGCTGATGAGTGGCTGCCAAGTGGTTAGTCTAAAACAACAGGCAGTGAATGTAACGCTTGCCAACGAACGTAACAGCATTTTAACGCAAAACAAACTCAGCGAAGCAAGTTTAAATGTGCTCTCTATGTCGGGCAAAGAAGCGAAAGTTTGCATGCAAACACCATCGGATTGCATTGCAGATTTGCATAAAATTCCGCAAATTCTAGATGAACAATTGCTTTCAGCTGCCAGTGAACTTTATCTGTCTAAAGCGATGTCACTTGCAGATTCGTCACAATGCAAAGTTAGCAGACTGACTAAACATCGAAAGGAAGAAGAACAAAAAATCATCCAAATCAATTATGACAAATGTTTAGATCAAGAATTGGAGTCTTTAGATAAAAGCATTCGTTATAGTTACGCTTATTTATTTAAGACCCAGCGCCAACCACAAGCACGTATTTTTGATAACCGACAGGTTCAAATTCGAGACTTTTATAATCAGGCACTGACTGAATTGGTCAATGTGCATCGTTTAAGAAATCCATCGAACAATTTCACGCCAATCATCAAAATTGGAAAAAGTACCTATACCATTGATATTCAAAGTTATCAACGCTTGCAAAATATGCAGCTTGAGAAATTTATGTCTAGCTATAACATGAACTTTTCAGGTTTAAGAGCAATTAACCGTCGTGACGGTTTTGGTTCTGACTTTGTGGCAGTTTTCCCTGCTTCAGAATCGACAAGCCATGACCATAAATACATTCTAAACCCGCTTTCATATCAATACCCAAAAGAAGGCAACCCCAATATTCACAAAGCACGCTACTTAGCGGCTACCATTATTGCACAACCTAAAAAAAGCAATGCCAGTGTGGATGAGGTGTTAAATAACCCCGATTTTGAAATTAAAGTGTATGATCCCTATCGTATTGATAAAGTAAATATTGCGGGTCAATCTTATTCATTGGCGGCAAACTTTTCTGCGCCTTATGGGCTTTGGCTTGCAGAAAATAATTTAGGTGCAGCGGCTTATTTAACCCTGATTGATCGTGATCAGCGTTTGACCATGCCGCATTTGTACATGCTTGAGCCGTATAATCCAAATAAAAAAATTATTGTTTTAGTTCATGGGCTTGCGAGTAGCCCTGAAGCTTGGATAGGTGTTACCAACGATATTATGGGTGACCCGATTTTACGGGAACATTATCAAGTTTGGCAGGTCTTTTATTCGACCAATATGCCGATTTTAGAAAGCCGTTTCCAAATTTATGCATTATTAAAACAAGCATTTGGTGGAATTAATTCAAATGATGCTGCTGCAAAAGATGCCGTACTTGTTGGTCATTCAATGGGAGGGATTATTAGTCGGTTGTTGGTGAGTGATGCGGATATTTCTAAATCAGCGTTATCGATGATGAGCAATCGGCAACAAGTTCGTTTGCGCAAACATCCTGTGATTGCTGAAAGGCTAAAAATGAAATCGATTGAAAATTTTGATCGTGCGATCTTTTTAGCAGCCCCGCACAGTGGCACTGATTACGCAGATCGTTGGTTTACCTTGGCAGCCAGAAAAATTATTCGTTTGCCTGCTACATTTTTGACCAGCTTAGCAGACACCTTAACCAGTGATGACGCAGACCTGAAAGACTTTGTAAAAACCATCACCAATGGCGTGATACAAAATGGGCCGAGCGATTTAAGTAAAAAATCCAAGTTCATGGAGTTGACTGCAAGTATTCAACCGAAAAAAGATTTGGTGTTCCATTCGATTATTGGAAACATGACTAAAAGCGATGATCCAAATATAATAACGGACGGTATTGTTCCTTATAAAAGTGCGCATTTAGAACATGCGGTTTCCGAAAAAATCCTACATGGTGGTCATTCTATTCAGGAAACACCTGAAGCTGTTTTGGAATTACGTCGAATTTTACGTCAGCATTTGGTCGATCACGGTTTGTATAAACCATAAATTAGACAATTAAAAAGCCCAAAGCGAACTTTGGGCTTTTCATTGTTCAGACTTAGAAACCAGAGCGAATCATATAATCAAAAGCAGAAAGTGAGGCTT
Organism: Acinetobacter sp.; assembly: GCA_036660195.1. GTDB lineage: Bacteria > Pseudomonadota > Gammaproteobacteria > Pseudomonadales > Moraxellaceae > Acinetobacter. The sequence continues at coordinate 28,996 of JAVXBC010000006.1, forward strand.
TTGCACCTTCGCCTGTGGCAATAATAATTTGCTTATATGGTACAGTTGTACAATCTCCTGCCGCAAATACACCTTTGACATTGGTTTCATTACGTTCATTCACCACGATTTCACCACGATTGCTCAGCTCAACTTCACTGGTTTTTAAAAAATCTGTGTTTGGTAATAATCCAATTTGCACAAAAATTCCTGCCAATTCAACCGTATGTTCTTGCTGAGTCGTACGATCTTGGTACTTCAATGCCGTAACTTGTGAACCATCACCAACCACTTCAGTGCTTAATGCATTTAGAATTACAGTGGTATTCGGTAAGCTGTTCAATTTGTTTTGTAGAACTTGGTCTGCACGAAGCTTGGTATCAAATTCGACTAAAGTCACATGCTCTACAATACCTGCTAAATCAATTGCAGCTTCTACACCTGAATTACCACCACCAATGACTGCAACACGCTTGCCTTTGAACAATGGCCCATCACAATGCGGACAGTAAGCGACACCACGAGTTCGATACTCAGCTTCACCTGGCACATTCATTTCTCTCCAACGCGCACCAGTTGAAAGAATAATGGTTTTTGAATCAAGCTTAGCGCCATTTTCAAGTTCAACTTCAACCAAACCATTTGCCGTTTGATCTGCACCTGTGATCTTAGTCACACGTTGTAAATTCATGATATCCACTTCGTACTCACGAACGTGTGATTCCATTTCAGCAGCAAATTTAGGGCCTTGCGTTTTTTGGATGGAGGTAAAGTTTTCAATATCCATTGTATCCATGACTTGACCGCCAAAACGTTCCGACACGATACCCGTATGAATCCCTTTACGTGCCGCGTAAATCGCAGCCGTCGCACCCGCAGGGCCACCGCCAATTACCAAAACATCAAAGACATCTTTCGCATTAATTGCGGCTACATCTTTTTCGGCAGAGTTGGTATCTAACTTCGCAACAATTTCCTCCAAAGTCATACGACCTTGACCAATGTGCTGATCATCTTGAAACAACATTGGTACAGCTAAAATTTTGCGTTGCTCAACTTCATCTTGGAAAAATGAGCCATCAATCATGGTTGCTGTTGCATTTGGATTGTTAATTGCAATCAAATTCAAGGCTTGAACCACATCTGGACAGTTATGACAGCTCAAAGATACAAATACATCAAAGTTAGACTTTAAATTCAGACCTTTAATTTGATTCAATATTTCATCAGACACTTTTGGCGCATAACCAGACACTTGTAACAATGCTAAAATCAACGAGGTAAATTCATGCCCCATTGGTAAGCCAGCAAAGAAAACACGTGGTTGCTCACCTGCTTTCGCGACACCAAAACTTGGGCGGCGAGCATTTATTCCATCAAAACGCGCTGTCACTTGATCAGAAAGTTCAGCAATCTCCGTTACAAGTTCTTTAATTTTCGCAGCTTTATCCGAATCGTCTAAAGCAGCGACTAACTCGATTGGGCTTTCTAAACGTTCCAAGTACGCTTTTAACTGAGTTTTAATATTTTGATCTAACATGCCTTTCTCCAAATCTGAAATCGTGAAGTCAATTCATTTAATACATGCATGGTATGTCAGATCACTAAATAGATAAAACAGTATATTTTTATAATTTTAATCGGATAAACCGAACTTAAAGTTCTACTCTAACTTTTGCACAATTCGTTCGCGACGCTGTTTTAAATGCTGTGCTAAAAGATACAGGATTGAACTAAAACTAATAAAAATAATAATTAATATCAAAGATATAATACGTAAAATTTGTGATATTTTTTCGGCTTTTTGCGCTTGAATATCTAAATCCTGTGTCGCAGATGTAATGCTTTTACCATACAGTTGCTGTTGCATAACCCACAATTGTTCATGCTTAAAACCATATTTTTTAAACTGAGTTGGATCCTTTTTTTTCTGCATCAATCAGCTGATCCACGTAAAAATCTGCAGTTTTACGATCAATCGGCTGCTGCAATAATGCAACTTGCGACAATACATAGGCTTTTTCTGTCCTTGAAATTTCAGCGTGTTGAACATCTTGTGCAATGTCACTCTCAGCAATATTGGTCTGATATTCAATCCAATGCTGATACGCCTCTGCCTTTTCATCATTTAAATTGTATTGGACATAGCTTAGCCCAGACCATAACAAAATAAATACAATCAACCATGCAATAATACGTTGCGTCCATGACTGAAAACGCAGTTGGAAAAACCTAATTTTCTTAATACAGCGCACCAATAAAAATGCACCTGTAAAAGCGGTGAAAATTTTAAGAAATAACCAACCAAACCAAGACAGTAAATTAAAAAAATAATCACTTGTAGATTCAAAAGGAACGAGATCTCGTAAGTGATACGGCAAATCTAAAGCCTGAACCTCTGTTGAAAGATCAAAGAAACGATAGACAAATTCTTTTTGCAAAAACAAAGCGGCAACTGTCGCAACCAAAAAAATCGAGCTAAGAAAAAACCAAACCATCAAATGACGTTGGCGTTTTCCTAATAACGCAAGGCGTTGGTCAATCGGTTGAACACTTAAATCGTCTATGCGAGACAATGATCTTTCCTCATACAAATTAAGATTTCATTGGATTTTGCGTACTATTTTCGAGTACCAAATGATTCAAATTGTCTTGTAAGGCACGTAATCTCAAAGTGGCTTCTGCACGTTTTTGCATGCCTTCTTTTTGGATTTGAATCACATCATTCACTGTATTTATGAGGGTGTTTTGCACATGTTCAAGCGTTTCAACATCAATCACTGAACGTTGATTAGCTTTGGCAGTATCAACTGAATTTTGATGTAATAACTCGGCATTGCGACGCAGTAATTCATTGGTGGTATCGTCAATTGCTTTGGCCAATTGCACACTATTTTGTTGTTCTTGCAAAGAAATTGCCAAGCTGATTTGATTCTTCCATGCAGGTAAAGTAATGTTTTTAATCGCATAAAATTTATCGACAAGCATTAAATTATTCGACTGAATAATCCGTATCATTGGCAAGGTTTGCATGGCAGATTGTTGTAATACCTGCAAATCACTAACTCGTTTTTCTAAATTATTTGCCAAATGATTCAGATCATACATTTGTTGTGTGGTTTTCTGATCTTGCTCTTGCACAGTTAAGTGTGCCATTTGTTGTTGAATATCTTGCTGTTTAAGATGTCCAGCCGCAATATAAATACCCAATTGCTTGTATTCTTCCTGCACGGCATCAAACATTTTATCCAAAGTGCCAACGCGCGCTTTGAGCCCAGATTGTGAACTTTCAATTTCTTTGACCAAAACATCAATTTGTTCTTTGGTGGTATTAAAATGTTGATCAAAACCTTGTTTGGCACTTTTAAATTTACTCAATAAACCGCCGAAGAAGCCTGAATTTTTAGATTTATTCAAAATACTGGTGGTATTTAATTGCTGTGCAACTTGCACCACTTGGTTGAGCTTTTGACCTGTCGTGTCTAAATCTTTATTTTGAACAAGATTGAGTAATTCATCGGTATATGTTGATGTTTTATTGGCAATGTTTTTGCCGTATTCAGCCACAGCAGTGGTACTAATTTCTGCCAATTCTTTATGGGCGTCCATCACTTCTTTGAAATCTTGCGTCTGCAACCCCAATTCTTTTAAGTTCAATAGTTCAAAACGTTGCGCTTGATTAGCTTCAAGTTGCTGTGATGATTGAATAAGTTCTGAATCTGACATGAAATTCCCCTGTTATTTCTGTAATGATTTTTTGAGAGTTTGAATTAAATCATCTCGGCTTTTGTCTAATTGCTCAAGTGCAATTTTTGAATGCGAGTCTTGACTTTGTTTTAAGTGATATTGCCAAGCTGGAATCAACACTTGCTGAGCCTCTTTGAAGCGGTCTAATAAACTAAATGACAGATGATGTGACAACTGCATTTGTTTCATCACAATGTCATTACTTGTTTGCAAAGTTTGTAAAGTATTCATCTTCTTAGAAAGTCGCTCAATAAACGGATCAAGTGTTCGAGAAGAACTGAATTGAGGATATTCATTTACAAATTGTTCCGCTGCAACAATATACATTGCCATTTGCTCACGCAAACCTAAAACTTGTTGAAACCGAGATTGAGATTTTTGAATTTCGATTTGTAATTTCTGACTTAAATGATTGGCTTCATCAATCAGTCGATCTAAATCTTTGACATATTTCATTTGCCCTGCATCGTATTCAACGTCAATACCCAGCCATTTTTGCAAGGAATTAAATTTACGAGTACCGAGATATTTTTTCGAACGTGAAAGCTGCTGAATGATCTGGCGAATGAGTTCACTGAGTTGTTGATTTAATCGCGGATCAACGCCATTCAACAAAACACTTTGAGCCTGCACAATCGTATCTGCATAATGATTTAAACGATGCGGATCATGAATTAATGGCACCAAATGGTTTCGTTTAATCGTTAAAATATTTTCTTGATTTAACTCAATTTGCGAGAGAGGAATTAAGTCGTTTAGCATAGCCATATAAATCGAGAAAAATTAGAGCAAAAGAAATAATCATGCATATTTGTAGCATGTAATCGTACTTTCTCATACTGAATTGTTGTTATGATTTTAAATGTTTAGCGTGAGTTAGGATTTCGGTGGAATGGCATAAGTTCCAATCACGTGCGCTACAGGTTCATCATTATCAATTGAATACAACCAAACTTCACCTGTCACTAAGGTTTTACCAACTTTAATCAAACGACAAATCGCTCTAATATTTTGAGTTCCATTCGGTCTACGGAAAAAGTTAATGGTCATATTTGTAGTCACTGCCATCACTACTAAGCCTAATTGTCCCATAATTGCCACATATAAAGCCAAATCAGCAACCATCATTAATGTCGGGCCTGAAATGGTTTGACCTGGCCGTAAATCACTCTCATCCACCCGATATAAAGTTTCCGCACCTTTGTCTGTGATCTTTTCGATAGAATTTTTTTCAAGAGCTTGAGGAAACTCTCGCTTAAAAAAGTCTGTCAGTTCTTGTACCGTATTTGTCATTACAATTCCAATTTTTAGCTAAATTTTAGTTAATGTACTTTATTCGATAACTCTTTGATAACTTGCCAATAACTTGGAGGTTCAGCCACGTGACCACGCTCTCTGAGCATTTGATGCATTTTCGGTAATTTAAAATAAGGAACGGCCGCCATTAAATGATGCTCTTTATGAAAATTCACATGAATCGGCGCAAATAATGTTCGGGCAATAAACCCTGCCTTTGTAGTTCTAGTATTGGTTATTGCAGAATTACTGGTCGGCATTCCACCATGTTCAGCCATAGAACGAATGCGTAAAAAAAGTGGAAATGGCGTAAAATAAGCCAAAACCCATAATAAGTACAGTTCAGAATGTCCTACTAACCACAACACGGCAAATAGCACAAGATTGGTGAAAATCGCTCCACTACTATTTTTCAAGAACGCAATTGGATAACTTAGCCATGATCGCCCGTTGCGTGGAATCCAATTACGATCATTTGAAACCGTCCATTCCATTTTTTCGGCATCCATCAGGATTCGTCCTAACACAAATTTAAGCCCAGTCATTCCAGACAAATCACGTAAAAATTTAAACATTAATGATTTTTTAGTGGTTGGATAGCTGCTGACCAAAGATAAATCAGGATCTGCTTGGGTTGAGGTCTTGCTGTGATGGCGTAAGTGATGTTTACGATATTTATGCAAATCATTCCAAATTGGGCGTGCACAAAGCCAATCTGTGACAATGTTGTTTAAGAATTTTGTTTTAAATAAACTTTGATGAGAAGCATCGTGCATCAGAATAGCCAATGCCAATTGCCGACCTGCAACAACAACTAAGGCAAATATATATAGCAGGATTTTCCCAAAATTTTGTAAATAATCCCAAGTCAACGCCACTATAGCAAAAGTTGCAAAGATGACACCCCAAGTTGACAACACAGCCCAATAACCATGCCAATCTGATGGAGTGGTCAGTTCAGTAATTTCTTCTCGAGTGAACAAATCACTCAGTGTTGTACGCGTATCCATATTGCTCTCGATGCTTTTTTTGTTTTATTTAAATTACATAATTTATTATTATATTTTAAATTATGTAATGTTTGTAGCCTTTTATTATAAATTATTTTCTGACTTAGCTAGTATTACATTTAAGAAAATTTAACTTCATAAAATTGTCGCCAAAGTTCAGTTCCAATTCGATCAAGTTGCTGAACACTGTTCGCAAACTCTTCCCGCAAGTCAACATCCACAAAGCTTTCGGGAAGCAAGGGATCATTCATTAACGAAGAAATTGTTTGTCGCCCAAGCATTAAAGATTCTTTTGCAGCATCATCCAAAGTTAATTGAGCCACTTTACTTAGCCACGTTTGAATCATCAGACTATATTTTTCATAATTTTGATTTAAGGTTTGGGTCGGCCATAAACTTGGAATTTGGCTTAAAGTGCTAGCATCAAAATGGTTAATTAAACAGATTTTCGCTGATAGTTCTAAACCTGCGTGACGCAATTGGCTGCAAATATCCTCAAATGAGATCGCCAAATTATCAGGGCGAATGTAAATTCCTTGTTCTAGTTCCTTAAATCCAAATTGCTTTAATGCACGTTCACGACGGCTCAAGGCTGTACGATCAACGCGACCTAATTCGCCTATAAACACAGCCAAATACTGTAAATTCCATACTTTGGTTTGCTTAATTCCTTGCTTACGATTCAGCATAATATCTGCCCATTCATGCGCTTTTTGGGTAAATTGATAAACCCCACGCCCCACAGCTTCAATCACACCTTCTGTAGATAAACGCGTCACAGCGACACGAATATTATTTTCATTAATGTCAAAAAGTTTAGCAGCAATAATGATTTGTTTGATTGAGATTTCACGACCTTGTAGCCCCAATAGTAAATCTACAATTAAATCTCGAGCGTTCATTTTTGCCATTTTCATTTTTAAATCACTGTAAAACTGAGTAAAATTACAAATAAAGTTATTATTTCTCTTTATAGTCTAATTAATCTTGAAATTCTAGGTTATAAGTAAAAAAGACACCTAAGTGTCTTTCAGTTTAAACTTTTAGACTATCAATTTAACGCACAATGCCACGCGTCGATTGTTCTAAAGATTGGATTAGCAACTGTGCTTCAGGAGTTTTATGCAAAATCTCAGCACGAATTTGCTCAATTGCTTGTACAGTTGTTAATCCAGATTTATAGATTAGCTTGTACGCTTCTCTTAGGCCTTGAATAGTTTCTTTGCTCCAACCTTTACGACGCATGCCCTCAATATTCATTCCATGTGCTTGAGCAGGATTTCCTGACACGATCACATAAGCAGGTACATCCTTTAATATCAAGGCAGCACCGCCGATTAGACTATAAGAATCGATACGACAAAACTGATGAATACCCGCATTGCCACCCACGATCACGTGATTGCCGACATGAACATGTCCTGCAACACCCACATTATTCGCAAAAATATTATGGTCGCCAATCATACAGTCATGAGCAATATGCGTATTCACCATGAATAAATTATTACTGCCAATCTTGGTGAGACCTTGATCCTGAACAGTCCCTCGATGCAAAGTGCAATGTTCACGAATTTTATTATTATCACCAATTTCCAGCCATGTTTCTTCGCCACTATATTTCAAATCTTGGCAAACTTCGCCTACACTGGCAAATTGAAAAATTTCATTGTTTTCCCCAATACGCGTAAAACCACCCACCACGACATGTGAGTGTAATTTTGTCCCTGCACCAATAGTTACATGCGAACCGATAATACTATACGGCCCAATATGAACGTCGGCTGCAATATTCGCAGAAGGGTCAATAATTGCAGTTGGATGTATTAAATTTTGGCTCATCAATTCTGCTCTATTTTTTGGTAAGAAATCATTATTTCCGCTGTCACAGCGACAATACCGTCAACACTAGCGGTACAATGGTACTTATAAATACCACGTTTTTGCATTACAAGTTCAGATTTTAAGATAAGTTGATCTCCAGCAACCACTTGTTTCTTAAATCTTATTTTTTCTGCACCTGCAAATAAAAAGATTGAACCATCTTTGGGCGTTTCATTGACTAAAATAAAACTAAAAATACCCGAAACTTGTGCCAGTGCCTCAATAATCAACACGCCTGGCATAATTGGGTAGGTCGGAAAATGACCTTGTAAAAATTCTTCATTAATTGAAACGTTCTTATAGCCGACAATACCTTTTTCGGTCACTTCGGTTACACGGTCAACCAATAAAAATGGATAACGATGCGGCAAATATTCACGAATAGCGAGAATATTCATCGGCAAGGGAGGAATAATAAATTCTGGTGCAGGAGAGATTGACTTGGTCATAAGTTAAACTATTTACGAAATTTCAAGGTGGATTCGAGAGACTCAATCTGAGCCTGTATATGATCAAGCTTTTTAGTAAGCTGGGTCAATGGCACATCTGCCAATTGTCGCAACCGTACAACCGTTCTTTTCCATTGACTATTTTCAAACAAACCAATTCCAGAAGAATAAGTTCCAGCCTCAGAAATACTTTTGGTTACCATCGACATGGCAGTCAAAGTGACATTATCTGCAATGGTTAAGTGACCCGTCACACCAGTTGCGCCACCCAAAATACAGTTTTTACCAATTCGCGAACTACCTGCAATGCCACATTTGGCCGCTATTGCGGTGTTTTGACCAATATGCACGTTATGTGCAACTTGTACTAAATTATCAATAATCACACCATCTTCTAAAATGGTGTCATCCAAAGCCCCACGATCGATACTACAATTAGAACCAATACGTACATCATTCCCAATCTTTACTGAACCTAATTGTGCAATACGATGCCAGCGACCTTGATAAGGTGCGAAGCCAAAACCTTCTGTACCAATGGCTGTATTGGCGTGAATACGCACGCGATCTTTAAGTTGAGCAGCCCCTGTAATGGTCACATGTGCATCAATAAAGCAATCCTTTCCAATCTGTACGTCATCATCAATGAATGCATGTGATTGAATAATCGTGTTCTGACCAATGACGCAATTCTCACCGATTACGACATAATGTCCAATATATACGTCATCCGCAATTTGCGCTGAAGCATGAATTTTCGCGGTATTTTCAATGCCTCTATGTGTAATTTTGGCTTCAAATAGGTGAGTGAGTATGGCAAATGCCAAATAAGGATTATCCACAACAACAAAATTTTTCTTATTTTTTAATTGTTGTTTCAGTGTTTCAGTCACGATATAAACACCAGCACGACTCTGCTCGGCTTGTTCTAAATACTTGTCACCATTTACAAAACAAATGTGCTGACTCTTCGCCTGTTGTAAACTGGCAAGATTCGAAACTTGAAAATTTTTCTCACCGAAATACTCACCTTTTACAAGGCGAGCAATTTCTTCTAAACAATATGTGCTTCTATTCATTGATTATTTAATAGCATTAATCTTTTGAATCATTTTATCAGTTAAATCTAAATGTGCGTAAAAATCAACAACAGTATTTTTATTCAAAATAAGGTCAACATTACTCTCTTTGCGTAATTGCTCAGAAGCTTGTTTTAGGCGTGTTTCAAAAATCGTATTTGATGATTGCAAGCTAGTCTGGATTTTACTCTGTAAGCCTTTCTGAGTCGTATTGAACTCGTCGACTTTGGCTTTGTATTGCACCGCTAGTGTTTTTAATTGGGCTTCGTTGGCAGACTGTGCTTTTTGCTCCAACATTTCAATTTCTTTGCCAATCTGGTCCAGTCTAACTTGCGTTGGTTTAATCGACTGGGTTAAGCTTGCATTTTGTTGGTTTAAATATGTGCTGTTTTCGTAGACCTTAGGCAAATCTACGACTGCGAAACTCGCAGCATTTGTAGCAAAAGCGGAAACCGTTAAACCTAAACCTAACATCAATGCTGTAAGTGTTTTCATTATTACATCCTTATCTATGTTGCAAAACTAAATTAACCGAGGTCGTCCTTAAAAGGTACGACCAATTTCAAATTGAACAGACTTGGTAATATCACCTTTCTTATCATTCAATGGATAAGCATAGCTCAGTGACAATGGTCCAATCATGGTAATCCATGTAAAACCTGCACCGACGCTATAACGCATGTTGTTCATATCAAACTTGTAGTTATCTTTACAATACTGTTTGATATCTACCGCAGTACCATCTACTAAAATATCGCCATTTGGTACACTACATTGTGTATCAAATACTTGCGCACCTTCTGCAAATAATACTGGTCGAACTTGACGTGTCCAATCACCTTTGAATGGTAAAGGTAAAGCCAACTCCGTACCGAATTGAACTAAAGCATTACCACCGACTTCTTCAGGATCTTTATCTTCATTCCCAGTTTCTTGGAAAATCACACTTGGGTATTTAGGCCCTAAAGAGCTATTGTCGTAGCCACGAACCGATCCATAACCGCCTGCAAAGAAATTCTTATAGAATGGTAAATCATTACCATAGCCTAGCTTACCATAGCCACGTAAAGTGAATCCGCCCCATAACGGCATAAAGGCTTGCGTATCAAAAGTCAGCTTCTGATAATCAATATCACTACCCGGAATACCAACTTCTAATCCAACACGGTGTGACATACCAGAGGTCGGGAAAACGGGACGGTTTAAGGTATTGTATGACCAGCCTAAGTTAAGGCTATAGGTTAAGAAATCACTTTCAAAGGCATTTGGATAGGATCTTTCCCCATTTGGATTACACTTGCCTGTATACTCATTTGTTACGGGATCTCTTTGTAACTCGGTTTCTGGGCAATAGGTCCCTTCACCCGTTGCTTTCCCGCCATTCGCCAGTAAGTAGTCACGAATATAGGTTGAAACATTTGGCCCAGTTCTAACCTTAGTTTGGTCAACACCAAGAGAAGCACTAATACTTTGATTTTCATCAATTGGATAACCAAAACTTAAACTACCACCCACACTATCTGTTACATAGTTATTGACGTTGTAGTCTTCATTTAGTTTAGTTTTACGATAATAAACGTTGTAGCCACGACTCACGCCATCAATGGTGAAATATGGGTCAGTCACACTTAAATTATAATAATCTTGTGTTTCTGAACGAGATAAATCGACAGAAACTCGATTTCCTGTTCCCATAAAGTTGGTTTGACTTAAACCCGCTTGGAAAGTCACACCACCATTTTGCGAATATCCTACTGCCAATGTGGTCGTACCCGAATGTTGTTCTTCAACTTCGACATTTAAATCGACTTGGTCAGGCGAGTTTGGAATTCGAGCTGGTTTAACATCTACTGTTTTAAAGAAACCTGTACGTTCTAAACGTATTTTAGACAGATCGATTTTTTCATTACTCGCCAATGCACCTTCCATTTGGCGCATTTCACGACGCAATACTTCATCGGCGGTTTTATTGTTGCCTTTGAAATTGATACGACGTACTTTGACTTGTTGACCCGGATTCACATAGTAGTTGAGATTTACAATCCCAGTTTCATTGTTAATTTCAGGGACAACATTCACTTCCGCATAGTAATAACCTGCATTACCATATTTGCGTATAAGCAATTGCTTCACTGCATTCACTTTTTCTTGTGAATAAGTATCACCATCTTTATAAAGGCGAAGTGCATTTAATTCTTCAGGTTTGTATAACGCATCACCCAAAAATTTAGTTTCGCCGAATTTAAACTGGCTACCTTCATCAACAGAAACTTCAATAAAGATATTCTTTTTATCTTCGCTAATATTCAGTTGAGAGTTGATGATATTGAAATTAATGTAGCCTTTATTGAGATACAAGGCACGCAAAGCCTCTAAACTAGCTGCCATTTTTTCGCGAGCATAACGGTCATTACGAGTAACGATAGACGCCCAACCACTTTCTTTGACTGCAAAAGCTTGTTTAATATCACTTTCACTAAAAACAGTATTGCCAATGATATTGATATCAAAAACTTTAGCCGCTGTTCCTTCATCAAAGTTAAGTTTCAACTCAATACGGTTATTCGGACGTGCAACTGTTTCAACCGTTACATTAGCATCGTAACGACCTTGTTGGGTATATTGCTGTTCTAATTCAGTTTCGATAATTTGCAAAGCAGATTTCTTAAAGACTTCGCCTTCAGCGATGCCCATTTTCTTAAGACCTTGCTCCAATCCTTCTTTTGGAATGAGCTTATTGCCCTTAAATTCCAATTTAGAAATAATTGGACGTTCGACAACTTTAAAGACTAAAACATCATTTTCTTTATAGGTTTTAATATCATCGAATAAGCCTGATGCATATAAGCTACGAATAGCTTCTGCAATCATCGGATCATTCAGGCGATCACCACTATTCATAGGTAACATCGCAGAAACGGTTGCTGGTGTTAAACGTACCAAACCATCAATTCGTATATCTCGTGCAATGAACTCATCGGCCGCGTAAGCTTGTTGTACCATCGCCATCGCGCTGACAAGTGCCAAAGGCATTAATAAATGTGTGTGACGCATGCCCATATGTTTTCCAGTAAGTTAAATTATAGATGCGTTTATAAACGCATGAAGTCGTTAAATAAAGCCAAAAGCATCATGCTACCGAGCAGTACCATACCAACTTTTAGACCCAAAATCTGTATTTGTTCCGAAACAGGTTTACCGCGAATTAATTCCACAACGTAATAGACTAAATGCCCGCCATCTAACATCGGAATCGGCAATAAATTTAAAATTCCTAAGCTCACACTCATCAATGCCATAAATGAAATAAAGGTTTGCCACCCCATTTCTGCACTTTGACCTGCAACTTTGGCAATGGTGATTGGGCCTGAAAGATTATCTAAACCAATTAAACCGCGCACCATTTTAACAATGGAGTTAAAAATCATGCCTGAAAGTTGAACTGTTTTATCTACTGCAACACTTAAAGCTTCTACAGGTGAGTAATGAATGGTTTGTTTGTATTCATTCGGAATAGTGATTTTACCCATATCACTTTTTACGCCCAATACGCCCGTCATATTGCCCATATTGTCACGTTGACCTTGTGGCATGATTTGTAAATGTACAAGCTGCCCCTGACGTATCACATCTATATTTAAAAGTTTTTCAGGTGATTTTTGTACGACTTCAACCACATCAAACCAATCTTTCATTGCCATTTTATCAATTGCTACAATGCGATCACCAGCTTTCATGCCTTGACGAATGGCTGCACCCTCTGCACTGAGTTCTTTTACCACTGCAGGAACAACAGGACGATAAGGTAGAAAACCCAGAACATCTAACGGAGATTGGCTTTGATCTTTAATAAAATTTTGAATATTTAAATTAACTTGCTTTTCAGTGCCCGCACGATCCACCACAATTGAAACGTGTCCAGTTTCTCCTACGCGGCTGACTAAAGCATAATTGAGCTTTTCCCAAGTCGGAGTAGTTTTACCATCCACCATGACAATTTTATCGCCCACTTTTAAATCAACTTGGGCAGCAGGCGTATTCGGTAAAATTTTACCAATGCGTGTATTTAATTGTTCTTGAGCAGGTAAAAATAGTATCCAAAAAAGAAAAACAGCAAAAAGTAGATTAATCACTGGACCCGCAGCGACAATCGCGATGCGTTTCCACGGAGATTGCCGATTAAATGCATAAGGTAAGTCTTTTTCAGCGACATTGCCCTCACGCTCATCTAGCATTTTGACATAACCACCAAGTGGCAATGCAGATAGTTGATATTGAATACCTGATTTTTTCGATTGCCATTTTAGCAGTGTTGGACCAAAACCAATGGAATAGACCAAGACTTTGACGCCTAATTTACGTGCCACCCAATAATGACCAAACTCATGAATTGCAATCAATGGACCGAGTAATAAAATCGCTGCAACAATCATAAATAGTGCATTCATACGATTTAAACTCCTCTACTGGCAATTCGTTGCGCTGCAACCTGTCTAGCGATCATATCAGTCTGTAGAATGATGTCTATGTTTTCTGCTTTGGCATTGTGTACATTTTGCAATGTATGTTCGACCACTTGCGTTATATCTGTAAATCGAATTTTGTGCTGTAAGAATGCTTCAACCGCGATTTCATTTGCAGCATTTAAAATAGTTGGTGCTAAGCCCCCAGCTTGCATCGCTTGACGCGCTAAATTTAAAGCTGGGAATTTAACATTATCTGGCGACTGAAAATTCAATTGAGTCACTTCAAATAAGTCTAGTGCTGGTACATCTGTTGCCAAACGCTCTGGCCATGCCAACGCATGTGCAATTGGCGTACACATATCTGGGTTGCCCATTTGCGCCAAAGTTGATCCATCCACATATTGCACTAAAGAATGGATGATACTTTGTGGATGCACCACGACTGTAACAAAATGTTCAGAAATTGAAAACAAATGACATGCTTCAATTAACTCCAACCCTTTGTTCATTAAAGTTGCTGAATCAACTGAGATTTTTTGTCCCATCGACCAATTTGGATGCTTACATGCCTGTTGTGGTGTCACATCATGTAGTTGCTCAATCGAATGATTCAAAAATGGACCACCTGAAGCGGTGAGTAAAATACGGGAAACACCTAATTTAGGCTGTCCTGTCCGTTCTGATTGTAAATAATTTGTAGGTAAAGATTGGAAAATTGCATTATGTTCTGAATCGACGGGCAACAATAGCGCGTTATGTTCACGCGCAGCTTGCATCATAATATCGCCAGACATCACTAATGCTTCTTTGTTGGCTAACAATACACGCTTACCGGCTTTTACTGCGGCAAGCGTAGGCAACAAACCTGCCGCACCAACAATTGCCGCCATGACAATATCGACTTCAGCGTGTTCAGCAATAGCAATTAAACCTGCTTCATCGGTCAGAATTTCGATATGATTTAAATTTTCTTGTTGGAATCGTTGCTGTAATTCTAGTGCTTTATCTTTTGGAACCACCACAAATTTTGGGTGATGGCTCTTACAAATCTCTAAAAGCTCATCCATACGATTAAACGCGGAAACTGCAAAAACCGTATATTGTTCAGGATGTTGTTGCAACACCCTTAAAGTGCTTTTTCCAATTGAACCTGTAGCACCCAATATACAAACCGATTGTGTCATTTATAGATCTACACCAATAAGTTTGAGTATATAAATGCCCGCTGCAAATACTGGAGCCGCAGCCAATAGCGAATCAATTCGATCGAGAACTCCACCATGACCTGGCAAAACACGACCCGAATCTTTAATGCCCGCACGACGTTTCACCATTGACTCGAATAAATCACCCAAGACCGATGCAAACACTGTAATAAGTGAAAGAATTAAGAATAAGATAAGTTGTAGAGCGGTTAAATTTAAATAAAAATACTGTACAACGAACATAATAATAATGGTCGTTGCAATACCACCGTACAAACCTTCAACTGATTTGTTTGGGCTTACATTTGGTGCAAGTTTATTTTTACCAAATTTGCGTCCAACAAAATAAGCACCGCTATCTGCTCCCCAAACAAGTAGGAACAGATACATCAACCACCAAGGAGAACTATGCCAAGTCGCATATAGCGCCGTTACGGCTGCTGAAACTAAAATAAAACCAATAACATTCAGTGAAATATTATACCAGCCATCATATTCAGGGTAATTTTTAACCCAATAAATACTTCCCAACCATGTCAGGATAGAAGCTGCCCACAACAATAAGGCAACATCGTTATAAAATAATGCTAACGTGGAAACCAATGCAACACTGCCACCATACGCCCAAGCTTTGGGTTTTGAGACAATTGCTTCATTACGGGGCATTAATTTAAACCACTCGTAACCTGCAACTCCAGCAGCTAAAATCATCAGCATAAACATTGGATAATGTGATTGCGTTGCAAACATGCAACTTAAAACAACAGCAACTAATACCAATGCGGTTACGATCCGCTCTAACATTATTAATTCTCTAATTTCGCGTGTTGAATTTGTTCTGAGGTTTTACCAAAGCGTCTTTCTCGCCCTGAAAAAACACGAAATGCGTATTCTAACTCTTGCACGTTAAATTCTGGCCAAAGCGTATCGGTAAAATATAATTCAGCATAAGCTGTTTGCCAAAGCAAGAAATTGGACAAACGGTAATCTCCGCCTGTGCGAATCAATAAATCGACCGCTGGCAGATCATTTAGACTGACATATTTATCAAATAAATCAACATTTATCTGATCAGTTTGTAGCTTGCCATCCACGACATCTTGCGCGATACATTTTGCCGCATGTGCCATATCCCACATCCCCCCATAGCTAATTGCAATGGTCAAGGTCATGGAATTATTCGCAATGGTTTGTTGCTCTGCAAATTGCATCAATTCACGCAATTCTGTAGATACACGTGAACGATCACCAATAAAGCGAAGCGCAATGTTGAATTGAGCCATACGTGGAAGTTGTTCATGAATTGTTTCTTCTAACAATCTCATCAACAAATTGACTTCAAACTGTGGTCGATTCCAGTTCTCACTTGAAAATGCAAATACAGTGAGCGCACTAACCCCAACATCTTTGCAATGCTCAACAATGGGATCTAGTGTATTTTTACCTTCACGATGCCCATCACCCTTTTGCATTTGATTTTTTTGAGCAAAACGATTGTTGCCATCCATAATAATGGCAACATGTTGAGGAACGAGCTGTTCTTCTTGTGAGGTCATAGATCAGACCTTCATCAATTCTGCTTCTTTTGCTGCAAGGCGTTTTTCAACTTCTGCAACATATTTATCAGTGATTTTTTGAATGTCATCGCTTGCACGACGATCATCATCTTCAGAAATTTCTTTTTCTTTCAATAATGCTTTGATA
>JAVXBC010000007.1:0-44695 GCA_036660195.1 Acinetobacter sp.
ATATGCGCTTCGGATGAGCTCCGCTTGAAGCTTATGTGAAGTTTGTATGAAGTGTTAGTATGATCAGTACGCCAGCAGCGTGATTTTCTACGAAATTGAGTGAGCTTTTCTCAATATTTTGAATGCGAATTTGACCGTGATGTTGCTGAATAATTTGCTGCACGATACTCAAACCGATGCCTGTGCTGCGTTGTTGATTATGCGGACGGGGTAACGAAAAATAAGTTTCAAATACTCGCGCTAAGGCATAGTCAGGAATGGCTTCGGCTTCATTAAATAAAAATATTTCAATAGCATTAGCGATTTTATTTTCTCTCAATTGAAGTGCGATCAGACCCTGTTCAGGGCAAAAGTCTCTCGCATTATCCAATAGATTATTGAGCGCTTGTTTAAGCCAAAATGAATCGGCGTAAATGGAGCAATGTTCAGGCAGATCAAACTTTATTTGTATTTTCTTACGCTGGAGTGCGCTTTGTTGTTGCTGAAAACATTGTTGAATCAAGCTGCTTAAATCCAGCATTTGAAATTCTAAGACATGCTGGTTTTTTTCGAGTCGAGTCAGCAGCAGCATCCGCTCAATTAAAGATTGTAGACGCTGACCTTGTTGCACAATATGGGTTGCAAATTGTTGTTGATCTTCTAATGGTAGATCATCCTGTAATAGCTCAGCACTGGCTTGAATTGCAGTCAGTGGGCTTTTCAGTTCATGGGTCAGTGTATTGACATAATTTTCAACATAGGCACGATCTTCCAACTTTTCCCGCATGTCACTCAGCGCTTGCGTCACTTGATTCAGTTCTTTGGCGGAATAGAAAAACGGCGCTTGATTTACTGGCGCAAGGGCTTGGGCATAACGTCGTACTCGATCAATACTATGTTTTAGCCAGTACGCCACCATGCTCGCCAGTAATAAGCTGAGCGCTGCAATCCAAAGTGCTTGGTGAATCAGTTGTTGTTCGGCGCGTTCAATATAAGGCTGTACTGATTGGTTCGGTTTACCAATACTGACCACACCGATCAATTTTTGTTGATAAATAATCGGCGCGCCAATATGCATGACACTGTTATTTCGATCATTAGGATTAGTTGCAGTAGAACGTGCACCGTATTTGCCACGGAGGGTTAAGTAGACATCATTCCATTTTGAATAATCTTGCCCCACCGATTTCCTTTCGGAATCGTAAATCACAATCCCTTGTTGATCAGTAATATAAAGTTGTTGGTTAATTTGCTGTTTTTTATGTTGCCAAATCGTCGCATCGAGCTGACGTGACAAAGCAGTTTGAATCTTTTGATCAAACTCAGGTGTATTTACTTTTTGTTGATGGACATCTTCGGCAATCAACTGCGCAATGATATTGGCATTTTCAGCAAGGGTATCTTCAACCACTTGTCGTACATTCGGTTTGACTTGCTGCGTAAGGGTATAGGCGATAAAGCTGAGGCTCAGTACCACCACCAAGCTAAAGAAAAACCAAATACGAATAAAGATGGACATCTAAACGGTTTCTTTCTTCAAAGGATGGGATAATAGAGCGTAAATGTAGAATAAGCCTGTGCCAGAGAATGAACCAATAAAAAATAGAAAAAACACCATAAAATAAATCAAAACAAAGCCATAAAAATAGAAATAAATTCTATTAAAAATGCGTGTTGGACAAAATAAAAAGAATATCGCCAGAAATAGAATGATGATCCAATGTAAATAAAAATCTGAGTGATATACAAAAACACCAACACTACTAGAAATTGGATAATAGCGCTCAGGTATATTCGTTAAGTATTCTTTTAAAGAAACGCCTAATAAAAAAATATGTGAAAGTAAAAATATGATTAACATGAACTTTTTATCATGTTGCCATAGAACGAATAAGTTTAATTGATTCTGATTTATAGCTTTATTCATCTATTAACCTCTATTCATTATTTTTCAAACTATACCCAAACCCTCGATGCGTCCGAATTGGGTCATCAGGGGTAATTTGCTTGAGTTTTTGCCTTAAACTTTTGATATGCGTATCCACTGTACGTTCTAAACTATGTTCAGGATGTTCCCAAATATGATCCATCAATTGTTGCCGACTAAATACTTGTTCAGGATGCTGAATTAGCAAAAACAACAAGCGATATTCATAACGTGTTAGTTGCAATATTTGCCCATGATATTGAATTTGTAAAGATTGTGAATTACACGACCACGTGGAAGACTGAATCGTGATCTCGGCTTGGGGAGTTACATTTTGCGGTGCAGTATTTTGAGTCTGTACTTCCATTCTGCGCCAAATGGCTTTGATTCTTGCCACAATTTCACGCGCACTAAAAGGCTTAGTACAATAATCATCCGCGCCTATTTCTAAACCGACAACTCGATCAATTTCATCATCACGTGCCGTTAAAAATAATAAAGGAGTTTGATATTTTTGACGCAGTTGTTTGCACACTTCAAAACCATTGAGGTCGGGCAAACCGACATCTAAAATAATAAAATCAAAGGATTGTTGCGAGAGTAATTCAAGTGCTTGCGTGCCTGTGTTTGCCCAACTTACGCTCCAACCTTCACGCTCTAAGGCATAACGAAGTGGCAGCACAATCGCAGCTTCATCTTCAACACACAGAATTTGTTTTGGATTCATATCGCCGTCGTAATGAATAATTTTCTAATTTTATGACGTTAGTTTAACTGAAGTGGAATCGAGAAAGATCGTATTTGGAATTTTTAGCAGAAAATAAAAAGCACAAAAGTAGAGCCCTGTAATCTTCGGATTTGATCGTCACGCCAACCACAGGAACAAATGCTAATAGCGAGGATTTCTTTAGCATCAGCAACGCCACATGGATAATGTGACTGCGCTGCCTAGAGTACTGAAAAGTGCATAAAATGCAAATATAAATTTAGATCAAACACATTCTTTGTGCAAAAAATAGCTTTACCACAGACTCAGTTGCGGTTCGGATTGCATAGGTTGTAATTGATAGACCCCGACTCCGACTAAACGGAATTGCAGCTCGGCGGCAATGTGCATTTCTTGAAGCAATTGCAACACTGCTTGCCAAAGCTCTTGCTGGTTTTGCAGAGCATGCTTAAAACTTTTACTGTGTTGTAATACTTGAAAGTTTTTTAGCTTGAGTTTGACGCTGACCCCACGAGCACTGAGTTGTTTTTTATGCAGACTGCGCCACACCTGTTCAGCTAAAGGTTGCCATGCAGCGTGGCATTGCTCAAAAGTGTAATCATCATCAAAGGTGATCTCTTTCGAGATTTGTTGTCGCTCTCGTTCCGCTTTGACAGGGCGATGATCAATCCCTTGTGCATAGAGATACAGTTGTTTGCCGTATTTGCCGAAATGATGAATCAAGATATTTTCTTCAATTTGTTGCAGATCGCCCAAGCTATGCAAATTTAATAGTCTCAATTTTTCTTGAGTGACTTTGCCCACACCTGGGATTTTACTCAGGGCGAGATCTTGAATAAAGCGCATTACTTGATGCGGCTTAATCACAAATAAGCCATTCGGTTTATTCCAATCTGAGGCAATTTTTGCCAGAAACTTATTCGGCGCAACACCTGCCGAAGCGGTTAATCCTGTGGCCGCAAAAATATCCGCTCGGATTTGGTTTGCGACTTCGGTGGCACTGGGAATCTGCTTGAGATTTTCTGTGACATCAAGAAAGGCTTCATCTAAAGACAAGGGTTCAATCAGCGAGGTATATTGCTGAAAAATATGATGGATTTGTGCTGAAACTTCACGGTATTTATCAAAATTCGGTTCAATCACAATGACTTTGGGACAGAGTTTTTTGGCTTGTCCCATCGACATAGCAGAACGTAAACCAAACTTACGTGCGGCATAAGATGCCGCAGCAATCACCGCGCGTGGATGATGTGAAGAAATCACCACAGGTAAATCTTTCAGTTCAGGACGTTCTCGAAGTTCGACCGATGCAAAAAAAGCATCCATGTCGATATGAATGATTTTGCGCAGCTCATGGGGCATCTGTAATGCCTTGTTGTTTTAAAAAGATACGCCACTGTTTCGGGGATTCGGCATAGACATTCAAATCCACTGCTTTAGGAATACCGTCGATGTGGCCCGTTTGACTATGTTGCCAAAATAACCAAGGGCGAGCATCTTTCAGTTCAGGTTTGCCCTCATAATCTCTAACCCATAACGGCGTTTGCGCAAAATTCCCCATCAGCACGATGTGATAAAACTGTTTGGAAATATAGAAAATGGGTTGTTTGCCATAATGCTGTTGCAAACGATCATGCATGATTTGAATTTCGTGGAGTAATTGCTCTTTGGTGTAGGTGTTGATGCAGTTGCTGTCATATTCCAGATCAATGACAGGCGGCAGCGCGTCGGTTTTTTTTGGCACAGTGGCAATAAAATTTTCGGCTTGTACCGTGCCATCACGACACAGGCGATAGAAATGATAAGCGCCCACATGTAAACCTTGTTCGCGGGCTTTGAGCCAATTTTCTTGAAAATTTCGATCTTTGAAATCACCACCTTCGGTGGCTTTCAGATAAACAAATTGATATTGCAGCGGAGAGATTTTCGTCCAGTTAATCTCACCTTGATGATGCGACACATCAAAGCCGCGAATTGCATAATCCTGCGCCGAGGCTTTTTGCTGATAAAACACACCGAAATAACTGACGATACCAAGCATGACTGATAAGCCGATGCTGGCGTAGGTCGGGTAATGTTTGACGTGGTGGGGATTCGCAGATTTTTTTACCATATCAATCCTATTACGCAATGTCTAAGCGAGTGTCAGATTTGCAGTATTGATCATGGATTGATTGCACTCGTTTCGCTTTGGGATGAGCCATCTGGCTACCCAATTGTTCCACAAATCTACAGGATGCATAATTTTCAGCCTGTCGTTCATACTCACGAACCCAGCTTTCTCGTAATAATAAGCGCTCTTGGTCAACAGGCCATATACCTTGCCTTAAACGTTCTACACCTATTCGCCACGGTTTAGGACTGATTCGCGCGCGGAAGCAATTTTGATTTCGGCACATTAGGTCATAATAAGGATCGGCATGTATGGCTTTGAAGAATAGTTGAACCTGTTCATCCCGAGCTTCAAAGATTTGATGCATAACCAAAATGCGATAACCATTAGGCGTGCGATATACACGCAAATGCCATGTCGGATAATTTGTTGAGAATGCTCTAATTTTCTCTAAAGCGTGTTGTTCAGGTGTGCCTTTGCGTTTTTGTTGGAATTTAAATATCTGTTTTGCAATCGTGCTCGTAAGCAAAAGCGAAAGGACAAATCCAATAGCGAATATGAGCCAAGAAGAAAAATAGACTGCACCTAAGCCACTGCAAACTAGTAGTGCAAAGAAAACGATTAAGTAAAAACTAGAATGGGCTTGAGTGACAAAATCAATATCAGCAAATAACACATCAGGTGTGTTTAAACATAAAGCACCATAGCTATTACGCGTAATAATCACATCATCGTATTGGGTAATGATTTCTTCTCGAATAGGTAAGCCTTCTGCGCCGTTATAAGCAACTTTATGATCGATGCGCCGAATCTTTTTATCAATTTTAAGTTGTTCGAGCGCCTCATCAACACGTTGCTCAGCATGGTGCTGCGCGACATCAGGACTTTCATTAGACCAACCAAAGCGTTTAATCGTATATTGGCGACCTTCAAATTTCGTTTTCTTTGTGGCTTCAGCCCAATATTTTGGGACAATCATTTCAAAATCCTTATTCTTATTTCATGTCTTGGTCTCTAATTAATCAATCGTTTCTTTCGGTATTTGCCAAAAGATCAGTGCGGTGATGATATTGATACAGCCGAGTATAATCAGCGTGCTATGAAAAGCAAAGTTCATCGAAGCTGTTGCAAAATATTGCTCAAACACATTAATCAACGTGCCTGCTAATGCCACCCCAATACTCATCGACAGCATCATAATCATCGAGAGAAAGCTATTGCCGCTGCTGGCATCGTGTTGTGGTAAATCTTTAAGGGTCAGGGTATTCATCCCGACAAATTGCAGTGAATTCAATGTGCCAAAAATAAACAGATGTAGCACTTTGAGCCATAATGGAGTCGCCGCCGTCATCAAGGCAAAACTGGCGATACAGATGCCAACCAAAACCGTATTGCTGAGTAAAAAGCGTCGATAACCGACTCGCTGAATAATCGGACGAATAATCGGCTTGGAAAATAACGAGCCGAGTACCATCGGAATCATCATCAGCCCTGTGACGAAAGGCTCAAAACCAAATGCCACTTGTAGCATCAGCGGTAAAATAAACGGTATCGCATTGCTGCCTAAGCGAGCAAAGAAATTACCTAAAATGCCAATGGAATAAATTTTATAGCGAAATAAACGCCCATGAAACAGCGCATTTTGATGGATATGTGCATGATAAGCATAGCCCAGCGCAGCCATGCTGCCGATCATCAATAAGCTAACACTGACCCAACCCGCATATTGCGGCATGGCAATATTTTCGATGCCTAAAGACAGTCCAATCATCGCAACCATCAATAAGGCAAAGCCGCTAAGATCAAAGGATTTGACCGTGGATTCTTTGTGATTGGGCATGATTTTTAGCGTCATGATAATGCCCAACACGCCCATCGGCAGATTAATTAAGAAAATCCAGTGCCATGTAGTGAACTCAACCAACCAGCCGCCTAAAGTCGGCCCCATCAATGGCCCAATTAAACCCGCCAAACTCATTAAACTCATTGCCGACAGAAATTGTGTACGAGGAATAATTTTTAATAAAGCCAAACGTCCGACAGGCATCAATAATGCACCGCCGACACCTTGCAAAACACGACAGAATAATAACTGATCAAGACTTTGCGACAGACCGCACCCGAGCGATGCCAAGCTAAAAATGATCATCGCTGCCAAATACACATTGCGGATGCCAAAGCGATCTGCCAGCCAGCCACTTAATGGAATAAAGGCAGCGACCGACAGCACGTAAGCAATAATCACCCCATGCATTTGTAATGGATTTTCATTGAGCTGAATTGCCATCGCAGGAATCGCCGTATTGACGATAGTGGTGTCCAAGGCTTGCATAAAAAAGCCAATTGACACCAGTAAAACCAACCAACGGAATTTTGCTTGTACTGCTTGGTGCGTGACTGTAGTCATAAGTCGAGGTGACGGGGGAGATGTTTTAGTTTAATAGAATTAGTTCGTAAATAAACAGCCAAATTGTCAAAGAGCTGTCATGGAATTGCCATCAATGTGTCATCGAATTTGAATCTCAAACTTTTAAATTAGTTCAACAAAATAGAATTGAGAGAAATGAAGGAATGAAATTGAAATTATCAGTTTTGATGACAGCATTGTTGTCGGTGGGATTAGTGGCGTGTAATGATGACAACACCAATGATCAAGTTAAGCCTGTTGAGGAAGCGACCCCTGCCAGTATTGGACTAGAGTATGTAAGCCGTTATGAAACAGGCGTATTTAATGAGGGCGCATCCGAAATTCCTGCTTATGATGCGGCAACGAAGCGTGCATTTATTGTGAATGCGAAAAAAGGCGCAGTTGAAGTTCTCGATGTATCAAATCCTGAAAATCCAAAACAAATTGGCGAAATTAGCACCCGTACCCTGTTTGCAGGTTCAGAGATCAATAGTGTTGCCGTTAAAAATGGCATAGTCGCCTTAGCTGTACAAGCTGCAAATAAAACCGATAACGGCTGGGTCATTTTGTACAAAGCCAATGACATTACTAAACCAGTCACAGCACCGCTTGCGATTGGCGCATTACCTGACAACGTAGTGTTTAGTCCAGATGGCAAAACCGTATTGGTTGCCAATGAGGGCGAGCCAAACGAAGACTATAGTGTTGATCCAGAAGGTACAGTCAGCATTATTGACATCCGTGACATCAGCAAACCTGTAGTTAAAAGCGCAGATTTCAGAGCATTTAATGGCAAAGAAGCTGAATTACGTGCCAAAGGCGTGCGCATTTACGGGCCAAAAGACAATACCAAAGCCTATGCTGCGAATAATTTGACCAGTGCCGCCAAAGACTTTGAACCTGAATACATCACCGTATCAAGCGATAATAAAACCGCATGGGTGACTTTGCAGGAAAATAATGCCTTAGCGAAAATTGATCTTGCGACTGCAAAAGTTCTTGATGTTTTGCCATTGGGCTACAAAAATTATGGCACAGCAGGCAATGGCATCGATGCCAGCGATGATCCAAAAGGCATCGACATTAAAACTCAACCAGGTGTCTATGGCATGTATTTGCCAGATTCAATCAGCAGCTATAAAGCAGCGGATGGTAAAACTTATCTTGTGACGGCGAACGAAGGCGATTCACGTGCATGGGGCGAAGGTGATGATGCCTATTGGAATGGCGATCGCAGCAAAGGCTTTGTGGAAGAATTCCGTGTCAAACATTTAGTGCATAAAGATGGCTTTGACCGTCGTGCCAAAGATGACTTACCGCCTCAATTACGTGACCTTGCTGCAGGTGCGCTACTTGATCCAATCAACTTTGCATGGTGTGGTGCTGAAAAAGGTAAAGTCGGAAACTGCCGTAATGATGATGTTTTAGGACGTTTAAACATCTCTTGGACGATGGGTTATGAAACCGATGCCACTGGTGCGCCAGTCATGTATAACGCAAGTGGCGATAAAGACCCTACAGGTAATCGCCTAATGTATAAAAATCTCTACTCTTATGGTGGACGCTCATTCTCGATTCGCGATGAAAATGGCGTGTTGGTGTGGGATTCAGGCGATGCATTTGAAAAATATCTAGCCAGTGATCTGGCGAAGTTTGGTAAAAATCGCAACATCAATGCCAAAGATTTCTTTAATACAGGACATGATGAAGGCAATGCTTTTGATTCACGTTCAGATGCCAAAGGCCCAGAACCTGAAGGCGTGGCGATTGGTCATATCGGCAAGAAAGTTTTTGCTTTTATTGGTCTAGAGCGTACAGGTGGTGTGATGGTCTATGACATTACTGATCCTACAAAACCGATCTTCCAAGACTATCTGAACACACGTGAGGAATTTACCAAAGATCCTGAAACGGAATTTGCAGCAGGTCGAGGTGCAGCACTCGGTGATCTTGGCCCTGAAGGTTTGGTGTTTATCCCTGCGAAAGATGCACCAGATGGCAAAACGCCACTGCTTATTGTCGGGAATGAAGTGAGTGGCACGACGGCGGTATTGAAAATCAAACTGAAATAAATAGCACTGTGTAAAATTAAAAGTCGGTAGCATGAATGTGCTGCCGACTTTTACTTATTTAATCTCGATTGAACTAAATTTCGATATGTTGCGGACTATTCAGATTCCGTATGACATTAAAAATTTGTTCAGAAGTTTCACACACAATCACTTTAGCGCGATGCTGTGGTGGTAAAAATCCTTCGGTTACAGCCAAATCGAGTTGGGCAATTAAAGGGTCATAAAAACGATTCACATTATAAATAATGATCGGTTTTTGGTGCTGATTAAGCTGTCCCCATGTGGCAATTTCTAAAATTTCTTCAAAGGTTCCCAATCCGCCAGCTAAGGCAATAAATGCACTGGCTCGATCTGCCATGATGGCTTTACGTTCATGCATGCTGGGTACAATATGCAGCTCGGTCAATTGGCTATTGGCAATTTCATAGTCCAACATGAATTCAGGAATCACACCGACCACTTCGCTACCATGTGCCAAAGCTGTATCCGCGATTTTTCCCATGAGCCCAATACTTGCGCCGCCGTAAACAACGCCAAAGTTCTGCTGTGCAAGTTGTTGCGCCAGTTCAATGGCTTTTTCTAAATAAATGGGGTTATTGCCGTTACGTGAACCGCAATAGAGTGCAATCAAGGTTTGTGTGGTTTTGGGGAGGTTATTGGTTTTAATTTCTGACATGCTCAATACACTGTTCATTCTGTTTATTTTTACCTTATCATTTCTAATGTGCTTGTCTAGGCTAAATTAGCTTAATGACAGTTTGATGCAACTTTTCATCACCTTACATTTGGGGCAATTTTAGAAATGAATTGAAAAAAATCATCTACATAAAAATGATGAATTTCACCGAAATCTTGCCTATACTGAAAGTCCTTTTATTAGTTTATGTCCCTCTATGAGTAGTGGTTGTTGTCGCTCCGTCTTGTTCTTCTATTCTAAAAAAAATGTTTTGGCTATTTACGCCGATCTTTTCAATGTCCAACCGCATCATACTATTGCTGATATTGCACAGGAGTCACACCAATGATTCTGGAATGGATGTCTGACCCTGCGGCATGGGTCGGCTTAGCAACATTGGTGGTGCTCGAGATTGTACTCGGGATTGATAACCTTGTATTTATTGCGATTTTGGCAGAAAAATTACCGCCAGAACAACGTGATACTGCGCGTAAAGTTGGTTTAATTCTTGCTTTGGCCATGCGGTTAGGATTACTGGCTGCCATTGCGTGGGTGGTCACGTTAACTGAACCGTTCTTTCATGTGTTCGATCATCCTTTCTCAGGTCGAGATTTGATTTTGCTATTTGGTGGTGTGTTCCTGTTGTTTAAAGGAACGATGGAACTGCACGAGCGGATTGAAGGTAAGCAAACACTGAAAGAAGAAAATCCTGTACATGCGACTTTCTGGATGGTGATTGTTCAGATTGTAGTTTTGGATGCAGTCTTTTCTTTAGATAGTGTCATTACGGCTGTTGGGATGGTGAAGCATCAAAGTGTCATGATGCTGGCGATGATTATTGCTGTCGGGATCATGTTGCTTGCCGCAAAACCACTCATGGACTTCGTGAATAAGCATCCAACCGTGGTGATTCTATGTCTTGGCTTCTTAATGATGATTGGTTTCTCATTGGTAGTTGAAGGCTTTGGTTTCCATATTCCAAAAGGATACTTATATGCTGCGATTGGTTTCTCGGTATTGGTTGAGATGATCAATCAAACCATGCGCCGTAATCAAGAGAAGCTCGTCACCACCACAGACTTACGTTACCGCACCGCATCGGCTGTATTGCGTATGCTTGGAAGCAAAGGCAATAGCACAGAGCAAAATTCAAACGCGGAAAATGTACTGGCAACTCAAGCCTATGCCAAAGAAGTGTTTGATGAAGACAACGGTGTGTATCACAGTGTGTTGGTGCAGGGTGTTTTAGGTTTATCTGAGCGTCCAGTGAAGTCGGTGATGACGCCACGTCCAGAATTAGAATGGTTAGATGTAGAGGCAGAACCCGCAGAATTGAAAGAACGTTTAATGGCAATGACCCATTCACGTTTGATCATTGCACGTGGTGAGTTGGATAATATCGAAGGGGTGGTGCTGACCCATAAAGTTCTGAACGAATATATTGAAACGGGGACGATTGATTTCAGTAAACATTTACGTGAACCAGTGATTGTGCATGAAAATGCGCAAGTCCTCATGGTGATGGAACAGTTACGTCAAGCGCCGCTGCAAATCGCAATCGTTTTGAATGAATATGGTTCGATTGAAGGCATTGCTACGCCGATTGATATGCTCGAAGCGATTGCAGGCGAATTCCCTGATGAAGATGAACTCGAAGCAGCCGCAGCAAGTTTAGAAGACGGTTCAATGTTGTTAGAAGGTTCAACTGACATCCGCCATGTGTCTTTGCTTTTAGCAAAAGATTTGGTCGATGAAAGTGAAGAATACTCAACTTTATCGGGCTATATTTTATTCCACCTTGGGCGTTTGCCCGAAAATGGCGATATGGTGGATGTCGATGGTCATCATTTTGAAGTGGTGACGATGGATGGGCACAAAATCGAGAAAGTTCGCATTATTGCTAAAGAACAAAGCACGGAAAAGTAATCCAATCAGAACAGCCTTGAGCCATGCTCAGGGCTTTTTTATGTGAGAAATAAACCATGTCATCCTCGCAATGTCCTTGCGGACAAGGGCAATATGCAAGTTGCTGTCAACCGTTGCACGAACAACAACAGTTCGCTCAAGATGCAGCGCAGTTAATGCGTTCTCGCTACAGTGCTTTTGCCTTGCAGCAGATTGATTATCTAGTCAGTACGACGGCAGTGGGACAACAAAATTTCCTCAATCGCACTGCCATTGCCGACTGGAGCAAGTCCAATCAATGGCTGAAATTAGACGTGATTCAGCATCAGCCTAAACTGGATAAAAACCATGCATTGGTTGAATTCAAGGCACATTACCATGATGGAACGCAATCACAGATTCATCATGAAATTTCGCATTTTGTCTTGCATCAACAGCGTTGGTATTTTCTTGATCCGACGTTGGAGATGACCATCACTAGGAAACAACCCTGTATTTGTGGTTCAGGGAAAAAATTTAAACAATGTTGTGCCCCCTACCTCTAAGTTTGTCTTAAAATAGAAACACTTTGATGCCTGATTAAAGGATGTCGGCAGATGCTACTCACCGTGATTTATATTATTGCCATTACTGCGGAAGCAATGACAGGTGCATTGTCGGCAGGTCGCCGCAGTATGGACTGGTTTGGGGTGGTGCTGATCGCCTGTGTCACGGCTTTGGGTGGTGGCTCGGTTCGCGATGTATTGTTAGGGCATTATCCGCTGACTTGGGTGAAACATCCTGAATATTTGGTTTTGACCTGCTGTGCAGCTTTTGTCACGATTTTGATTGCCAAATGGATGCGTCAACTCCGTAATATCTTCTTGGTATTGGATGCGTTGGGTTTGATTGGCTTTACCATTATTGGTTGTCAAATTGCGCTACACATGGGACACGGTTTTGTGGTGTCTGCGGTGGCGGGTGTGTTAACAGGGGTTTCGGGTGGTATTCTGCGCGATATTTTGTGTAATGATGTGCCGTTGATTTTCCGTCGTGAGTTATATGCTAGTATTTCCTTTGTTTCGGTCATTTGTTATTGGATTTGCTTGGAACTCGGGATGGCTCATGACCTGACCGTGATCTTTACCCTGATCTTTGGTTTTGGCTTGCGTTTGATTGCGATCTATTTTGGTTTGGAAATGCCGAAGTTTATTTATAAAGATGATGATGCGGAGTCTGCTTCATCTACCGATGAGCATTGATAAATTGGAATGATTTACTTTTGACTGGGCAAAAGTAACAAAACCCTTTTGTTGAGCTGACGATACATCCTTGTTATTGCAGCTCAACATGGCGACCTCCTTGTCGCCTATCACGATAGTAGATCGTGATGAGTGCTTAACTTTAGAGGCATTGATTTCCACAAGACAGCATTTGATGTTTAAACCGCAACAAACACTTGTCACAAACCATTCGGCGACATAGCATACAAAACATTGAAGATAATAAATGATTTTGGATGACTCGCTGACATGACCAGCCTTGCCCATCAAGCCACAGAAAACCGTTCCGTAGCCGAATTCACCGAACAAGCCTACCTCAATTATGCAATGTACGTGATTATGGATCGTGCATTGCCGCATATCAGTGACGGTCTAAAACCAGTGCAACGCCGTATTGTCTTTGCAATGAGCGAGTTGGGTTTGAAATCGACGGGTAAGCCAAAGAAATCGGCACGTACCGTCGGTGATGTACTCGGTAAATACCATCCGCATGGTGACTCAGCTTGTTATGAAGCAATGGTGTTGATGGCGCAGCCGTTTAGCTATCGTTATCCACTGGTGGAAGGTCAGGGCAACTGGGGTTCACCAGATGATCCGAAATCGTTTGCGGCGATGCGTTATACCGAAGCCAAACTGTCTGCTTATAGTGAATTACTATTAAACGAACTTGGGCAAGGCACCAGTGAATGGCAAGATAACTTTGATGGCTCAATGAAAGAACCGATCACGCTGCCTGCACGTATTCCGAATATTTTGTTTAACGGCACAACAGGCATTGCAGTCGGGATGGCAACAGACATTCCACCGCATAACTTACGTGAAGTGGTCAAAGGTACGATTGCATTGATTCGTAATCCTGAAACTACCGATGAAAAATTAGCAGAATATATTCCTGCACCTGATTTACCGACCAAAGCAGAAATTATTACTTCACCCGAAGAATTGCTGAAAATTCAAACCACAGGTCGTGGTAGTTACCGTGCCCGCGCAGTCTATACCATCGAAAAAAATGAAATCGTGATTACTGAACTGCCTTATCAAGTGTCAGGCTCAAAAGTGGTCACGCAAATTGCCGATCAAATGATTGCGAAAAAATTGCCGTTGGTGGCAGATATTCGGGATGAATCGGATCATAAAAATCCGACGCGTTTGGTGATTGTGTTGCGTTCAAATCGGGTCGATGCCGACACGGTGATGAGCCATCTTTTTGCCACGACTGACTTGGAATCAAGTTATCGCGTCAATCTAAATATGATTGGGGCAGATGGTCGCCCGCAAGTCAAATCCATTCGCCGTATCTTATTGGAATGGATTGAGATTCGTAAGCAAACCGTGACCCGTCGTTTGCAATATCACTTAACTAAAATCGAAAAGCGTTTGCACATCTTGGCAGGTTTGTTGATTGCCTATTTAGATATTGATACGGTGATTCGGATTATTCGTGAAGAAGATCAGCCAAAACTTGAGTTGATGCAGCATTTCAATATTGATGAGATTCAAGCCGAAGCCATTCTAGAACTCAAGTTGCGTCATTTGGCTAAACTTGAAGAAATGGAAATCCGCCGTGAACAAGAAGAATTAGAAGCAAAGGCTGCGATTATTCGGGAGCAATTGGCAAATCCTGAATCATTAAAAAATTTGATTATTAGCGAGTTAAAAGAAGACGCGAAAAAATTTGGTGATGACCGTCGTTCGCCAATCGTGGCGCGTGCCGATGCTGTGCAGATTAAAGAACAGGATTTAATGCCAGCGGAAACAGTCACCGTAGTGTTATCAGAAGCAGGTTGGGTGCGTGCTGCAAAAGGTGCAGAGGTCGATGCGGCGAATTTGAATTATCGTGCAGGCGACAAATACCTCAGTCATGCGGTCGGGAAAACCAATCAAAGAGTGTATTTCTTGGACGAAACAGGGCGAAGTTATGCCTTGCCGATTAGCAGCTTACCGTCGGCACGTGGTTTGGGCGAACCTCTCAGCTCGAAACTTGCACCGACCAGTGGTGTATCTTTTGTACAAGTCTATGTCGATGAGGATAATAGTGAATTACTGGCGGCTAGTTCTAAAGGTTACGGTTTTAAAACCCAAGCTGCACAGCTCGACACCAATGCCAAAGCGGGCAAAGGCTTCTTAACGCTTGCCGACCAAGCCACCGTTTTACCTTTATTGCCAATTCAACAGGCCACCCATGTCGCAATTTTAAGTTCTGCGGGACGGTTACTGATTGTTGATTTGGCAGAGCTCCCTGTTCTAAACAAAGGCAAGGGTAACAAGTTGATACAACTGGATGATAAAGATCAAATCATATCCATGACAATGTTGACGTTAGATGAAATAATCCAAATCGCAGCTGGGCAACAGCAGCTCAAATTGAAAGGGGAAGATTTGCAAAAATACCTAGGAAAAAGAGCAACAAAGGGGCAGCTTTTACCACGCGGGTATCAAAAAGCAAATAGACTACTCATTCAGCGATAAAGCTAGTATTTTGTGACGTATTTACGTTATATATAACAATGCATTCATATGATTGAAATAAATGGATCGGGCAACTCGAACGTGAAAAAAATGTTTTGCCATAGATAAAGCAGCATTGTTAGATTTTTAAGGATTATTACTCGGAGATAGGCATTATGGAAAAGATTTGGTTGGCAGAATATAAGAAGACAGGAATTCCAGAAACTGTAGCTTTACCTGCTGAAAATACCTCACTCGTTGATATTTTTGAACGTAACTTTCAAAAATATGGCTCACGTGATGCCTTTATCTTCATGGATAAAGTTTTAACTTTTAATGAATTAGAAGTGGCAAGCCGTAAATTCGCGACTTATTTACAAAGCTTAAATTTAGCCAAAGGCACACGCGTTGCTGTGATGATGCCAAACGTATTTCAATATCCAGTCGTGGCTTTGGGTATTTTTCGTGCTGGTTTGGTTTTAGTGAATGTCAATCCACTCTATACCGCACGTGAGCTTGATCATCAGTTGAATGACTCAGGTGCAGAAGTCTTGGTCATCATTGAAAACTTTGCCAGCGTTTATCAAACGATTATTGGCAAAACACCAGTGAAACATGTCGTGGTTGCGACTGTTGGTGACATGTTGGGCACGCTGAAAGGTACTTTGGTCAACTTTGTACTACGTAAAGTGCGTAAACAAATTCCTGCATGGAATATTCCAGGATATACCAAGTTTAATGCGGCATTGAACAGTGTTAATCAAAGCGATTATAAGCGTCCTAGCTTAACTTTAAGCGATACCGCAGTGTTGCAATATACAGGTGGTACGACAGGCGTATCTAAAGGTGCAGAATTGACGCACCGTAACTTGGTTGCCAACCTATTACAATGTGAAGCAATTTTCTCTAGCAAGTTTGGTACAGCCGAAAGCGCGACAGATGATCGTATTGTTTGTGCCCTACCGATGTATCATATTTTTGCATTCATGGTGTGCGCGCTATACGGTATGTATAAAGGACAAGCCAACATCCTGATTCCTAACCCGCGTGACTTACCTGCGGTCATTGGCGAATTGCGCAAATACAAACCATCATTCTTCCCAGCAGTAAACACATTGTTTAATGCGCTAGTAAACAACGAAGAATTTAAACAGCTTGACCACAGCAATTTGAAAATGGCAATGGGCGGCGGTATGGCGGTATTGCCATCGACAGCTGCGGCTTGGAAAAAAGTCACAGGAACCATCATTATTGAAGGTTATGGTTTGTCTGAAACTTCGCCAGTGGCAACGGCAAATCCACCTGCAACAACTGAGTTTAGTGGCACGATTGGTGTTCCATTGCCACTCACTGAAGTGACATTGTTAGATGATGATGGCAATGAAGTGGCATTAGGCGAACAAGGGGAAATCTCAATTCGTGGTCCACAGGTCATGAAAGGTTATTGGAACCGTCCTGATGAAACTGCGAAAGTGATGACGGCAGATGGTTTCTTCCGCACAGGCGATATTGGCGTTGTGGATTCTCGCGGTTATTTTAAAATTGTAGACCGTAAGAAAGACATGATTCTAGTATCAGGTTTTAACGTTTATCCAAGCGAAATTGAAGAAGTGATTGCACAACATCCAAAAGTATTGGAAGTTGCAGCGATTGGTGTGCCAGATGAAAAATCAGGTGAAGTGCCGAAACTATTTATTGTGAAAAAAGATCAGTCTTTAACCACTGAAGAAGTTTTAGCTTACGCAAAACAAAATTTAACAGGCTACAAATGCCCACGTTATGTGGAATTTATGGATGAATTACCAAAGTCTAACGTGGGTAAAATCTTGCGTAAAGACTTGCGTAAACCTGCTTAATAATCTCTCGTCGCTTTGCTTACTAAAAGCAACGAGTTAAAAAAATGCCGCAATTGCGGCATTTTTTTATGGTTTTTTATTTATGCAATTCATTTTGAAGGTGGTTGTTTCATCAGCCAGCGATCAACATAAGGACGTCCAATTCCCACAATCGCAACAAAAACCAACATGGTCACGAGTTGGAATCGTAAAGCATTCGGTTGAATACTCCCGATACTAAAATATTGATCGGCAAAGACATAAATAATCACCAGTACTAACCAATGCCACAGCACTAAATGGTGAATACCGACGGCATAGAACGCAAAGGTGAGCATCACAAATGTACCTAAAGTCGATTGCCAGTTTAAATTTGCACACATCACGCTAAGCAGAAAAGCCATAATCGGCAATACCACCTTAAGCACACGACTGACCATTAATTGATGCTGACGTTGCTGTGCCAGACCATCAAACATTTCTTTTTCATCTTTGGTTAGCATAAAGATTGATCTCAAGACTTAGGGCGATTGGTTGTCTCAACCCTCGAAGTTTTACAAAATGAACAAGCAGACTGTACGTTGAATACGCAGTTAATTATGATAGCATGATCAAGATAATTTCAAAGAATGGAACAGAGTATGCAAGGGATTAGCGGCATCATAATGATTATTCTAGTTGCCTGTCTGTTGCCTTACGTTTTTACCTTAATTGCAAAATCTAAAGGTCGTTTTCAAGTCAAAGATAACCAAAATCCACGTGAATTTTTAGCCAAAGTAACGGGTTTGTCTGCACGCGCCAATGCGGTGCAACAAAACAGTTTTGAAAGTTTACCCTTATTTATTGCGGCAATCTTAATGGCAGAATATATGGTTGTGCCAGAAAGGTTTATCCTGTCTTTAGGTTGGGCTTATATCGCGCTTC
Organism: Acinetobacter sp.; assembly: GCA_036660195.1. Taxonomy (GTDB): domain Bacteria; phylum Pseudomonadota; class Gammaproteobacteria; order Pseudomonadales; family Moraxellaceae; genus Acinetobacter. Next base: position 18,276 of record JAVXBC010000007.1, read on the forward strand.
GCATCATTTACGGCATTTGTTATTTAGCCAATTGGGCGACCTTACGTTCGATCATTTGGGCTTTATCGTTATTGTGCCCAATTTTATTGTTGCTTATTACCATTAAGATGACCTAAGGATTAAGCTTAACTGAATATAAAATTCAGCATCATTTTGCTTATAATCACGTTATAATCGATCCCAATTTTCATCTGACTTCACAACATACGAGTGTTGATATGAGCTATAGCAATATTCCTGCGGGTAAAGACGCACCAAACGATATCTACGTCATTATTGAAATTCCTGCCAATGCAGCACCAATCAAATATGAAATTGATAAAGATTCAGATGCCTTATTTGTAGATCGTTTCATGGGTACTGCCATGTTCTATCCTGCAAACTATGGTTATGTGCCAAACACCCTATCTGAAGATGGTGACCCATTAGACGTACTTGTGGTAACACCGCACCCTGTTGCTGCGGGTTCAGTTATTCGCTGCCGTCCAGTCGGTAAATTGAAAATGGAAGATGACGGTGGTATCGACGCGAAACTAATCGCTGTGCCGCATGAAAAGTTATCTCCGTTATATAACGATATTCAAGAATATACAGATTTGCCGAAATTATTAATTAATCAAATCGAGCACTTTTTTGCACACTACAAAGATTTAGAGCCAGGTAAGTGGGTCAAAATCAGTGGTTGGGAAGGTGCAGATGTTGCGAAAGCTGAAGTTCTTAAAGCAATCGAAGCTGCTAAATAAGAAGCATTCTGCCTGCAGGGTTTTAATCGTTACTGAACTTTTTTAAAGAAGGTATTCCTCCCTTTAGTAAAGGGAGGTCAGGTGGGATTGTAAAATTCGGTCATAAAAAACGCCATTCAATCGAATGGCGTTTTTTTGTAGCTCAAAGTTGAATTAGAATAATTTCACAGGAATATCCAAGAAAATACGCCATTCATCGGTGCTGCGTATATATGAAGCATCATAAGCTTCGCTGGCACGATAATAAGAATGGCGAACCCTTAAACGACTATCTTTAGCAAAACCCTTTTGCACTGTATAAGACACCTGATTGAAAAATTCACGCTCTGTGGCATTGTCATCAACCAGATGGTTTTGATTGTCGGTGGCGCGAATATCCCAACCATAGACCAACGCCGTCGTCCAATTTAACCCTGACCAGTCAAATGCACCAAAATCGAGCGAGTATTGAATTTGTGCCGATTTTTCGCCATTGCCGATAAAGTCTGACAGATAAGAATTCGGCAGATACACACTTTGTCCGCCATCGGCATTTTGACCATAGTCATAACCGACATCGCCCGAGTTTTGTTGATACGCCAACATGAGGGTGTGTGGGCCAGTATTATACGTGCCCGACAGTGCCCAGATATGATTGGTTTTCTCCGTGTTGGCATCGCCCAATGCAGAGTAGGTAAATGCTGTTGGTTCAAATGTGGTGCGGTAGCCACTGACGTCGTAAGTCAGGCTGTGGTCAGCATCGAACAATTGCTTATAGTTCACATTTAGATAATGGCGTTTCATAATGTCTTGGCTATCTAAACCGTAATACGCCGTTTTGAATTGCGCATTAGGTTGATATTTTGCGCCCCAAACCACAGCACGGTCTAAATGCTTTTGATCCGTGGTAATTTGGTCAGAGAACTGATTTTTTGTGAATTTACCCGCAGTTAATTCCAGTCCTTTAATTTCACGGCTCTGAATGAGTGTGCCAGTAAAATATTCGGGCACTAGACGCGCCGTATTACTGGCAAGCACAGGTAGGTCGAGAACTTGTGTCCCATAACGAACGGTGGTATTGGAAACACGTGCTTTGACATTGCCACCACCACGTGTCCATTGGTCGTAAGGCGTTCCATCATCGCGCTTGGCAATCATGTTGTCGCCCGCGTGTGCGTTATCGCCCAGTTTAAAGGAAAAATCACCGACCGCACCGACACCAAAGCCAATATTGCCTTGGGTATAACCCGAGTCGATATTGGCAATCACCGTTTGCGCCCAAGAACTGGTGTCTGCTGCACCATTTTTCTTATCACGGGAAATATAACCATTACGGAATAATAGCTCCGCTTGAGCACCTTCTATAAAGCCTTTGGCTTCGCTTTGCTCGCTGGCATAGCTGGAAGAAATAAAGACGGCATGAATCAACACCGCTAAACCTAGTTTTTGTGCCGTAGGCATCACTAACCTCATACAATAAATAATTTGGGGGAGAGTCCAAAATTTTACCAATTGTATAATTTCTGAATTAAAAAGATAGGTTTTTATTGCAAGCAAAGAGCGTGAATGTATCGCTTAAATGTATTTAAAATTGTCGGGTAAATTGAAAATATATAACTTATATTATTGTTATTAAAGTAAATAAATAAATTGATCAAGTATCTCTATTTTAAAAAATTGTATATGGAATGCATGATTTCTTATGTAAGAATCTAAGCGCACAACATTAATTAATTTACCGTTTGATAAATTATTAGGCTAATTTTTACATTCAAATACTTAAATTTTGATAGAAACTACTTTTCATTATTTCAGGCTGCACTTTTATTGCGCATCATTCTTCTCTTACTTATTTTTATTTAGATTTTTTATAGCAATGAAATGAAATGTTGAACGATTTGCATTGTTTTTGCGCATTAAAAGGGCGGAGTGTTTAATTCCTGCTTAAAAATAGATCATTTTTTATAAAAAAGTATTTATTTCCTGGGATTCGTATTTTTTAAAATTAAAAAAAGAAGCGTTTATGACAGTTTTATTGATGTTTCAATCATTATTATAAGGTTGGCACGGCATTTGCTATTTCTCTTATGAAGTAATTTAAAGCATAAATTCGTCGAATATCCATCATGGGGAAACCAATATGATTAAATTTGCATCTAAAGCGATTGCGCTTAGTGTTATTGCAGTAGCATCTTCTTTCGCTATGGCAGAGGAAACGACCGCATTGTCTCAAGCAGGTCTTACATTCACTGGTTCTGCGGCGTTAACGTCAGACTATCGTTATCGTGGTATGACACAAACTCAAAGTGATCCAGCTGTACAAGGTGGTTTTGCTCTAGCGCATTCATCAGGTGTATATGCAGGTGTTTGGGGTTCAAATGTGAACTTCGGTTCAGCTGACCCACATTTAGAACTTGATCCATACGTGGGTTACGCGACTGAACTTCCATTTGCAAGCAAGCCAACTTTAGATGTAGGTTTATGGTACTACGGTTATCCAAGTGCTTCAGATTTCAACTGGTTAGAGCTTTATGCAAAATTAGGCTTTAAAGGTGTTGCTGCTGAAGGCGATAGTTTCTTAGCAAGCATCAACTATACCAATGATTTCTTTGGTTTAGACGAAGATGCTTGGTATTTGAACGCAACTTACAACGTACCATTTGTAGGCGGTTTGGGTGGTGTTGCAAGCGTTGGTTATACCAAAGCAGACAACTATGACTTTAGTGATAATGGCAGCTCAGATGACGCTTATGTTGACTGGAAAGTAGGTGTAACCTATGCAGTTCAATCTATCCCAGGCTTTACCGCTGAACTAGCTGCGATTGGAACGAACATTGATGCCAACGCACAACCTTATAAACGCGGTACTGAAACTGGTGCAGTGTTTACTTTAACCAAAGCATTCTAATTTTGAGTTAAAGCTAATAAAGAAAAGCCAGCAGATTTGCTGGCTTTTTTACGTTATGCCGCATTACCCCGATAAGACAAGGCTTCGCTCAGGTGTGAGCTTAAAATCATTTCACTTTCTGCCAAGTCTGCAATGGTTCTGGCAACACGTAATACTCGATGATAAGCACGCGCTGAAAGGTTTAAACGTTGTTGTGCCAGTTCAATAATTTTGACGGAACTTTCATCTAAAGCCGCATATTGCTCCAGTAATTTTGGCGAAAGTGCCTGATTCAAACATTGCTGTCTTTGAATTTGCTGTTGATATGCTCGAATCACTCGTGTTCTTACCGTTTCAGAGTTTTCTGTTGGTGCATGATCCTGCAATTCTTTCGCTTGTAATGGTGGCACATCAATATGTAAATCAATCCGATCCAACAATGGCCCCGAAATACGGTTTTGATAACGTTGAATACTGTCAGGTGAACATTGACAGCGATTATCTTGGTTAAAGGCATAACCACAAGGGCATGGATTCATCGCTGCAATAAATTGAAAATTTGCGGGAAAGGTCATTTGCCGTGCCGCACGAGAAATCACAATTTCTTTGGACTCAAGTGGTTGGCGCAATACTTCTAAAACTTTTCGGTCAAACTCAGGCAATTCATCTAAGAACAACACACCTAAATGCGCCAAAGTAATTTCCCCCGGTTTAGGATGTGAACCGCCACCGACCAAAGCAATGCCTGACGCGGTATGATGCGGCGCGCGAAACGGACGTTGACCATAGGTGTGTTGTGCATTCGCAACCGAATAAATACTGGCAACTTCTAAATTTTCTTGTGCGCTCAGCGGCGGCAAAATGGAGGGTAGGCGAGAAGCTAATAAGGTTTTGCCTGTGCCCGGTGGGCCTTTAAATAATAAAGAATGACCACCAGCTGCCGCAATTTCCAATGCACGACGCGGACGTAATTGCCCTTTTACATCGGCAAGGTCAAATGCATAACGCATGGACGCTGGTATTTCTCGTACAGGTGCTGCATTCAGATGCATATCGCCCGAAAAATGTGCACAAACCTCTTTAAGGTGTGATGCGCCATAAACTTGAAAATTAGGCAGTTGGTTCGCTTCTTCTAAATTTGCGACAGGAAGAAGCAAACGATGCTGTGCTTGCTGACATGCCATCGCAATGGTAAGTGCGCCAGAAATAGGACGTAAGTGTCCATCGAGTGCCAATTCGCCAATAAATTCAAAGCCATTGGTGCTTTCTTCTGGTAATTGTCCAGACGCAATTAAAATACCCAGCGCAATGGGTAAGTCTAATCGTGAGCCATCTTTGGGCAGGTCAGCAGGTGCTAAATTGATGGTTAAACGTTTGGTTGGAAATTGGAAACCACTATTAATAATGGCAGATCGAACACGATCCTTGCTTTCCCGCACTGCGGCTTCAGGTAAACCAACAATCGTTAAAGAGGGCAAACCTGAACTGATATGAACTTCAACTTCGATTTGTGGGGCGTGCAAACCCAATAAGCCACGTGTGTAAATTTTGGCAAAAGACATTTTATTATTGTTCCATGCTGGTGCTTTATTTTTAGTCATTTCAGGTGCGATGCGCACCGAGTTGGTGCTTATTTTTTGTACTGGAGCTTTTCTTCAAGCATTTGCATTTTTTCTTGCAGTTCAGTTAGGCGTTGATTGGCCAAATTTAGGGCATTTTTTTGACGATCAAGCTCTTGCTTAGACACCAAGTCGAGTTTTTCGATACTTTCATTCAGTAAAGCACGCAAATTTTTTTCTAAATCATTTTTTGGTTGTTCAACTTGTTGCAAAATGGCTTGTAAAAGGGTCTCAATCATAAAGTGCTCAATCGTTTATTGGTATTTATGGCTCAGTGTAACATTGCTTGAGGTAATCCTCTAGCATTGCGCTTAAGTATCTGATGCTACAGTGTAAAGTCCTAATAACATAAGGTGAATGAAACTTATTTTCGCTTGAAAAGCTACATCTTCAAGGCTAAATAGGGTATAAAGAACGTTCATGTTTAATATTTAAAACCCCCTAACCTTTAAATATTGGCATGAAAATTGAACATAAAACCTTACTGGTGAAAATAAGCCGAAGGAAAAAAACATGAAGCTTGTAACTGCAATTGTAAAACCATTCAAATTAGATGACGTGCGTGAAGCACTTTCTGATATTGGTGTTCAAGGGATTACCGTAACTGAAGTCAAAGGTTTCGGACGTCAAAAGGGTCATACAGAACTGTACCGTGGTGCAGAGTATGTGGTTGATTTCTTACCGAAAGTGAAAATTGACATTGCAATTAGCGATGAAATGGTCGATGCGGTAATTGAATCAATTACGCGTGTGGCGAGCACAGGAAAAATTGGTGACGGGAAAATCTTTGTCACGAATTTAGAACAAGTCATCCGTATTCGTACTGGTGAGACTGGGCCAGATGCTGTCTAAATTGGCATAAAGTTTGCTGAGTTCGGAACAATAGCACGAACTCACAAGATGAAGGTTGGGGGACACGAATGAAAAAAATGCTTATGGCGCTCAGTTTAACTGGCGCACTCTTAGGTGGTTCAGCAGTGGTGTGGGCGGAAGAAGCCGTTTCAACACCAGTGGCTGAGCAAACCGTCGCAGCATCTGATGCAGCAATCACATCTGAAACAGTTATAGCAACTGAAGCTCCAGTCGCAGAAGAAGCGGCTGCTCCAGCAGCAGTAGCAACTGTTGATACAGGCGATACGGCTTGGATTTTAGTTTCAACAGCATTGGTGTTGTTGATGACGATTCCAGGTTTGGCGCTGTTCTACGGTGGTATGGTTCGTAAGAAAAACGTACTCAGCACCATGATGTTTAGCCTTTCAGCGGCAATCTTGGTCAGCTTGATTTGGGTGCTTGCAGGTTATTCATTAGCATTCTCTGGTACAGGCGCGTATGTCGGTGACTTTGCTAAAGCAATGTTGAATGGCGTGGCGTTTGATGCCTTGACTGGAACAATTCCAGAAAGCTTATTTGTCATTTTCCAAATGACCTTTGCCATCATTACGGTTGCGATTATCAGTGGTTCGATTGCCGATCGTATGAAATATTCTGCTTTTATGGTGTTCATTGCCGTTTGGGTATTGGTCGTTTACGCGCCAATCACACACTGGGTATGGGCAGCGGATGGCTGGTTATTTAAAGCAGGTGCATTAGACTTTGCGGGTGGTACGGTTGTTCATATCAACGCGGGTGTTGCAGGTTTAGTTGCTGCTTATATGCTGGGTAAACGTACTGGCTTAGGTCGTGAATCAATGGCACCACACAACTTAACCCTTACTGTAATTGGCGCAAGCTTAATTTGGGTAGGTTGGTTTGGTTTCAACGGTGGTTCGGCTTTAGGTGCAGGCGCTCGCGCAGGTATGGCGATTCTTGTAACTCAAGTTGCTGCTGCTGCCGCTGCATTCTCTTGGTTAATTGTTGAACGTCTTGCTCGTGGTAAAGCTTCTGTATTGGGCGGCGCGTCAGGTGCGGTTGCTGGTTTAGTGGTGATTACGCCTGCTGCTGGTTTTGTCGGTGTCGGTGGTGCATTGGTGATGGGTCTACTCGGTGGTGTGGTTTGCTTCTGGGGTATTACTGCTCTGAAACGTTTACTTAAAGCGGATGATGCTTTGGATGCGTTCGGTCTACATGCAGTCGGTGGTATTTTAGGTGCGATCTTAACTGGCGTGTTCTACAGCGATGAAATTATCAAAGCTGCGGGCGTAGTTCTTGCACCAACATTCATCGAACAACTAAAAATACAACTTGAAGGTGTGTTAGCGACAATGGTGTATTGTGCGGTAGCAACGTTCATTATCCTTAAAGTAATTGATCTAGTGATGGGTATCCGTGTGAGCGCAGAAGATGAGCGTATGGGTCTCGATCTTAGCCAACATGGCGAGCGTATCGAATAATCGATTACTCAATATGATCTAAAAAAGCAGCCAAATTTGGCTGCTTTTTTTGTGCTTTGATCTTGAGTTTAGCTATCGACAAAACTTTGCTACACTTAGCCAAAGTGAGTCAATAATCCGACCTTATGCATTGTCCATTCTGTAACGCAGCTGATAGTAAAGTCATCGATTCACGCTTGGCGGCCGAAGGCTGTCAAATTCGACGTCGTCGCGAATGCACCAGTTGTGGTGAACGATTTACCACCTTTGAAAGTTATGAAGTGGTGATGCCGCGCGTAATTAAATCGAATGGTCGAAATGACCCTTTTGATGAACAAAAATTACGCCGTTCGTTGATGCATGCCTTACAAAAGCGTCCTGTGACGCAAGAGCAAATTGAAACCGTACTCAGTGATATTCAGTCACAAATTCGTCGTTTAGGCGAGCGAGATGTGAAATCGAGAACGATTGGTGAAATTGTCATGCAAGCATTGTTCGCGCTGGATCGTGTTGCCTATGTTCGATTCGCCTCGGTATATCAAGACTTCCAAGATGTTGAAGCATTCCGCCGTCAAATTGAGCAAATGCAACAGCGTGAAAACGAAATTAAATTAGAGAAATAATGTCTGAATTGACGCAAGACCAAAAATTTATGCAGCGTGCAATTGCATTGGCAAAGCTTGGACAGTATTCCACCAAACCCAATCCGAATGTCGGTTGTGTGATTGTTAAAGATGGGCAAATCATCGGCGAGGGTTATCATCCCAAAGCAGGGCAGCCACATGCCGAAGTGTTTGCATTGCGTCAAGCAGGTGAACATGCCAAAGGCGCGACCGCCTATGTCACTTTAGAGCCGTGTGCGCATTACGGCAGAACCCCGCCCTGTGCCGAAGCACTAGTCAAAGCACAAGTCAAAAAAGTCATTATCGCTTGTGCCGACCCCAATCCATTGGTGGCAGGTCAAGGCGCTAAGATTTTACAAGATGCGGGCATTGAAGTTGAAATTGGCGTGTGTGAACAAAGTGCCAAAAATCTAAATTCAGGTTTTCTCAAAGCCATGTCGACTGGACAACCCTATGTGCGCTTAAAAGTCGCATCCAGTTTGGATGGGCGTACTGCTATGGCATCGGGTGAATCCAAATGGATTACAGGTGCAGTTGCTCGACAAGATGTGCAACATTGGCGTGCAATTTCAGGCGCAGTCATCACAGGAATTCAAACGGTGTTAGCCGATGATTGTGAATTGAATGTTCGACATTTAGAGGCGGTTGATCTTGCGACTGTGGTTCAACCGAAACGGATTGTTTTGGATCGTCAGGCACGATTGCCCATTTCAGCAAAAATCTTACAAAATTCTGAAACCGTGATGGTGATGACCCCATTTCGTCAAGACCTTGCCGATCTAGGCGTGATACAATTCGCGCCGCAACCCTTAGATCAATTGTTACAGCAACTATGCCAACAACATCAAATTTATGATGTGTTGGTGGAAGCGGGGGCAACCTTATCTACGGCTTTCTTACAACAGGGCTTGGTCGATGAAATGATCAGCTATGTTGCGCCTACTTTACTGGGTCAAACGGCTCGCCCCCTGTTTAGCGCAGAATTGAATCGCATGGCAGAGCAGTTCCGTTTTCAGTTACTCGATGTCACTCAACTTGGGCAAGATATTCGCTTAAGATTGCGCCCTACCCAAGAGATGATATGAATCCAGAAGCCTCGGTTTACCACAAACGTCGTCATTCGGCACGCAACACAGATGAATATTTGTTCAATCAGTTGGTGCCTTATTTAGGCAACAAGCGTCGTTTACTGCATCTGATTTTAGAAGCGCTTGAGATTACAGGCACGCTGAATAGCAAGAAAAAAAATCCGCCCATTTTCGCTGACTTTTTTGCAGGCAGTGGTGTGGTTTCACGGTTGGCTCGTCAAAATGGTTATCGGTTGATTGCCAATGATTGGGAGCCGTATAGCCATGCTTTAAATCACGCGATTTTAGCCTGTGTTGATGCGCCTGAATTTAAGCAATTGGGCGGTTATCAAAAGGCCATCGACATTTTAAATCGGCTACCAGAAGTCAAAGGTTGGGTGACGCATAATTTATGCCCACGCAATGATGATTTGTATGATCCGAGCCGTGATCGTTTATTCTTTAAACGCCGTAATGGCATGAAGATTGATGCGATTCGTCAGCAAATTGCCACGTGGCAAGCGCAAGGTGCGATTAATGATGTGGAAATGAGCGCTTTGCTCGCACCATTGCTGTATTCCGCCAGTTTTGTCAGCAATACCAGTGGCGTGTTTAAAAGTTTCCATCAAGGTTGGGGCGGACGTACACAGACGGCTTTGGAACGAATCGAATCTTTGCTATGGCTCACCCCAAGTCGCTTTTGTGAAATCGGTGATGCGCAACGCCCCGCAGCGGAAGTATGGTGTGTCGATGCGCAGCATTTAGCCAATCAAATGAGTGGCTTTGAAGTCGATGTGGCGTATCTTGATCCGCCGTATAATCAACATGCCTATAGCAGTAATTATCATGTGTTAAATTCACTGACGCTGTGGGATCAAGTGGATTTACCATCGCCCGATACCAAAGGTTTTAAAAGCGGAATTGACCGTGCATGGCGCAAAGAGCGTCCGAGTGCTTATAATTCGTCAAAGTATGCGCAAGAAGCCTATGAGAAATTACTGGCGACCGTCAACGCACGTTATATTTTGACCAGTTATTCCACCGATGGAAATATTGAACCGAAAGATTTGCTCAACGCCAATTTAAAGCGTGGCAAAGTCACCTTGTTGACCCAAGATGTACCGCGTTATCGAGTCAGTAAGCAGCGACAGTCTGAACGTGCACGGGTGTTAGAGTTTATTGTGATTACTGATACTCACGCCAAATCAGGCCCGCCGCTACGCCAATTACTTGGGCAGTTGTATCATTTTGCTGAATTGGGTGGTGTCGATACCACAGGCAATAGTACCCAATTGGAATTGTGGTAAACCCTTTGCAGATCGCAGGAGAAATAAATGTTTACAGGCATTATTGAAAGTTTAGGCAAAGTGGAAAGTCTACAAAATGTCGGCGGTGATGTGCGCTTGCGCATTCAAACCGATTTAGATATGTCCGATGTGCATTTGGGCGATTCGATTGCCACCAATGGTATTTGCTTGACCGTGATTGAGTGGGGTGCAAACTGGTACGCTGCCGATGTTTCGCGTGAAAGTCTGAATCGAACCACACTGGGTCAATGGAAAGTTGGGCAAGCGGTCAATGTTGAGAAAGCCATGTTACCGACCACGCGTTTTGGTGGGCATATCGTCAGTGGTCATGTTGATGGTTTGGGTGAAATCACTGTAGTGCGTCAAGATGCACGTTCTTTGTATTTTGAAGTGACTGCCCCTGTGGAGTTGGCAAAATATTTAGCGGAAAAAGGTTCGGTCACGGTGGATGGCATTAGCCTGACTATTAACCATTTACGGGGCAATATTTTGAGTTTAAACCTAATTCCACATACGGCTGACCGCACCAATATTGGCTCGTGGCAAGTCGGTAGCAAAGTGAATTTAGAAGTCGATGTGTTAGCGCGTTATATCGAGCGTTTATTGTTGGGTGATAAAGCCGCAGAGCAAAAAACTGAATCCAATATCAGTATGGCGTTTTTAGCTGAGAATGGGTTTTTGAAGTAGGGTGATTTTTAAATTTCAAAAGGTTAGGATTTTCTGTGGGAGGTTTACTTTCGGTTTGGAAAGTGAATAACCATTTAGAAAACTTAACCACACTTGTACTAGCTCAAACCTCATCAACATTCTAAAAGTTGTATATTTTCTTCTACTTTAGCTTTTATCAGAGATGCCGTATCTCTTGAGATTTCATAATCTCCATTAAATAGGTCACTTATACGATTTTTTGCAACACCAACAATAGAATCAATCAAAACCTCACTTTTAGTAGTATTCAGACCAGAATTTTTAGCTAAACCAAGCAAATGCTGACGTTTGATTGTATGAGCTTCGCCCGCTACATCCATTTGATGATATCCATTGATACCTGTATTAAATGTCAAATCATAAGCAGGTGATAATTTCCATTCTCCATTTTGATTCATCAGATAAGAAAAATTTTTAGTATGATCATCGCGGTTATTCATGCACACGTTAAAAACACAATAACTAAAAGCTCTTTCAACTTCCTTTTCGCTTCTTGTCATAAATCTTGTCATACGTAGATATAGTTCATAACTACAATCTGGAATACGGAAATTAGCATGTAATGCACCTGCTAAGCTATGCATTGGAATACGCATCCTATCTAAACGGTCAAAACGCTTCATACCTATAGCAGCAACATTAAGGTTGATATAAAACAACTTTGATTCAGGTACAGATAAGCCACATAACTCAGCTGTATCAAGATAAAATTTTTCTATTGCACAAACTTCAATATTTTCACTTTGGGCATTAAATTTTACTAACCACGGCTCACCATTTTCAATCGGACAATTACTCATTTGACCATTTAAAGGATTATAATACACCTGTGCTTTGGGTCTGGCACCTTGTGGAGATCCACCCATAAACACCAATGTTTCAAGGACATTAACATCCTGTCCAGTCTGCACAGCTCCCATTTGTTCTGCAATTTCAATTAAGTTCATTTCTTTAACTTCCATTGTTCTTGGGGAGGTAGGGCGATATGTAAATGCACCCATTGTTTGTTCACCTAGACATGTCAGCCGCTCTAATGGATTGATCTGGTCTGGATTTTTTCCAAACTCTTTTTTGAAAAACCGATCCATTAATAGCAATCCCCAGCCATCTGGAAGACTATCAGCGCACAATCCTGGAAGCTGATATTGAAATGATGGGAAATGAGTAAAAGCATCCAGTTGAAGTGGTAAGTACCGTGGTGAAAACTCTATATTTCGTTGAATTGCTTCAGGCGAATATTGAAATACGGTCTGACGACCATTTGATGCAAGTTGTCCTAAACGCCAATTTTCACCCCAACCATTATAATAAACATCTATTTTATATAAACTTTCCATAATTCAGCCTTTAAAATGGGATGCTCGTTTACGGGGGGTAATACTATTCATTTCTTCAAACTCCTGTATTGAAAAAGTTGGCTTAACAGCAATTTGAGAAAGGTCATTCACAAGTCCGAGTGAATTTAGAACCCTAATAAAATTACCGAGTGTGGCTCCTTCACCTTTTTCTAAACGTTTGATTGTTGAAATACTAACTGCAGCTCTACTTGCTAACTCAGCTTGAGTAATATTCTTTTTTATTCGCTGTTGAGCTATTCGGTGTCCTAATTCCTGAGAAATCTCTGCCTCTGTTGCAAAGTCAAAAAACACATTAATCACCAAAATTAAGAGTTCATATATAAGCTATTATAGCATTAAAAATCTAAAAATAGCTCAAATATGAGCTTTATGGAATGGAGGTGTGTTTTGCTTGGTGCGAGATTTATTAAGCGAAATTAGATATAAAAGTACGAATTTACTCGCCATTCGAAAATCCACTATTCTTCAAAATATAATCAATCTCATCCTGTGCCAACGTATGAAGTTTTGTGCGAAAGGCTTGAACTGCTTGTTCAATCAAAGTTTCGGCTTCTAGCTCTAAACGCAAACGCACACTTTCCAATTCAGACAAAATTTGCTGATCATCAATCTGCATCGGGCGTGGCTGGGCATAATCAATGCTAGACTGTTCAGGGTTTGCTTGATAACGATCCGTTTGTTGCGTGATTTCAAGGTCAATATGTTGACGCAAGGCCAACAAGTTTTCGGTTTGTTGTTCAAATTGACGCACTTCATCGGCATGTAGCTGTGCTGCATACGCTGCATCGGCAGCACGTTTTTCGGCTAAAGCATTTTCCAAAGCTTGCTGTTTACGAATACGCGCTTGCTCGATCAACTCTGCTTTCAAATCGACATAGGCTTGTTCGATGCGCTGCTCGGAAAGTTGTTGCGCTTTTTCTTCCTGATAATTCCACGTTTGAATCAGTGTTTGCGGCAGCAACAGATCACAGATACGTGCTAAATCTTCCTGATAGGTTTGACGAACCGTTTCAGGGGTATTTAACCAACGATTTTTAAAATCTTGACCCACGTTTAATGCCACACGACCTCCTTAAATATTGTAATTCTCTATGTATTTAGAGCTTAAATGTTCGCGCTTCAATGCCGAATTGACGATACATTTTAAACTTTTCACGTCCAATCTGTTTTGCAGTTTCATTATTTTCCACAATTTCGATAATGTGGCGAATATTCTGAATCTGTTCAAGTGCATGATGGTTAAAATTAAAAATTATCCAATCATGGCTAGGCGGCAATTGCGCTGAAATACAGACTGAACTTTCGATGTTATCAATGCCATGCGGAATAAAACTCTGTGGATCAAAAGCCCACAGCATTTCATCTAGCTCAATCTGCATGTTGCTATCGGTACAATACCACCAAATCTTCGCCTGTTGATTCAGAATTTTACGACACAAACGGCAAGCACTTTCGACTTGCCGTTCGTTACTTTTTTCAAATAAGTAAAAACTAATTTGTGTCATGTGTTGCAGCGCGATTGGCTAAAAACTGCATCAATAATGGCACTGGACGGCCTGTTGCGCCTTTGGCTGCACCAGATAACCACGCCGTGCCTGCAATATCCAAATGTGCCCAACGATAGTCACGGGTAAAACGCTCAAGGAAACACGCCGCAGTAATCGCACCACCATAAGGGCCACCGATGTTGGCAATATCGGCAAAAGGCGAATCTAGCAATTCTTGGTAATCTTCCATCACAGGCATGCGCCATACACGATCGAGTGATTGTTCGCCTGCACGTTGCAGTTCTTGCGCCAACTCATCATCGGGGGTAAATAAACCACTGACCACTTTACCGAGAGCAACCACACATGCGCCTGTCAGTGTCGCGATATCAATCACCAAAGCAGGATTAAAGCGTTTGATATAGGTCAATGTGTCGCATAACACCAAACGACCTTCAGCGTCGGTATTTAGAATTTCCACGGTTTGACCGCTCATGGTGGTAACAATATCACCGGGGCGCGTCGCATGACCTGACGGCATATTTTCCGCAGCGGCAATCGCACCGACCACATGAATTGGCAATTTCGCTTCACATAAAGCGCGCATAGTACCGAGCACAGATGCCGCACCACACATGTCGAATTTCATCTCATCCATGCCTAAGCCCGGTTTGAGTGAAATACCGCCTGTATCAAAAGTCACGCCTTTGCCGACTAACACCACAGGCGCTTGATCAATTTGCGCATTGTATTCAAGCGTGACCACACGTCCTGGACGGGCAGAACCTTTGCTGACGGCAAGAAAGGCATTCATGCCTAAATCAGCCAATTGTTGCTCATCCAAAACAGTCACTTTTAATAGATCGGGATATTGTGCTGCGAGGGCAAGCGCTTGATCTGCTAAATATTCAGGAAAGCAAATATTTGGCGGACGATTGCCCAAATCACGGGCATAGTTCTGACCTGATTGCACCGCTTGTAGCACATTGAGCTGTGCATCATCCAAAGTCGTTTGCGCTGCAATCAAGTGGATGGTTTCTAGGTTAAATTCATTTTTCTTCGATTTAAATTCATCGTAGCCATAGGCGGCTTGAGTTAAATTCAAGACAAAGAGTGAATGGAATTCACTCGGTATGGCAGATAAATCGACTGTAATTTGTTTAAATTTATTTTGTGATGATTTGATAATGGTTTGTGCAAGTTTTGCTAATTTCGTGGCTTTCAATTCTTCAACTTTGCCTAAGCCCAAAAGCTGGCTATGCGCTTGAATACTCAAATTGGCAATTAACGGCAGGCTTTCATTTAATCCTGCTTTGTATTGAGTTGCGCCAATTAGATCATCTAGATTATTGATTTGATAGGTATTTAAATTTTGTTTTAGTTGTTCTGAATCCACCAAAATCCACAAAGATTCACTCGATATTTGGCTTGGAAAAGTGTTATGTAGGGTAAATTTCATGGTTTGAATCGAACCTAATCAACAAAAAGGAAAGAGAATTCCATTAAACACTTTCAGATATGAGGTTGCAATCCGCAACAGGCGATAGGTTTTATATTTTTAACATTCGGGTAAACTAGCATCACCTTTGATTGGTCTTTTGGAAGTATTACTTTGATTATTCGGCGTTATCTCGTCAAACAGGTGGTTTCGACATCTCTTGTAGTCGTTGGTTTACTCACCTTGATTATGATGGGCGGACGTTTAATCAAATATTTTGGTATTGCCGCGCAAGGGCGTTTAGATGCCAGTATTCTATTTAGTATTTTGGCGTATCGTTTACCTGAATTTTTAACCTTAATTTTGCCTTTAGGTTTTTTTATTGCATTGATGCTGGTGTTTGGTCGTTTGTATGTCGATCATGAAATGGCAGTGCTCAATGGGAGTGGTGTCAGTCGAAATCAATTGGCACGTCTACTCTTGCCAATGACGATTGTTTATTTAATTGTTCAAATCGGTTTGATGGTCTGGGTTGGGCCGTGGGGCATACGTGAATTTGAAAAACTGACCAATACGCAAGCGGTGCGCACAGGTTTTGATTTAGTTCGACCGAAAGAATTTATTTCCTCAGGACCATTTACCATCTATGCAGGTTCGCTCTCGGAAGATCGTAAAAATTTAAAAGATATTTTCTTCTATCAAAAAGCCAGTCAGGACGGTAAACCTGATGTGATGATTTTGGCCAAAGAAGCGACACGAGTTGAAGTCGCCAATGACACTGCCAATGTGGTGGATTTAGTCCAAGGGCGTCGTTATGAAATTTATACGAATCGACCGCAATATACTCAAGCCGAATTTCAGTCTTATCGTTTACGGTTGGAAAATGATAAAGATGTGAAATTTGAAAGTGGTGACGTTGAAGCCCTTCCGATTAGCAAATTATGGCAAAAACGCGATGATGCAGTAATTCGTAGTGAATTGGGCTGGCGGATTTTTGGCCCGTGGATTGTAATCATTGCACTCATGTTGGCTGTAGTGCTTTCTGAAGTGAATCCACGTCAGGGGCGCTATTATCGGTTAATTCCTGCTATTTTCATTTTCGCTAGTTTGGTTGTGTTGATGATTGCGATTAAAACCCGAATTAGTAAAGATGCCTTGGACTTGTGGGCGTATCCGACAATACTGGCGATTTATGCATTTGCTGCGGCAATCTTTGCCCGTAAACAGAAATTAGCACCGAAAATTAAGAAGAGTATTCAGCGAGTGGGGTTGTAATGTTAGCACGTCGAATAGTCGCCAAACATGTGACAAAAACCACCATTCTTGCCATGTTGGGAACAACGCTGGTGCTCTCATTTCTGCAAGTATTATTTACTTATTTGGGTGAATTAGGTTCACTGAAACCAAACTATACCGCATGGCAGGCATTTTTGTATGTGATGTGGGGTGCGCCACGCTATCTGTATGAAATTTTACCTGTCGCCGCATTGATTGGTTCGGTACTCGGTTTGGGTGCATTGGCATCGAATAGCGAATTGATCGTGATGCGTTCGGTCGGCATTAGCTTATGGCGTATTGTCGGCTGGGTCATGCGCGCTGCGTTATTGCTCATCGTGTTATCTTTTGTGTTAAGTGAATGGGTCATTCCTTACACCAATGAGAAAGCGCAAAGTATTAAAACCCAACGTAGTGTTGCCGCTATGGGGGAGGTGAATGGTTATTGGTCACGTGAAGGTCAGCGTTTTATTTATATTGATTATGCCAATTCACAGGGGCAATTACGCAATATTCAAACCATAGATTTTGACCAAGATTACCGCTTGCAGTCATTTGTTATCGCACAGCAAGGGCAGTTTTTGAAAGAGGGTGAATGGGCACTCAAGCAATCACATCAAGTGGATTTACTGGCGCAAGGCAATGCCATTAAAACCAATCATGACCAACAAACGCTCGCGTTGGCATTGCAACCTAAATATGTACATATGGTGACTTTAGACCCTGAAGATTTGTCACCGAGTCAGCTGGTGAGTTTTATGGGCTATATGCGTGAATATAGCCAAGTGCCTAAAACCTACGAATTGGCTTTTTGGCAAAAGGTTAGTTCGCCACTTGGATTGATTACTTTGGTATTACTTGCCTGTTCCTTTATTTTTGGCCCCTTGCGTCAGCAGTCGATGGGGTTTCGCTTAGTGATTGCCTTATTTACAGGCTTGGGTTTTTTCTATTTACAAGACTTTTTAGGCTACGCGAGTCTGGTTTACGCACCATCGCCAGCCTGGTTTGTATTGATGCCGATTGTATTGATGTTTGGCGCAGGCAGTTATTTACTTTATCGGGCACGATGAGTTGTACCCAAATGTATGTTTTTCTCATGCATAACCCAGCTAATTCAGGTCATAGAGAATTTAGCTAAATTTCGGTAAAATATGCCGATCAAATGATAAATAAACAGAGAGTCGATTATGGCGGATGCAAATGCGGTCAAAGTTCCTCACGTTCTGGTGATTATGGATGGTGTCGGGCATCGTGAAGCGACTGATGACAACGCTTATCTCGCGGCAAAAACACCGCATTTGACTGCAATGAAAGCTAAGCATCCGAATAGTTTAATCTCTGGTTCAGGTGAAGATGTTGGCTTGCCAGATGGTCAAATGGGCAATTCTGAAGTCGGACACATGAATTTAGGTGCAGGGCGTGTGCTGTATCAAGATTTCACCCGAATTACCAAAGACATTCGTACAGGCGATTTCTTTGAGCATGAAGTGCTGATTGATGCGGTCGAAAAAGCGAAAGCAGCGCAGGGTGCAGTGCATATTTTGGGCTTACTTTCACAAGGTGGCGTGCACTCACATGAAGACCATATTGTGGCGATGTGTGAACTGGCACTCAAACGCGGTGCAACGGTTTATTTACATGCCTTTTTAGATGGTCGTGATACGCCACCACGTAGTGCCAAACCATCCTTAGAAAAATTAGATGTTTTATTCGCACAATATCCAAATCAAGGTCGAATCGTCTCCATGATTGGGCGTTATTTTGCCATGGATCGTGACAATCGTTGGGATCGGGTTGAACAAGCCTATCGCTTAATGACCGAGGGTGAAGCATTTCGTGTGGTCAATTCAGCGGTTGAAGGTTTAGCACAAGCCTATGCAGCAGAAGAAAATGATGAATTTGTCAAAGCCACGCGTATTGGCGAAATAGCCACAGTACAAGATGGCGATAGCATCGTATTTATGAATTTTCGTGCTGATCGTGCGCGTGAAATTACGCGTGCTTTTGTTGAAAAAGACTTTGCTGGATTTGCGCGTAAAGTCGTTCCAAACTTGTCTAAATTTGTTATGTTGACCCGCTATCAAGCCAGTATTGATGCGCCTGTAGCTTATATGCCACAAGAGTTGAAAAACTCAATTGGTGAATATCTTTCTAGTTTAGGGAAAACCCAGTTACGAATCGCCGAAACTGAAAAATATGCGCACGTCACCTTCTTCTTTAGTGGTGGGCGTGAAGATGAGTATGTTGGCGAAAAGCGTATTTTGATTCCATCACCGAACGTTGCAACCTATGATCTACAGCCTGAAATGAGTGCGCCTGAAGTCACCGATGAATTGGTCAATGCCATCAATTCAGGTGAATTTGATTTATTGGTGGTGAATTATGCCAATGGCGACATGGTTGGACACACAGGTATTTTTGATGCTGCAGTTAAAGCAGTTGAAACTGTGGATACCTGTTTAGGTCGAGTTTATGATGCAGTCATGGCGAACAAAGGGCATATGTTAATTACTGCGGATCATGGTAATGTAGAGCAAATGCATGACCATGATAGCGGTCAAGTGCATACGCAACACACCACTGAATTGGTGCCATTTATTTATGTTGGGCCGACGCAAGCCGTAATTTCTGAAGGTGGTGTTTTGGCAGATGTTGCACCCACTTTGCTGCATTTAATGCATCTTCCAGTTCCTCAAGAAATGCAAGGCAGGAACTTAATTACATTACAACAATAAGGTAAGCCAATGACTCAACACAACAACTTCTACCGTGCTTTATGTGCCAGTGTGTTGATGTGTTGGGGGCATAGTTTGTATGCCGCACCGAACAATGCCGCGGCGTGGGTCGAAGATGGTAATTCCGATAGAACCGAAATTCCGATCGAATCTATTCAGCAATTTGTGCAAGTATATGGCATTGTCCGCGAAAACTATGTCGACAAAAAATCAGATGATGTGTTGTTCCAACAAGCCATTAAAGGCTTGCTCAGCGGCTTAGATCGTTATTCACGTTATTTATCGGCTGAAGAATATCATCAATTAATTCAATATACTGAAGGTGATTTGGCTTCAGTAGATTTCAATTTAAATTACGATATTCATGCGAGAGCATGGAAAATTCAGGATTTAAAGGCAGAATCTGACTCGAGTAAACTCGGACTCAAGAATGGGCAGTCGATTGTTAAAATTGATAGTCAGGAATTAAAAAATCTTAATCAAGATCAAATCCAAGGTTTATTGTATGGGGTGATTGGGAGTACAGTACAAATTCAGCCAGAAAATAATAATAGCACGCTGATTTTGGTGAGAAATAAAAAAGTAGAAACAGATATTGAACCTGTGTTATTGCACAACCAAGTTTTAGTGTTAAAAGTACGAGTGTTCCAACAAGACACCGCCAATGAAATTAAACGTTTAATTGAAGAATATAGTTCGACGCCGTTAAAATCTGTCATTTTAGATTTACGCAATAATCCCGGCGGGCTGCTTTCTGCCGCGGTGGAATCTGCTGATTTATTTCTCAATCAAGGTTTAATTGTCAGCACTAAAAGCCGTTCAGAGGGTGATCAACAATTCCAAGCCTTACCTTCAAATGAATTTCAAAACATTAAATTAGGCATCTTGATTAATCATCGTTCTGCATCGGCAGCAGAAGTCTTTACTGCTGCGTTGAAAGAACAGAAACGAGCGTGGGTGGTCGGTGAAAATAGTTATGGTAAAGGTGTGGTACAAAAACTATTCCCTTTACCAAACGGCGCTGCGCTACAAATGACGGTTTCTCATTATTACACGCCAGATGGCAATATGATTGAAGGACAGGGTATTCAACCGAATCAGAGCTATCCACTGTTGGCAGAAATGAAAGAAGACAATTATTTAGACCATGTTGCTGAATTGGTGCTTAAAAATAAGCGTTAAAAAAAGCCCCATCAGGGGCTTCATTTTTAGTGCTTATTCGTCATCTTCTGTATCTAAACCAAACTTTTTCAAACGATAGCGTAAGGAACGGAACGTCATTCCTAATTTTTTGGCGGCTAAAGTTCGATTCCAGTGGGTTAAATTAAGCGCATTGAGTAAAATTTCTTTCTCAATATTTTCTAAATAACGTTCTAAGCCTTCAGGTGGTAGTTTTTTAGAACTGCCGACTTGACTGAAGTTGGTTGAATTTGCTTCAGTATCTTCTGGCGTGGAAGATGGCGAAGTAGGGCTTGCAAATGTACTGCGTAATGGTGCAGTTTGCAGATGAGCCAAATCAATCGTTTCATCATCACTGAGCGTAATCGCACGTTCCATGATATTGCGTAATTCACGCACGTTACCTGGGAAATACTGCTGCAAAAGGAATTGTTCAGCTCGTGACGATAAGGACTTAACTGAAAGTTCCCATTCTTGACTAATTCGTTGAATAAAATGATTTGCCAACAACAAAATATCTTGTCCACGTTCACGTAACGGCGGTAGCACGATGTCCATGACATGAATACGGAAGAATAAATCTTGTCTAAAACGACCTTGTTGAACCAATACTTCCAAGTCCTGATGGCTCGCACT
The DNA here is from genome assembly GCA_036660195.1 of Acinetobacter sp. Lineage (GTDB taxonomy): Bacteria > Pseudomonadota > Gammaproteobacteria > Pseudomonadales > Moraxellaceae > Acinetobacter. The sequence continues at coordinate 39,626 of JAVXBC010000007.1, forward strand.
AATCACACGGAAGTCGACATCAATTTCTTGTTCAGAACCGACAGGGCGAATTTTCTTTTCTTGCACAGCACGAAGCAATTTAACCTGCATATTCAACGGTAATTCAGCAATTTCATCGAGAAATAAACTGCCCCCATGTGCAGACAAAATCAAACCTTGTTTGTCCTGCAATGCACCCGTGAAACTACCTTTTTTATGCCCGAATAGCTCACTTTCCATCAGTTCGGCTGGAATTGCTCCGCAGTTAATCGCAATAAAAGGTCCTTCACTACGGTTACTTAAGCGGTGCACTAAATTGGCAACAACTTCTTTACCTGTTCCCGATTCACCTGTAATAAAAACAGGTGCTTGAGAACGTGCGATTTTCTTTAAAGCAATGCGTAACTGTTGAATCGGAGATGAGCGACCAATCAGTAGTTTGTTTTCTAAGGCAGATTCTGCGGCTTCTTGTTCGGGTTGCGGACGATTTAAAGCTTTTTGAATCAATTGATCCAAATGGTTTTGATTGACAGGTTTACTGACAAAATCAAATGCGCCCGCTTTTAAAGCTTCAATCGCAATATCCATATTGCCATAAGCTGTTAATACCGCAATTGGGGTATTCGGATAAGTTTGAGTTACGTGTTTGACCAAATCTAAACCGTTTCCATCTGGCAGGTTTAAATCAGTTAAACAGGCATCGTATTGAAATTCACTAAAGAATTTCTTGGCTTGTTCTACGCGATAGGCAAGATGCGTTTTAATGCCCATACGAGCAAGCGTCATTTGCATGAGAAGACATAAGTCTTCTTCATCATCTACCAGTAGAACTAATGGTTGTTTTGTGTTCATTTCCCCGAGAAACCTAATCTAATCAATGAATTTTTGAGCATTCAATCCTGAAACATGCTCCTTGTTGTCGCTCAACATACGTCAATTTTGTATGATTTGCTTCACATAATGTGTGAGACAAATACAATCCTAAACCAGTTCCTTTCTTTTCGGTACTAAAAAATGGTTTGAATAGCTCTGAAATATCACCTTTTGCAACGCCTAAACCAAAATCAATCACTTCGATGAAGGTTCTGCCTTCATTTACGCGTACTTCTACCACAATATAAGGTGCCTCATTTGCATTGTGACGTAAGGCGTTTCGGATTAAATTGATCATTACTTGGCGTAATTGTTTTTCATCAAATAAAATGCTGGCAGGTTCAGGAATTTTAATCTCAATCTGCTCTTTTGCATCAGCCAAATCTTCACTACACAAACTCTCAAGGAATTCTTTGAGATGAATGACTTGTGCTTCAGTTGGTTTATTGCGTGCCATATCCAACGTATCTTGCACAATGAGATCAATTCGATGCGCTTGCTTACTAATCATTCGTGACAGCATGGCTTGTTGATGCGGATCACTGTCTTTGACTAACTCATTGGCTTGGACAATTGCCGCTAAAGGGTTGCGAATTTCATGCGCAATACTGGCAGAAAGTTGACCCAATGCCGCAAGTTTAAGCTGTTGAACTTGTTGGGTGAGTTTCAGTGCATCTTTTAAAATTAATAATACCAATGCCTGTTCTGGAACCATTAAATGTTTGACGCGAATATGTACGGTATAAGGGCTTTGTTGGGATTCAAAGCTAAATTCTTCCCCATCTTCTAGGTCACTAAATTTAATTAATTCAAATAGATCGGGTTGCCATTTGACCAACGGAGTGCGTTCAGGCGAAACAGGTAAATAAATCCCCAATAAATTATTGGCGGCTGGGTTGGTGAGGACAATATGGTTACTTTCATCTAAAACCAAATAGCCATCTTCAATTTGTTCGAGAATATAACGGTTAATATTTTGTAGTTGATGAATTTCAATGGATTGATGAAAGGTCAAGGTTTCCAAAATTTTAAAACGTTGAACTGCAATACGCCCAATGGCATACACGACGAAAAATAAGAAGGCGAGCAGGGCGCTATTGCCCAAATGGTTTAAATTATTATAGTCAAAAAAATTGCCGATAAAGCGTTGATAAACCACCATAATGACAGCAAAGAGCGTCACGATTAAAGAGAGCTGAGCATTGAGCAAAAGTGCCGATGAGAAAATAATAATCACATACAATAGGCTGAGCTGTAAATTTGGCCCACCGGCCGAAAAGGTGATGACTGCTAAACAAATCACATCGACCAGAAAAATAAAAATCAGCTGTTTAGTTGTTTGTAGCGGAACGATTTTGAGTAGAAAAAGCTGAAAGACATTAATGGTGATATAACAAACCAAAGTATAAAAGTATAAAAAGGGGTAATCATAATCGGCTGATAATTGTTCAGCTGTGAGCAAATAAATCAGAATCAGACTGACAGCAATAATCAGACGATAACCACTGTACCACACCCCGAGTCGATAAATGGTTTGTGAAACAGAAGAGGCAATTTTTCCCAACATAGGCGATCACAACGAGAGGTTAAGGTTTAATAAGACCATAGCGAATGGCAAGATGAGTGAGTTTGACATCGCTATCAATGCCCAACTTTTCAAAAATACGATAGCGGTAAGTATTAACAGTCTTCACACTGACAAATAATTTATCGGCAATTTCTTGCGCGCTAATGCAGTTCACCACCATCATCGCGACTTGCATTTCTCGTTCAGAGAGTGAATCAAATGGTGACTGTTGCGTGTCTGAAAGATACGAGCTTGCCAATTGTTCCGCAATATCCGCGCTAAAGTATTTTCCACCCTGCATGACTTTATGAATCGCCCGTACCATTTCCGCAATCGGCGCGCCTTTGGTAATGTAACCTTTTGCACCAGCTTTTAATAACAATGAGGGATAAGGTTCTTCAGCAAGTCCGCTGACCGCAATAATTTTAATATCTGAAGCAATCTGCAATAAGCGTCTTGTGGTTTCTACGCCACCAATTCCTGGCATGTTGACATCTAACAATACGACTTGAGGCGATTTCTGGCGTACCAATGCAATGGCATCTTCCCCTGATTCTGCTTGCCCGATTACGTCCACATCGGGATGGTCTTCTAGCATGCGGCAAATGCCGGTGCGTACAAGCTCATGATCATCAACAACGAGAACAGTGATCACAAGAAGACCTCCTTTTTCAAAAAAAACCGTTATTTTGTTACATAAAGCAAAATTAGCTTGCAATGAAACGACAAAATTAGCAATCCTATTCTTTGTGTTTAGAGAATAGTTGTACACAATTGTGTCTATTAAAGCCTTATCTGAATGGTTCAAATGTAAGGCATAATGATAGTAAGCGCAAATGTACAGCGTCCTGAGTTGAGTATTGTGTTGTGAAAAATTCTAAAAAAACGGTTATGCATGTTTTAGGCATGTCAATCTTATTGGCTTGGAGCTCGACCAGCTTTGCTGAGTTAGTGGTCAGTAATAGTCCAGTTGCCCCAAGTGCGAATGGCTCAGCTTCATTAAGTTGGTCGGCGAATGATGCCAGTCAATTTATGGAAGAAGAGGATGATTCCACAGAAGTGAGCCCACAAGGTTCAACTGCCATTACCACGACGCTACGCAATAATGGCTCAGCGACAATTAGTTCGAGTGTATCTCCGCAAAAAAGTATCCAAATTCGTGATACTTCTTTGGGATATAGCAGTCAGCCGTCAGTCCATGCACGTGCAGCATTGGTGATGGATGCTCAAACAGGCGAAGTTTTATTCAGTAAGAATAGCAATATGTCAGTGCCAATTGCTTCAATTACCAAGTTGATGACGGCTGTTGTTACAGCAGATGCGCACTTGAATATGTCTGATGAAATTACCTTACAATCTGTTGATTTTGCAGGTGCAGGCGGTAAAAATTCCAGTTCAACTTTAAGAGTTGGCGATTCGATGAATCGTGCTGAAGCCCTACTCTTTGCTTTGATGAAATCAGAAAATCCTGCTGCTGCTGCTTTGGCACGAACCTATCCAGGTGGTCGTTCTGCTTTTATTTCAGCGATGAATGCAAAAGCCAAACAACTCGGCATGACCTCAACACGTTATGCTGAATCGACTGGTTTAGACCCACATAATGTGTCATCGGCACGTGATTTGGGTATTTTAGTCAGCACCGCGTCGCAATATGGTTTAATTCGCCAATTTTCAACGACCCCGACCTACGATTTTAATTTAGGCTATCGTGTATTGAAATCGAATAATACCAATGCTTTGGTGCGTAATGGCGGATGGAATATTAATATTTCTAAAACTGGTTATATCAACGAGGCGGGACGTTGTGTAGTGATGCATGCGACAGTAAATTCACGCCCTGCAGTTGTAGTCTTATTAGGTGCACCAAGTTCACAATCTCGTACCAATGATGCAACCAACTTGTTAAATTGGTTGAGTAGCTTACCGAAAAAAGTATAAGCATCAAAAATCAATCAATAAAAAAACCAGTGGCATGACACTGGTTTTTTTATTTCAAAATTTATGCTTACATGTTTGAAAGGATAGAGTCTTTCACTTGATCCATTGTTGCATCAATCGACAACATTACGGCATCAGCACATTGCTTGATAGCAGTATCTGGGTCTTTTAAGCCGTTACCCGTTACGGTACAAACAATCACAGAACCTTCAGCAATTTTACCCGCTTTAATATCGCGAATTGCCCCGCCGATAGATGCAGCAGAAGCAGGTTCAACAAATACCCCTTCATACATCGAAAGTAAACGTTGCGCTTCTAAAATTTCAGCATCTGCCAATTCATCGAACCAACCTTTAGAATCACGTACTACTGCTTTAGCATGGTTCCAGCTTTGTGGATTGCCAATACGAATTGCAGTAGCAACCGTTTCAGGATTCAATACAGGCGCACCACGTAAGAATGGTGCAGCACCGTCTGCTTGATAACCGACCATAATCGGTAGACCTGCAGGTTTAGGGCCTGTGAACTGATCTGTAGTCGCATCATAGACAACTTGTTCAAACTGATCCGCTGGTTGGTTGGCAACCGCTTCGGTATAGCCCATCCAGTGTGCGGTAATATTACCTGCATTACCAACTGGCAAGCAGTGATAATCAGGTGCACGACCTAAAGCTTCTACGATTTCATAAGCAATGGTTTTTTGACCTTGCAAA
>JAVXBC010000008.1:0-44484 GCA_036660195.1 Acinetobacter sp.
GTCGCAAACACTTCAGGCCGCTTATGCAGCGAAACGCAAAGCACGTCGTTTTGCGGTACAAGGGATTTATGAATGGCAAATGAGTCATAATCCTGTTCATGAAATTGAAGCACGCACGCGTGTCGAAAATGCCATGCACAAAGTTGACCTTAACTATTACCATGAATTACTCACGCAAGTCGTTGCTCAGCATGAAGCTTTAGATGAATTGCTCATCCCTGTGCTTGATCGTGAGTTAAAGGCTCTCGATGGTGTCGAACATGCGACCTTAAGACTCGGTGCCTATGAATTAAGAGATCACCTCGAAATTCCATACCGTGTCGTGCTGGATGAAGCCATTGAACTTGCAAAGCATTTTGGTGGTGCAGACAGTCATAAATACATCAATGGTGTACTCGACCGTCTTTCATCTAGCTTACGTGAAGCTGAAAAACAACAAGCAAAATAATAGGCTTGGTCGACAATGGCTGAATTTTCGATTATTGACCAATACTTTAAACGCGCATCTGCCTCAGATGTCAGTTTAGGGATTGGCGACGATTCGGCCATTATTACCCCTCCCGCCTCGCAGCAACTGGTGATCTGTACCGACACCTTGGTCGCAGGTCGACATTTCCCTCTAAACACCCCTGCCCATGCCATTGGCTGGAAAAGTGTAGCGGCCAATTTATCTGACCTCGCTGCAATGGGTGCAAAACCACATAGTATTTTACTGGCACTCAGTCTTCCAAACATTGATCATCAATGGTTGGCAGGATTTAGTCAGGGTTTATTTGATTGCTGCGATCAATTTGGCGTTGCATTGATCGGTGGTGATACCACGCAAAGCTCACAGCTTACGATTAGTGTGACGGCATTGGGATGGATTGAACACGGTCAGGCGATTACGCGTGCAGGCGCGCAAGTGGGTGACTATATTTGCGTCAGTGGGCAAATTGGCGATGCGGCTTATGCATTACAACATTTAGGTCACCCCTTACAACAGCGTTTAGATTATCCAGCTCCTCGCTGTCATTTAGGTCAAAAGCTGAAAGGCTTAGCGTCGAGTATGATTGATATTTCTGATGGTTTAGCCCAAGACTTAGGGCATATTTTGAAAGCATCAAAGGTCGGGGCAAAATTATTATTAGAACAACTCCCCGTTGATGACACACTTAGACAATTAAGCTTACAACAGGCTTGGCATTATGCCCTTTCAGGCGGCGATGATTATGAGTTATGCTTTACAATATCACCGCAAAATTATGAAAAACTATCGGGACAACAATTGGACGTTCCGCTTACAATAATCGGCGAAATTACTCAACAAACTGACTTGTTATTTGAGTATAAGGGTGAAATTCACCCACTGCCTGTTCATGGATACCAACACTTTGCATAAACCTCCCATTCACTTTAGCCAAATGACTTGGTTTGACCGTTTCATCGTGTTTTGCGGTGTAGGATTCGGCTCAGGTTTGAGCCCAAAAGCTCCCGGTACCTTTGGTTCAGCCTTTGCTTTGCTGTTTATACCGTTTTGGCTGCAATTCGGTTTTTATGGCAGTGTAATTGCCGTTGTGATCATGTCATTGATCGGTATTTATATATGCGGCCATACGGCTAAAGTCATCCATGTACATGACGATGGTCGCATCGTTTGGGATGAATTTGCAGGTCAGTCGATTGCACTGATGCCTTTGTTGTATTTGCAGCAAATGAATTGGCAGTGGGTCATTGTCGGATTCATTTTATTCCGTATATTCGACATCTGGAAACCTTTCCCCGTTAATTGGGCAGATCAAAAGGTTTCTGGAGGTTTCGGCATTATGCTCGATGACCTGATCGCTGGGCTGTGGGCCGCTTTGTGTATTTTTATTTTTCATTTTTATTTTTTGACTTAAATTATTGATTTTAGAGTTAAATATGTCAACTACCGTCATTATTCTAGCTGCAGGAAAAGGAACGCGAATGCGTTCTCAACGACCAAAAGTATTACAACCGCTCGCAGGTCGACCTCTGCTTGGTCATGTGATACAAACCGCAAAAAAACTACATGCGCAAAATATTATTACCATCTATGGGCATGGCGGTGAGCTAGTAAAACAAAGCTTTGCTGAAGAACAAATTGCATGGGTTGAACAAGCAGAGCAACTTGGTACAGGACATGCAGTGCAAATGACCTTGCCTGTTTTACCGCAAGATGGCATTTCATTGATTCTTTATGGCGATGTGCCTTTAGTCCGTCAAAGCACCTTGGAACAGCTGCTAGATGCCTCAATCGCGTCAGGTGTTGGCATGATCACACTCAATGTGGAAGATCCGACAGGCTATGGTCGCATTGTTCGCCAAAATGGGAAAATTCAAGCCATTGTGGAGCATAAAGATGCTTCTACTGAACAACACCAAATTCAAGAAATTAATACCGGTATCTATTGCGTCAATAATGCCAAATTACATCAATGGTTACCAAAGTTGTCGAACAATAATTCGCAAGGTGAATACTATCTAACGGATATTATTGCGATGGCGGTGGCAGACGGATTAGAAATCGCATCGATTCAACCAGATTTGGCTTTTGAAGTTGAAGGCGTGAATGATCGTGTGCAGCTTGCAACGCTTGAACGTCAATTTCAGCAGCAACAAGCCAAAGAATTGATGCAGCAAGGCGTTCATTTAATTGATCCGAACCGTTTTGATCTGCGTGGTAGTTTAAAATGCGGTCAAGATGTGATTATTGATGTAAATGTGATTATCGAAGGTGAATGTGAGCTGGGCGATAATGTCCAACTCGGTGCGGGCTGTATCTTAAAAAATACTCGAATTGCTGCGGGAACGCAGGTTCAAGCCTATAGCATTTTTGATAATGCCATTGTCGGTGAAAATACTCAGATTGGGCCATTTGCGCGCTTACGCCCTGGGGCAAAACTGGCGAATGATGTACACATTGGCAACTTTGTCGAAGTCAAAAATACCAGTATTGGTCAGGGTTCAAAAGCCAATCATTTTAGCTATCTAGGCGATGCTGAAATTGGTGTGGAATGTAATATCGGTGCGGGCACGATTACCTGTAATTATGATGGGGCAAACAAACATAAAACCGTGATTGAAGATCAGGTGTTTATTGGAACCAATAATTCACTGGTCGCGCCAATTACCATTGGACAAGGTGCAACCACAGGTGCAGGCTCAACCCTGACTCGTGATGTGGCTCAGCATAGTTTAGCGGTCGAACGATCAAAGCAGTTTGAAAAAGCGAATTATCAACGTCCCCAAAAATTGAAGAAATAAAAGGATTAGATTATGTGTGGAATTGTGGGTGGCGTTGCTGAGCGTTGTGTAACCGATATTCTGATTGAAGGCTTAAAGCGTCTTGAATACCGTGGCTATGACTCTGCGGGTTTAGCATTACTCAACAGCCAAAAGATTTTACGTGAACGTCGTGTGGGTAAAGTCATTAACTTGGCTGATGCCGTTTCAGAACAAAAGTTAACTGGTCATATTGGCATTGCTCACACTCGCTGGGCAACGCATGGCAAACCGACTGAAAACAATGCGCATCCGCACGTATCGGGTGAAGTTGCGGTCGTTCACAACGGCATTATTGAAAATTACCAAGAGCTTAAAGATGAAATGCAAGCGCTTGGTTACGTTTTTAGTTCACAAACAGATACCGAAGTCGTTGCACATTTGGTTCACGATGCACTCAAGAATACCGATAGTTTGCTCGAAGCTGTGCAGAAGGTGATTCCTCAGCTTAAAGGTGCATATGCGTTGGGCATTATTCACACGGCATATCCTGATGAGCTAATTACCGTGCGCGAAGGCTCACCTCTGGTGATTGGTGTTGGGATTGGTGAAAATTTCATTAGTTCTGACCAACTTGCGTTATTGCCAGTAACCAACCGCTTTGTTTATTTGGAAGAAGGCGATGTCGCACGTTTAACCCGTACCAGCATTGAAGTTTTTGTTAATGGCGAGCGTGTAGAACGTCCTGTCAAAGAGCTTGATGCGGCTGTAAGCAATGTGTCTAAAGGCGAATATAAGCATTTCATGCTCAAAGAAATTTACGAGCAGCCTGAAGCAATTCAACAAACCATTGCGCAAGCTTTGGATGGTAATAATTTACGTGACGATTTCTTGAGTCATGCCAATGCCGATTTTGCAAAAATCCAAACTATACAAATCATTGCATGTGGTACAAGTTACCATGCAGGAATGATTGCCAAGTATTGGTTTGAACAGCTCATTGGTGTGCCTTGCCAAGTTGAAATTGCCAGTGAATTCCGTTATCGCACGCCAGTGATTGTCGCAAATACCTTATATATTTGTATTTCTCAATCAGGAGAAACGGCGGATACGTTGGCTGCATTACGTGAAACCCAAAAACGTGCCAAAGCCCAGTCAATTGATATTTGCAGCATGACCATTTGTAACGTTGCTACATCGTCAATGGTACGTGAAACCGATCATCATTTGTTGACTTTAGCAGGTCCTGAAATTGGTGTGGCATCGACCAAAGCCTTTACCACTCAGCTTGCTGCGTTGATGTTATTGATTCTTAAAGTCGGTCAAGTCAAGCAAAAACTAGCGGCTCATCAGCTCACTGAAATTACCACAGCGTTATGGCATTGCCCGAAAGTCTTATTAGATACTTTACAGTGTAATACCGAAATTTTGCGTTTATCCGCATTGTTTGTAGAAAAGAATCATTGCTTATTCTTGGGTCGTGGCACGAATTTCCCAATTGCACTTGAAGGCGCATTGAAGCTCAAAGAAATTTCCTATATTCATGCGGAAGGCTATGCAGCAGGTGAACTCAAGCATGGGCCTTTGGCTTTGGTAGATAATGACATGCCTGTGGTGATTTTAGCCCCTCAGGATGACATGCTCGATAAGCTCAAATCGAATATGGAAGAAGTACAAGCACGTGGTGGCGAATTGTTTGTTTTCGCCGATCAGAACAGCGGTATTCATGCCAAAGATCGTCAGCATGTGGTACATATTCCCTCTGTGAATGAATGGCTTGCACCAATTGTTTACAGTGTTCCAGTGCAATTGCTGTCTTATCATGTGGCGGTATTACGTGGCACAGATGTCGATCAGCCTCGTAACCTCGCCAAGAGCGTGACGGTCGAATAACACACATAAAAAAACCAGCTTCGGCTGGTTTTTTTATCACTTAAATGGCAAATTAAATATCGTCTAAGTTAATCCCTAAACGCGTTGCAACTTCCTCATAAGCTTCAACTACACCGCCTAAACCTTGACGGAAACGGTCTTTATCTAATTTTTTCTTGGTGTCTTTGTCCCACAAACGGCAACCATCTGGAGAGAATTCATCACCCAACACAATACGGTCATGGAACACGCCAAATTCTAATTTGAAATCGACCAAAATCATGTTGCCTGCATCAAACAAGCCCTTCAATACTTCGTTCACTTGATAGGTGAGTTCTTTCATTTTCTCAAGTTGTTCTGCATTGGCCCAGCCTAAAGCAATCGCTTGAGATTCATTGACCATTGGGTCGCCAAGTGCATCATCTTTAAAGAATAATTCGAAAGTTGATGGTGTAAGTTGCTTGCCTTCTTCAACACCTAAACGACGGCAAAGTGAACCTGCTGCATAATTACGAATTACACATTCCACAGGAATCATATCTAACTTTTTGACCAAAACTTCCGTAGGTGAAAGCAATTTTTCAAAATGTGTTTCAATTCCCGCCGCAGCCAATTTTTCCATAATAAAGGCGTTAAAACGGTTATTCACCTTGCCCTTACGATCGAGTTGCTCAATTTTCTCGCCATTGAATGCCGAAGCATCATCACGGAAAACTAAAATCAAATGGTCAGCGCTGTCTGTTTCGTACACAGATTTTGCTTTACCCGTATAGAGCAAGGTTTGTTTTAACATGGGGGAACCTTTTGAAAAAATAGGCCTAGTAAACGACTAGGCTGGCCAATTTTGAGAGATCTGTGTGAGCACTTCAGTGGCGACCGCTGGGTCTGCAAAAGTAGTGTCAAGTTTGAAAAGCGCAACGGTATTGTTTGAACCCGCTGTTGAAAGCTTTAATAAATAGCTTTGATTATCCACTTGAATCGTGGCTTCATAACCATTCTCAGCTTTAGAAACCACCTTATAATTCATGCTACTTAAAGTTGCTAAGGTATATTGCCAAACGGCAGCCGTTGAGCCATTCACTTTAAGCAATGGGTTCTTATTCCCATCAATCACCAATTGTGGTCGACCCAATACTGCACTGGCTTCAGTCGAGTTTGTAGAAGCTTGCATAGACTCTGGGCGAGGCAATGCATAGCGATTACCACTTTTATTTGCAAAACTTGGCGCATGATCAATGGCTTGTTGTTCCACTGTTGGCGCTGGATACAAAGGCGTAAAAGGTCGAACAGTGGCATTGTCTGGGAATTTCAGTGGCTCGAGTGCTTGAGCTTTTTTATAATCTAAAGAGTGATTATTAAGGGCAAAACGACCACAACCCGCCAGACTTAAAGCCGAAAGGACTAGCACAACACCAACACGTAATTGCATCATAAATTGCTCGTATTAAATAATGCCCGCAGCTTTTAAGTCAGTGCGGAGCGGTTCACGATATTGTTCTGCAAGCGGCGTTAAAGGTAAACGGACACCCGTTCCAATATAGCCCATCTCATGCAACGCCCATTTCACAGGAATTGGGTTCGATTCGCAAAACAAAATATTGTGTAAATTTGCAATGTTTAGATTCAACGCTTCTGCATTCGCAGCATCACCAGCCAAAGCAGCCACGCACACATCACTCATTTGTTTAGGTGCAACGTTTGCAGTGACCGAAATATTACCTTTCGCTCCGAGTAACATCAGCTCCCAAGCGGTTGCATCATCACCCGAAAAAACCGCCATTTTACCGTTTAAGCCTTCAATGAGTGCTTGACCGCGCGGGACATCACCTGTGGCATCTTTAATGCCAATAATATTTTGAATATCTGCCAAACGAATCACGGTGTCATTTTGCATATCGACACCAGTACGACCTGGCACATTATATAAAATTTGAGGAATATCGACCGCTTCAGCAATCGCCTTGTAGTGCAAATACAAGCCTTCTTGAGTCGGTTTATTATAGTATGGCGTAACCAAAAGTGCGGCATCCGCACCTAAATCTTTTGCAGCTTGGGTCAACTCAATCGCTTCATGCGTCGAGTTTGCGCCTGTACCTGCAATAATTGGAATGCGTTTATTGGCCACACGAATGATTTCTTTGATCACTTGAGTATGTTCTTCCATACTCAAGGTCGAAGCTTCACCCGTTGTTCCGACCGCAACAATGCTATGAGTGCCTTGCTGAATATGCCACTCAACGAGCTTCTCAAGACTCTTCCAATCTACACCACCATTTTCAAACATTGGGGTAATGATTGCGACAATTGAGCCTTGAATATTCTGTGCTAGCTGAGTCATTTTAAAAAAAATCCTATTTTCCCATCCAAACGCATAGAAACCAAAATGAATTTTTGGATGCTGATGGTATTTTGATTGGTCGTTACAACAAAGCATTTTGTTGAATGACAATTATGCAAATTATGACTGATTGGGCGACTAAGAACAATACGCTGGACTCAAACAGCTAAAAAGTTTGAATTGCTTCTCGTTAAAAGCACGCCATGATCATGAAATAGATGAGGTCGACTATTGCTGCTGTTGAGCTTGCCAACGGCGTTGTTGTAAGCGCTCGGCTTCAACTTCACGTTTATTTAAGGCACGATCATACAATTTGGTGCCTTTAAGTTCGGGAGGTAAATAATCTTGTGTGACGAAATGTTCTGGATAGTTATGCGGATATAAGTAATCCACCCCATAGCCTTGTTGCTGCATCAATTTAGTTGGCGCATTCCGCAAATGCAACGGAACGGGTAAATTCGCAGTTTTTTCCGCCAATTGCAGTGCTTTATTAATTGCCAAATAGGTACTATTACTTTTCGGACTGGTTGCCAAATAAACGGCACATTGTCCTAAAATAATCCGTGCTTCAGGCATTCCTACTGCTTGCACCGAACGGAAGCATTCTCCCGCCAGCAACAAGGCATTCGGATTCGAATTGCCAATATCTTCAGAAGCAGCGATCAGCATACGTCGTGCAATAAATATTGGGTCTTCTCCACCCTTGAGCATCCGCGCCATCCAGTACAATGTCGCGTCTGGATCACTACCTCGAATAGATTTGATAAACGCCGAAACTAAATCATAATGCTGCTCGCCCGATTTATCGTAACGTGCAATATTTTGTTGTGCGATTTTCACCACAATGGCATTGGTGACGGTATTTTCAACGTCTTCGTCAAAAGTACTGGCAATCAGATCAATTAAGTTGAGCGCTTTACGTGCATCTCCCGCTGCAAACTGAATAAGGGCATCATATTCTTCAATCTGAATGTGCCGTTGCTTTAAAAATGAGTCGGTTTGAATGGCTTTGTTGAGTAAGGTCTGAATCGCATCGGCATCTAAACTATTTAAGGTGTACACCTGACAACGTGACAGTAAGGCACTATTCACTTCAAATGAGGGATTTTCCGTGGTTGCACCAATCAGCGTAATTTTGCCTTTTTCAACCGCGCTTAACAGCGCATCTTGTTGAGATTTATTAAACCGATGAATTTCATCAATAAATACTACAGGCGTTAATAAATCACCACTTTCAGCGATGATTTCACGTAGCTCTTTCACCCCAGTGTTGAGGGCAGAAAGGCTAATAAAAGGTCGATCGACCGCTTGTGCTAAGAGCAAAGCAATCGTAGTTTTTCCAACCCCAGGTGGCCCCCAAAAAATAATCGAAGGCAAATGTCCCTGATCTATCATTTGACGCAACGGCGCGTTTTGACCCAATAAATGGTCTTGCCCAATAATCGCCGATAAATCGCGAGGGCGTAGCCGTTCAGGTAAAGGAATATGCGTATCTGACATTATGAATAGCTTTATGGTGTTTTGAGTTAGTCTATTGCGTCTCGCCCAAATCTACAATTTGAAATTGGTACTTGAGCGAATTAACGCACCCACCGCACCACGTAATCTTCAATCTGCTCTGGATCGACCTCATTTTCTGAAATACAACGTCCTGCTGCCGACTTTTTAGCCTTTAAGATACTTTGTCGTGATCCTGTATTGAGATAATGCCAAGAGGGTAAATTTTTGCCCTCACTTAAACGGCGATAGGCACAACTCGGCGGCAACCACGAAATGCTGCGTAATCGCTCAGGAGTAAGTTGAATACAATCAGAAACATACTGTTGTCGATGCGGATAGTCAGAGCATCGTGCCGTTTTACAATCTAATAATTTACAGGCGACTTTGGTATAAGCAACTTCCGCGGTATCTTCATCTTCAAGTTTAACTAAGCAACATAAACCACAACCATCGCATAAGGCTTCCCACTCCGCATGATTGAGCTGTTCAAGCGGATAATGTTTCCAAAAATTCGGACGTAATTCGGCAGACGACATACCCATTTTATGTTCAGATGTGGCAGAAATTTGATTATAGCATTACCACTTTGTGCTCAGAGAGAGAAACTGTTTATCCGATTAACATTAATTGCGTGATTGAACATTTCCAAAACAGAAACACCACATTTCACTAAAAAACTCACGCTATAGTAAGGACATAACAAAATATTATGGAGAACAGAACATGTTCCGTTGGGCTATTATTTTCGCAGTGATTGCACTCATCGCAAGTTTACTTGGTTTTGGTGGTGTTGCAGGTTTATCTAAAGATTTCGCAGTTATTTTATTGGTTGTTGCGGTAATTTTGGCAGTTGTAGGCCTTATATTTCGAGGAAAAGCCTAGAAAATCCGCCCGTAGCGACAACAAAAAGAAGAACCATGGTGTTCTTCTTTTTGTTGTTTTAAATTCACACATTCTTGCTTCCAAATCTCTTAAAGATACCCACCATTTTATTTTTTCATGCTTTAATCATGGCAGTCTAAAAATACAAGAAAGGATGATGGCATGAGCTTTCCAATCAGCACCCGTGAAATTGAATATACCGCGCCAGATGGTCAACGTTTAATCGGCTATTTTGCAGCCCCTACAATAGATATGCCCCTTGCAGGTGTGATTGTTGCACCTGAGTGGTGGGGTCGAAATGACTATACCGAACAACGTGCGCGTGAACTGGCTGAACATGGTTTTGCAGCTTTAGCCATTGACATGTATGGCGACAAAAAAGTGACCACCACCGTGCCGCAAGCATCGGAATGGATGATGCAAACCTTTGATCATGTCGATACCGTGGTGAATCGTGCACAAGCAGGTTTAGATACTTTAAAAGCACAACCAGAAGTGAATGCAGAAAAATTAGCTGCAATAGGCTTTTGTTATGGCGGCAAAGTGGTACTTGATTTAGCCCGTTCGGGAGCTAACCTAAAAGCTGTGGTAACCTTTCATGCCAATTTGAGCGCCAAAGCACCTGCACAAAAAGGTCAAATTAAAGCTGAAATTTTGGTGCTTCACGGCGAAATTGACACAATGACGACCTTGGATGATGTGGCAAAATTCCGTGAAGAGATGTGTGCTGCTGGTGTCGATCACGAGGTTATTATTTTTGAAGATGCCAAACATGGTTTTAGCAATCCGCTTGCAGATGAGCGCGCAAAAGCCAATAACGTGGATTTGGGCTATAACGCTGAAGCGGAGCGTCAGGGGCTTGAAGCCATGTATGAATTGTTAGACAAACATTTGAAGTAATCAAAATTTTCTAGGTTCAAGTTATCAATTCCAACCAATCTTGCTATCGTGTTCGGCGGCATGGATGCCGCCCGTTGAACTGCATTACATGGACGGAATGTCAGTTCAACAAATGCCTTTCTTGCGAAGCTTCGCTTCTCATTTGGGCAAAACCAAAGTAACTCGCCGAAGGCACATATCCAAATAAGTTCAGAACCTAGCATGATTTTGCGGTGCGAGCATTACCCCATTTTACACTCAAAATTGAAGTGATTACGTTTATGCAATACCTTACTTTTCAGGGATGAAAAGTAAGCAAAAATCCTCTGTTGTGCTGATGGTACGTCCTTGATACCACAGCTCAACGAGCGGCATCCATGCCGCCACTCTCCAATAAATGTTTACGTGCGTTGATGCTAATTACTGTGGGTTTGTACAATATTTCCATCAGCAAAAAACACCATTTCCGCTATACTACAACTCTGCTTTTGACTGTTCTGATTCATGTCCGATTTTTCATTTTCTAATGCTTTGCTCACTTGGTACGACCAACATGGTCGCCACGACTTACCTTGGCAAGTGAATGACGATCCCTACAAAGTTTGGGTCTCAGAAATCATGTTGCAACAGACGCAAGTCAAAACCGTACTGCAATATTTCGAGCGATTTATTGAACGTTTCCCAACCGTAGAATCATTAGGTAACGCCAGTTGGGATGATGTTGCACCTTATTGGGCAGGACTCGGTTACTACGCGCGTGCACGTAATCTGCATAAAGCTGCTGGCATCGTCAGCCAACACGGAAAATTTCCACAAACACTCGAACAATGGATTGAATTACCAGGCATCGGTCGTTCCACTGCGGGGGCAATGATGTCGCTTGGTCTTCGTCAATACGGCGTGATTATGGACGGTAACGTGAAACGCGTTTTAGCACGCTTCCTTGCCATCGAAGATGACTTATCTAAACCACAACATGAACGCAATTTGTGGAACATTGCTGAATCGTTATGTCCAAAGCTACGTAACCATGACTACACCCAAGCAATTATGGATTTAGGCGCCACCATCTGCACGCCTAGAAAACCTCTTTGCACATATTGTCCAATGCAACAACATTGTCAGGCCTATCAACAAGGTTTAGAACAAGAGCTGCCTTTTAAAAAAGCTAGAAAGCCAGTTCCTGTAAAAACAGCCGAGGTTCTAGTGCTTCAATGTGGTAATGAATGGCTTTGGCAACAACGTGAATCGCATGGTCTATGGGGTGGTTTGTATTGCCTTCCTATCCTTGAGCAAACAACCGAATTACAACAGATCGAACAGCACTTTAAACTGCAAGCTCAAGTATCATCCTTACAGATTAGCCATAGCTTTACCCACTTCACGTGGATACTGCATGAAAAATTGTTCCACGTGGAACATGATCAAAAAGAACAGCTCAGCATCGAACTCAATGGCGTATGGCTAACATCTGACGCAGCCATTGCGAAAGGTATCCCAACTGCCATGAAAAAACTCATCACAGCAAAACAAAAAATTTAGGAACCATCAGAGCAAAAGGAGTTTTTGTGCGTCGTTCCATTCCCCATATTTTATTTGCCTTGTTGATTGTTTTACTTTCAGCCTGCGCCAGTGCGCCGAAGAAACCAACGCCATTGCCTAATGCACAGGTGAATAAACTCAAAAATATGCGTTTAGATAATCGCCTCCCCATTCCTGTTAACGGTATTCGTCGTAGTGACTTGCGTGATACTTGGGGCGCAGCACGCAGCCAAGGGCGTAGTCATGAAGGCATTGACATCATGGCAGAGCGTGGAACGAAAGTGTATAGTGCTACTGAGGGCTTGGTTGCCGATTTACGCAATAATAACCTAGGTGGCAAGGTCATTTGGATTCTTGGCCCCGCAGGCGCTTGGCATTATTATGCTCACTTAGATGATCATAAACGTGGCCTAGGTGTCGGAGATTACGTTCGCAAAGGTGACGTGATTGGTTATGTGGGCAATACAGGTAATGCGCGTCACACGTCCCCACATTTACATTACGGCATTTATTTAAATGGCAAAGGGCGTGGTGCCGTCAATCCCTACCCATATTTACGTTAGGAACATCGCATGTCAGAACAACTGATTGAACGTCTGGTTGAATTTGCAGAGTCAGGCAATCAGCAAAAAATCATGATCAATGGGACAAGTTATCAGGGTTGGATCATGGAAATTGGCGAAGATGCTTTATTAATTAGCACAGGTTTTTCCGATAAATCAGGCAAAGACTTTTGGCTTAAATTTACCGATCTTGCCACTGCCGAATTGTCTTATTGGGATATTAAAGTGGATGGATGGGTGCCCTTTTCACTTTAATCATTTATAAAAAATAAGGAGCATCCAATATGACGATTCAACGCTGTGGTTGGTGCTCCAATGACCCACTTTATATTGCCTACCATGATGAAGAATGGGGCAAGGCTGAATTTGATGAAGCACGCTTGTTCGAAATGATTTGCCTTGAGGGGCAACAAGCAGGTCTTTCTTGGATTACGGTGTTAAAAAAACGTGAACATTACCGCTCACATTTCTTTCAATATCCCATCGAAAAAATTGCTGCACTCACTGATGATCAACTCGAAAATAAACTCAGTGATGCAGGCTTAATTCGTCATTTTGGTAAACTTAAAGCCATTCGAGACAATGCGATTGCATGGCTTAAACTCAAAGACGAGGTCGGTGATGTATCTGCTTGGCTGTGGAATTTCGTCGATCATCAGACACCCAATAATGATGTGGTGAATTATCGCGAAGCACCTGCACAAACTGAAATAAGTCAAAAGTTGTCCAAAACATTAAAGAAGTGTGGCTTTAAATTTGTCGGCCCGACCACCTGCTATGCCTTTATGCAAGCCGTGGGCATGGTCAATGATCACGAAAATCATTGCACATTTAAATAATTCAGTACTTTAGATTTCCTTAACACAGGAGTTTCAGAATGAATCAAAATCAAGTGCGTGCTTATGCTGCCATGCAAGCTGGTGGAGAATTAGTGTCGTATCAATTTGATGCAGGCGAATTACAAGCGCATCAAGTTGAAATCAAAGTGGAATATTGTGGTTTATGCCACTCTGATTTATCCGTCATCAATAATGAATGGCGTTCATCTACGTATCCTGTGATTGCAGGACATGAAATTATTGGAACGGTTATTACGCTGGGTTCTGAAGCCAAAGGCTTAAAAATTGGTCAGCGTGTTGGTCTTGGATGGACAGCGGAAAGCTGCCAAACCTGTGATCCTTGTGTTGGCGGCAATCAAGTTCTCTGCACTGGTACACGAACTGCGACCATTGTAGGTCATGCAGGTGGATTTGCCGATAAAGTCCGTGCAGGTTGGCAATGGGTAATTCCATTACCCGATGATTTAGATGCTGAAAGTGCAGGGCCACTACTTTGCGGCGGCATTACTGTATTTGATCCTTTGTTGAAACATAAGATTCAAGCCACACATCATGTCGGCGTAATTGGCATCGGTGGCTTAGGACATATCGCGATTAAATTGCTTAAAGCATGGGGCTGTGAAATTACTGCATTTAGCTCAAATCCAGATAAAACCGATGAACTCAAAGCCATGGGCGCAGATCACGTGGTAAATAGTCGTGATGCTCAAGACATCAAAGCGCAACGTGGAAAATTCGATTTATTGCTCAGCACTGTGAATGTCACGCTGAATTGGCAAGCCTATTTAAATACCCTCGCACCTGAAGGAACTTTGCATTTCTTGGGTTTAACTTTAGAACCAATCCCTGTTGCGGTGGGTTCGCTCATTGATGGTGCAAAATCTATCACAGGTTCACCAACAGGTTCGCCTTTAGCCTTACGCCAACTGTTAAAGTTTGCCGCTCGCAAACAACTCGCACCACAAATTGAACTCTATCCAATGTCACACATAAATGAAGCGATTGAGCGACTACATTCAGGTCAGGCACGCTATCGAATTGTGCTCAAAGCCGACTTTGATCAATCCTCTGCTTTCTAAATTGCACAATTATTGGCACACTGAAAAACCTTGGCTGAGTTGTTCAGCCAAGAAATCAATCAATAACCGCACGCGTTTAGGCAAGTGCTCTTGCTGATAATAAACCGCATGAATACTTTGCTGATGATGTTCGATCTGATTTTCGAACAAGGCAATTAATCGACCTTGTTGTAAATCTTGCCAAATCATAAATTCAGATAAACAGGCAACGCCATGTCCTCGAAGTACGAGTTGTCGAACCGTTTCACCATTGGAGGCGTTAATGGCAGGTTGTGCAACAAAATAATTTTCGCCAATTTTGAGTGGCCATGTATTTAAATGCGTCGGTTTAGTGAAGCCGATTAAGGCGTGTTGCCCCAGTGTGTTCACTTGAATGGGTTCAGACAAAGTGGCTAAATAGCTGGGGCTCGCAACAAGATATAACCGACTCTTACACACCAATTTGGCATGTAGGCTAGAATCATTTAACTCGCCAAAACGAAAAGCCACATCCGCTTTATGCTGTAATAAATCAATCACCTGATCATTATTGCTCAGCTCAATTTCAATATTTGGATACCGCTGCCGAAATAAATACATCAACGGTGCAATCACATGCAAAATAAACGGCGTTGCTGAATCTATTCGAATCAATCCTGAAGTATCCTGATCGGACTTTTGCAAGGCCTCTTCTGCCGCATTCAACTCATTTAGAATTTTCCGCGCGTGATTGAGAAACTGTTGCCCTTCTTGTGTCAGCTTCAATTTCCGCGTGGTGCGCTCTAATAACGTCACGCCCAGCTTGCTCTCTAAACGACTGAGGGAACGACTTAAACCCGAAGCAGTCTGCGCAAGTTTTTCTGCCGCAGCATTAAAAGAACCTGTATCGACAATCGTGATAAAAGAGAGCAATTCTTCGAAGGTTGATTTCATTGGACTGTCAATTATTGATTTTTAATCAATTATATTCTGCTTATTTAGTTATTTTTACGCAACAATAATTTCTGCAAAATTGCATTCATCGAAAGAATACGCTCGATTGAGCATACATGAGGTGAAAGATGCGCATTCCTACATTTGGTTTAGGAACATTCAGACTCAAAGATCAAGCTGTGATCGACTCAGTCAAGACCGCATTAGAGGTGGGTTATCGTGCGATTGATACCGCACAAATTTATGGAAATGAAGCTGCGATTGGACAAGCAATCGCTCAAAGCGGTGTGGCACGGCAAGAGCTGTTTTTGACCACTAAAATCTGGGTCGATCATTTTGCTGAAGATCAGTTCATTCCTAGCTTAAAAGAAAGTTTGCAAAAACTCCGCACTGATGCGGTCGATCTGACGTTGATTCATTGGCCTGCACCGCAACTTGGGGTGTCTATTCCAACAGTCATGCAATTGCTTTTAGACGCGAAACAACAAGGTCTAACGCAACAGATTGGCATCTCAAATTTCAATATTGCATTGACACAAGAGGCGATCAGCACCATTGGTGCAGAACACATCGCGACCAATCAAATTGAATTAAGTCCGTATTTACAAAACCAAAATCTAGTGAATTATTTAACTGAACAGCGCATTGATGTGAGCTCATACATGACCTTGGCATATGGCAAGGTGCTGAACGATCCAACCTTAGTGGAGATCGCCGCACAATACCAAGCCACAACCGCACAAATTGCTTTAGCTTGGGCATTGCACAAGGGTTATGCCGTGATTCCATCCTCGACCAAACGTGAGCACCTGATCAGCAATTTAAAAGCACAGGATTTACAACTCAGTGCTGAAGATATGCAGCGGATTTCACTCTTGGAGCGGAATAGTCGTGAAGTCAGCCCTGAACCTTTTGCACCTGAGTGGGATGAATAACATGCGTCAACATATTAATTTTCCTTTACTTGCCTTAGCCATTGGTGCTTTTGCGATTGGCACCACCGAGTTTTCTCCCATGGGTTTATTACCCAATATCGCTCATGATCTTGGCGTTTCAATTCCAAGCGCAGGTATGCTAGTCACAGGCTATGCGCTCGGGGTGATGTTAGGCGCACCAATCATGACCTTATGGTTCGGTGGTTTTGCACGGCGTAATGCCCTTATTTTACTGATGGCGATTTTTACTTTAGGCAATCTGATTACTGCATTTGCACCCGACTATATGAGTTTAATGGTCGCTCGTTTAATCACTAGTTTGAACCATGGTGCATTTTTCGGCATCGGCTCCGTGGTGGCTGCCACGGTGGTTCCTGCAAATAAACAAGCAAGTGCTGTGGCGACCATGTTTATGGGACTGACCATTGCCAATATCGGTGGCGTACCGTTGGCAACGTGGGTCGGACAAAATATCGGTTGGCGCATGTCTTTTCTGGCGATTTCAGCACTCGGTGTCATCACCATGCTGGCTCTTTGGAAAGCACTGCCTGCAGGTTCTATCGCACAAAAGCCCGATGTACGCGCCGAGCTTAAAGTCCTCGTGCGACTACCTGTGATTTTAGCACTGCTGACTACGGTACTGGGTTCCGCCGCCATGTTTACACTCTACACCTACATTGCACCAAGCTTAGTTGAGTTCACTCATGCGTCACCGAGCTTTATCACCCTGATGCTGGTCTTAATCGGGATTGGGTTTTCTATTGGTAACCATCTCGGTGGGAAATTTGCGGATATTTCGATTGATAAAACCTTGATCGGGTTTCTAGTCTTGGTGATTGTGATGATGTTGAGTTTTCCAATGCTTGCTCAATCACAGATCGGTGCAGCCATCGCTTTAGTGATTTGGGGTGCTGCCACATTCGCACTGGTTGCGCCACTGCAAATGCGGGTAATGTCAGTTGCACATGAGGCTTCTGGTTTGGCATCCTCAGTCAATATCGGCGCATTTAACTTAGGCAATGCAGTTGGTGCTGTTGCAGGCGCAGGCGTGTTAAGTCTAGGCTGGAGTTACAGTGCGGTATCGAGCATCGGGGCCGTGTTGGCAGCTTTAGGCCTATTTTTAGTGCTGATTCAGATTCAATTATCACGCAAATCCGCTTTACTCTACCCCGCATCACCACAAACCTAGCCAAAAAAAAGCCTGATTCATCATCAGGCTTTTTTTTATTTCAATGCTTCGGGCAATTTGGGTTGCGCGTATAAAGGATTGTTCAATTCTTTTTTCATTTTCATCAACATTTGATAGGGTTGTTGCTCCACAAACATATTCACAAAGCTCAACGGAATTGACCCTGCTGGATCAGCATAACCACTGGTCGAAACCTTCACTTTATTATTGTTAAGTTTTTGGAACGTCCAATCCCCTTCATAATTGCGCAAACGAATAATATTGGGTTGTTCTGGGTAGTTACTTTGAATGGTGGTATTTTTGATCGTGACACTGCCATCGCTATTTTTATTCATTTTACCTTTAATAATCACATCACGATCGTTTAAAGGAAATGGAAAATCGAGCACCATATACAGGGTAAATTCACCTTTTTTCTCATCTCGAGACAACACCTTTGCTTTGCCAACGTAAGGTACCCATTGTGGTGTCCGCTCGACATCGAGCACCACGGCAACGGCACGTTCTAAAGGCACATCAAAAGTTGTTTCAGCTTTATATTGAAACACAGGGTTATTGGCGGTTTTATATGTCCAAACTTTAATATTGTTGCGGTTTAAGCTGAGTTTGCCTGTTTCAGTTGCAGCACTGACCGCTAAGCTAGAAATACTTAGAAGCGTAGCAACAAGAATATGTTTTTTATTCATGTCATGCTCAATTATTTTGAGGGGTGTGGGAGCGTGTATCACTGCATTTAAATGCAAGCATACAAGCTCTTTATAAGGCAAAAATACAATATTTTATATTTAAATATCGTTAAAACCGAGCACATCTTTCATGTCATATTTACGTGCTTCACGTCCTACCACCCAAGCAGCTGCACGCACTGCACCCGACGCAAAGTTCATGCGGTTGGTGGCTTTATGTGTGACTTCCACACGCTCGCCTTCGCCAATAAACATTACGGTATGTTCACCAACAATATCGCCACCACGAATAGTTTCAAAACCAATGGTTTGACGATCACGTGGGCCTGTGTAGCCTTCCCGACCATAGACTGCAACTTCTTTTAAGTTGCGCCCTAAAGTGTCGGCAACCGCTTCACCCATCATTAACGCTGTACCTGATGGCGCATCAACTTTATGACGATGATGCGCTTCAATAATTTCAATATCGACCGTATCGCCAAATACTTTAGCCGCCAGTTCCAATAATTTAATCGAAACATTCACACCAACAGAATAATTCGCTGCATAAACCACGGGTGTTTGCGTTGCGGTCTCATCTAAATAGGCTTTTTGTTGATCATTCATCCCTGTTGTGCCAATGACGATTGCCACGCCTGCTTCACGGCATAATTTCAGGTGCTGTTCTGTGGCTGCGGGTGCAGTAAAGTCAATCACCACGTCACAGTCTTTTAATACTTCACTCAAACTCCCCACGATTTTGACGCCATTGCGACCAATGCCTGCAAGTTCGCCTGCATCTGCGCCGACTAAACTGCTTTCAGGACGCTCAATTGCGGCTGCAAGTGTATAACCTGCTTCTTTTACCGCTTGAATTAAGATACGCCCCATGCGTCCGCCTGCACCCAAGACTGCAATACGTGGAGAAGTTGACATGATTTTTTCCAAATTTTTACTGAAACAATGGCAATACTATAGCAAAACTCTGTGCCTAGACTTAAAAATTCCATAAAAAAACCTGCCGAAGCAGGTTTTTTCTTAACTTCAATTAGTCGAATAATCGATCAAAGAATGATTTTTTCTTCGGCGTTGAGGCATGTCCATCGCCATCAAAAGAAGTTTGTAATTCTTTTAATAGCTCACGCTGGCGGCTATTCAAATTCACTGGCGTTTCAACCACAATACGACAGAGCAAATCACCGATCATACTGCTGCGTACTGGGCGTACACCTTTGCCGCGTAAACGGAACAACTTGCCTGTTTGCGTACCTTCTGGAATTTTTAAGCTGACGCGGCCTTCGAGCGTCGGAATTTCAATATCTTTACCCAAAGCAGCATCAGCGATGCTCACAGGTACATCCATATACAAGTCTGCACCATCACGTTGGAAGATGTCGTGCTCACGCACCACGACTTCAACGTATAAATCGCCTGCTTGGCCGCCACGAATCGCTTCACCTTTACCAGTTAGGCGTACACGATCACCATTGTCCACCCCTGCTGGAATGGTCACTTCAAGGGTTTGTTGACGGTTTGCTACGCCTGAACCATGACAGCTCTTGCATGGATTTTTAATAATTTTTCCTTGACCACGGCAGGTACTACACGTCTGCTGTACCGAAAAGAAGCCTTGTTGCATACGCACTTGACCTGCACCCTGACAGGTTTTACAGGTTTCGACATCATTCGGGTTTTTAGAACCTTTACCGTCACAGGTTTCACACGGTGCAGGCGCAGTAAATGTAATGGTCTTTTTTACGCCCTTGACTGCTTCTTCAAGACTCAGTTCCATCACATAACGTAGGTCTGAACCTCGTCGTTGACGTTGCTGTTGACGACCACCGCCGCCAAATGCTCCACCAAAAATATCGCCAAATTGGCTAAAAATATCTTCTGCGCTAAATCCGCCACCAAAACCACCGCCGCCGCCATAACCGCCTTCAAAAGCGCTGTGTCCTGCACGATCATACATGCTGCGCTTTTCACCATCAGACAGTATTTCATACGCTTCAGCTGCTTCTTTGAATTTGTCTTCTGCTTCAACATTGTCAGGGTTACGGTCTGGATGATATTTCATCGCCAATTTACGATAGGCTTTTTTGATCTCATCATCACTTGCGGTTTTTGAAACGCCTAAAACCTCATAATAATCACGTTTAGCCATGGTTGGCGATGCTCCCACACGGAATAAATTCTAACTTTACAAAAACAAAAAGGCTCTGCTGACTTTTTTATTTATAAAGTCAGCAGAGCCTTTATTGGGGCGATATAATTTATTTACAAGGTTAAGCTTAGAAAAAAGCGAGGAAATTAATAAACAGCTTTATTTCTAAAATATTTAGCTACACCATTGAACCATGCATTTAACAAAAATAGCCACGCAACCGCTGAAAAAACCACCCCTGCAACCGTCATGGCAGTCACCCATTGGGCACTGTTCCACGCAACAAAGAACAACGGAATAAACCACAAAGCAGCAAAAGATGCCATTACAGCAAATAGCAATACATTACGCATAATCCAGAGGGCATGCGCATGAAGCCAAACTTCGGTATCATCGACAATCGCAACCTTACGCGCCAATAAATAAGCGATTGCGGCAAACACAATTGTTAATAATCCAAAAAACATGAATAAGTAAGCAATCGCTATATAGCGACGATGTTGCTCAATATTGCCTTGCCCCATGCTCTATATCACCTCATTCACTGCATTATGCCAAGTGCGTCATGCAATGAAATTGTCATTTCATTAATCTGTAAATATAGATGCTACTATATTGAAGTTTTTAATATTTCGCACCTTTATTCACAAAAAAATAATTCTAACTTGTTTGTGGTTTTTTCACCTTGAACCATGCCGCATAGAGTGCAGGCAAGAAAAATAACGTCAGTAAGGTGGCTACAATCAAACCGCCCATAATCGCGACCGCCATCGGGCCAAAGAAAATACTGCGCGATAAAGGAATCATAGCGAGTACCGCAGCCAAAGCAGTTAAGACAATTGGGCGGAAACGGCGCATGGTGGCATCAATCACCGCATTCCATGCAGCCTGCCCCGACAGAATATCTTGCTCAATCTGATCAATTAAAATCAGTGAGTTGCGCATAATCATGCCCGACAAGGCAATGGTTCCTAACATCGCCACAAAACCAAACGGTTTATTGAACAATAATAAAAATGCGACCACGCCAATTAACCCTAATGGTGCAGTTAATAACACGATGGTAGCACGTGACATACTG
Source organism: Acinetobacter sp. (assembly GCA_036660195.1). Lineage (GTDB taxonomy): Bacteria > Pseudomonadota > Gammaproteobacteria > Pseudomonadales > Moraxellaceae > Acinetobacter. The sequence goes on from JAVXBC010000008.1 coordinate 21,666, forward strand.
CGCAGTTGAATCATCAATAATGTCATTACCACAGCAAGGAATAATGGCATTCCCGCATTTACTGAATTTTGACCTTTCGCCGATTCTTCAACCGTTCCACCCACTTCAAGTAAATAACCACTTGGTAAGTCAGCGCGTAATACTTGCATTTGATCTGCAAGCTGCTGAACCACCGTTGCAGGTTGCAAATGGCCACGAATATCTGCACGTACGGTAATGGTAGGTAATCGGTCACGATGCCAAATTAAACCCGCCTCAAAACGCGGTTCAATGGTCGCGATTTGCGCCAAAGAAACGGTCGTCCCTTGTGTGGTCGGAACCGCTAAACTAGACAGCGCACTTACTTCTGCTCGCTCCGATTGATCGCCGCGTAAACGAATTTCAATCAATTCACGTTTTTCACGGTATTGATTCATCACCGTGCCCGTAACTGAAGCATTTAAGAATTGGGCCAAATCTGAACTAGACACACCCATTTGTCGCGCACGGTCTTGGTCGATTTTAATGTCGATGATTTTGCTTGGCTCACCCCAATCCAAATGTACATTGGTGGTATTTGGGTTCTCACCCATGACTTTTGCCACTTTTTGTGCCCATAAACGCACAGTGGTTAAATCTTCACCCGACACGCGATATTGCAGTGGATAACCCACAGGCGGCCCATTTTCCAGTAGCGATACGCGCGTTCTGACTTGGGGTAATAACTGTTTGATTTGTTGATCTAAAGAACGTCGAATTTCATCACGATCATCTAAAGATGACGCCAGCACCACAAATTGAGCAAAACTTGCTTGTGGCAACTGTTGATCTAAAGGCAAATAAAACCGTGGAGAACCCGTGCCGACATAAGCGACATAATTATCAATACCTTTTTGCTTCGATAAAAACTGTTCGACTTTCTTCACCGCATTTTCAGTCGCAGTGAGCGAGGCACCTTCTTCCAATTTTAAATCGACCAAGATTTCGGCACGATTAGACGGTGGAAAAAATTGCTGTGGCACGATTTTAAACATCGCCACAGATAACACAAAGATGCCGACCGTCACAGCAATTACTGTTTTACGATAGGTAATGCAAACTTCCACGATATTGCGAAAAGATTGGTAAAACTTGGATTGATACGGGTCATGATGCTGCCCATGCGCTTGCACTACAGGCGCAGGCTGCTTACGCAATTTTGCCCATAGGCGCAGATACCATGCCGCTTTTTGATGCTGCTGAGTAAAATCTGGCAATAATTTTTCGCCCAAATAAGGCACAAATAAAACGGCGGCAATCCAAGACACAATCAACGCAATGGTGACCACTTGGAAAATGGAACGTGTATATTCACCCGTACCTGATTGCGCTGTCGCAATTGGTAAGAATCCTGCGGCGGTAATCAAGGTTCCTGTCAACATCGGGAATGCGGTGGTTTGCCAAGCAAAACCTGCGGCCTTCAGTCGGCTATAGCCTTGTTCCATTTTAATTGCCATCATTTCAACGGCAATAATCGCATCATCAACCAGCAAACCTAAGGCAAGAATCAACGCCCCCAATGAAATCTTATGCAGTCCGACATCAAATAGACTCATCCCTGCAAAGGTCATGGCAAGCACCAGTGGAATGGACAACGCCACCACCAAACCTGTACGGAAACCCAGTGAGAAAAAGCTCACCAACAGGACAATAATCACTGCTTCAGTTAAGACTTTTAAAAACTCATGAATACTGCGCTCCACCGCAACAGGTTGATCAGACACTTTTTGCAGTTTCATACCCAAAGGCAAGGTTTTTTGTAGACTGTTAAATTCGGTTTCTAGGTTTTTGCCCAGTGCGATAATGTCGCCGCCTTTACGCATCGACACCGAAATACCAATGCCGTTTTCGCCCATAAAGCGCATACGTGGCTGTGCAGGTTCACTAAAGCCTCGATGAATCTCGGCGACATCACCCAATTGAATGGTTTTATCACCGACCAATAGCGGCATTTTTTTCAGTTCATCGACACTGTTTAAGTGCCCACTAACGCGAATTTGAATGCGGTCTGTCCCTGTTTCAAAAAAGCCCGCACTCACCATCTCGTTTTGTTTTTGAATAGCTTCTTGAATTGCCGTCACAGGCACACCGAGTTGCACCGCTTTGGTATTGGACAGTTCAATCCAAATTTTTTGATCTTGTAAGCCGACGAGGTTGACCTTGCTGACATCTTTCACGCGTTGCAATTGCAGCTGCAAACGGTCGGCATATTCTTTCATTACCGCATAGTCAAAGTCTTTGCCAGTGAGTACATAGATATTCCCGAAGGTATCGCCGAATTCATCATTGAAAAAAGGGCCTTGCACACCACTCGGGAGTTGATGCCGAATATCATTGACCTTTTTGCGGACGTTATACCAAACATCAGGAATTTGACTGGAACGGTAAGAATCTTTCGCCACAAAAGTCACTAAAGACTCGCCCGGACGAGAGTACGCCATAATACGTTCGTACTGCCCCGTGGTCATGAGTTCCTTTTCAATGCGATCGGTGACTAGCGTTGAAACTTCTTTTGCCGTCGCTCCAGGCCAATAGGTTTGTACCACCATGACTTTAAAGGTAAACGGCGGGTCTTCACTTTGCGATAGTTTGGAATAAGAAATCATTCCGACAACACTGAGCAAAAGCATGAAATAAAGCACTAAACCTTTATTTTTGAGTGCCCATTCAGAAAGGTTGAATTGCATGCTTAAGCTCCTTTTTTAATCGAAACTTCGCGATTTTCCCGATCAACAGGATGAATTTTTTGTTGCTCACGCAATAAATGTACACCACCGACCACGACCCAATCGCTGGCTTTTAAGCCCGATAGAATCGGTACACTCTCACGTCCGTACGCTCCTAAAGTCACAGGAACTTTACGTAAAGTTTGATTGGCACTGACCACCCAAACATAAGCATTTTGATCGGTTGCGGTCACACTGGATAAAGGCACATTTAATGTACTGTTAGCCTTTTCGACAAAAAATACCCGTGCACTTTGTCCTAGCTGAACGGTCGATTGACCTTCTAATAAAGACACTTTGACGCTAAACGTTTTCGATTGATCTGCCGCAGGTGAGACTTCACGAACTCGTGCCGCGAGCCGAGCTTCAGGTTGCGACCATAAGGTAACCCATGCCGATTGACCGACTTGAATGTGATTGACTGCTTGTTCAGGTACGCCAAAAATGACTTCTCGCTCGCCATCAATCGCCAATTGATACGCTGCTTGTCCAGCAGCCACTACTTGTCCAACTTCAATTTGACGCGCAGTGATCACACCGTTTTTATTAGAGATTAATTGGTTATAACCTGTTTGATTGGCAGAAACTTGTTGATTGGCACGCGCCTGTTTTAAGGTAGCTTGTGCAGATTGATACTGATTTTTGATTGCATCGAATTGCGAACGACTCACTGCGTTTACAGGCAAGAGCTGCTGATAACGCTGATACTCTTGAGCTGCAATGTTCGCCGCAGCTTGTGCGCTATCCAGTTGAGCTTGAGCTGCATTCAGTTGTAATTGGGCATCCTTCACATCCAATTTGGCTAAGACTTGCCCAACTTTGACGCGATCGCCCACATCAACATAGCGTTCGGTAATTTGTCCGCCAACCCGAAATGCCAAAGCCGTTTGTTGTTTGGCTTGCACATTGCCCGCATAACTTTTCTGATCAAGCTGATTCTGACTCGGTTGTGCCACCATCACATAAGGAATTTCTTCAGTTTTGGCAACATCTTTATGGCAAGCGGTTAAGGTGATACTGCTCAACACCAGCAGCCCCACAACAACAGGATTTAGCAGATTCATGGTTTTTCGCTCTTATTCAAATTGGTTTTTTAAGGCACAATATGTGTATCATCATAAATTGTTTATTTTTTAATTAATATACCCGCAAGTACATTAATTGGAAATTAAATCTATCCACCTAATTTTTAAATAAATTAATAGGAAAATGAAGCGTGCAGATTAATAGTGGTCGCCCGAAAGATTTAGAAAAAAGAGCCAAAATTTTACAGGCGGCTACATCTATTTTTCTAAAAATGGGCTATCACGCTACCAGTATGAATCAAATTGCTTTGGAGGCAGGTGTTTCGAAATTGACGGTGTACAACCATTTTCAAGATAAAGGTAACCTATTTATTTGTGCCATTGAAAGAAGTTGTGAAGAGTCTATTTGCGCCAAAGAAATTGTTCTGACTGCAGAAACAAATTTTGAACATGCCCTATATTTAATGTGTGAACGTGCATTAGGGATTATTTATTTACCCGAAGCGATAAAATTAGATCGATTATTGTTTGATTTGGCTGCCGACCAAAGCCCTTTAACCGAACAATTTTTTAATGCCTCTCACATGCGTATGCAAGTGGTCTGGTGTGATTTTTTTCAGCAAGCCATCGACCTCAAGTTTATTCGCGCAGATGACTGCACAAAACAAACTGCCTTAATCATCTCCTTGCTGCTGGGCGTCTATCATCATCGCGTCTTGCTTGGGCTAGCAAGCGTCCCTTCCGCAGTTGAAATTGAAAAAACTATTCGCGATGCCGTTGAAATTTTTCTCCTTAAATATCACCTGTAATTTGTTTTATTTCATTTCTTTACTTGGAATCTGTTGCAATCGCGTTATAGTCAAAGCAGAACAAAAACTAGGACAATAAAATGAATCAACACATCACGGCGCCTTTACGTGAAGATGTTCGACTCTTGGGCAATTTGCTCGGTGAAACCCTCAAACAGCACGCAGGACAAAATTTATATAATCAAGTTGAGCAAATTCGTGCTTTAGCCAAAGGTGCACGTGATGGTCAAATTGAAGCAGAAAAACAACTCGAACAACTGTTTCTCGGCTTAAAAGATGAAGAAATTTTGCCACTCACTCGCGCCTTTTCTCACTTTCTCAACTTTGCCAATATTGCTGAACAATACCATGTGGTACGGCAGCGTCGTGAAGCTGAGTTTGATCAACAATCACCTAGTCCCAATCCACTGCCGCATTTATTTGAAAAACTCAAAAATCAACAGATTCAACCCCAAAAACTGTTCCAGCAAATTTGTGATTTGAACATTGAGTTGGTGCTCACGGCACATCCGACCGAAGTCAGCCGTCGTACCTTAATTCAAAAATATGATGATATTAGCGATTGCTTATCGCAGTTGGATCAACAAAAGCTCACGCCCAGAGAACGTCAAAGCACGCTTGCCACATTAAAACAATTGGTCAGTTCAGCATGGCAAACCGATGAAATTCGGCAACATCGTCCAACACCTGTCGATGAGGCAAAATGGGGCTTTGCCACGATTGAACAAACCTTGTGGAATGCTGTGCCGAAATTCGTGAGGGATTTAAATGAACTGACTCAACAACATTGTCAGCAAAGCCTGCCCTTGGATATTGCACCGATTCGTTTTGCCTCGTGGATGGGGGGCGACCGTGATGGCAACCCCAATGTTACTCATGCCGTGACGCAAGAAGTGCTGTGGCTGTCTCGTTGGCAGGCGGCAGATTTATATCTACGTGATCTTGAAAACTTGCGTTGGGAGCTCTCGATTCAGACTTGTTCCGAAGAACTTAACCAAGCTTTAGGCGGTAGCCACCCTGAACCTTATCGCGAGTATTTACGTTCCACGTGGAACCGCATGAAAGCCACGCGTGATGGATTAGCACAATGCTTAAAAGGCGGTGACGTAGATGATCGTGATTTCATTACGCATAAAGATGAACTGCTACAGCCCTTACTGTTGTGTTATCGCTCTCTCGTTGAATGTAATTTAGCTGAAATCGCCAATGGTTCATTGCTAGGCTTGATCTATCGAGTGAATTGCTTCGGCATTGAACTGTTAAAACTAGATATTCGCCAAGAGTCAGGACGACATCGCCAAGCCATTTCCGCCATTACCGAATACTTGGGTTTGGGCAATTTTGAATCTTGGGACGAATCAAAACGTCAAAACTTCCTCATTCAAGAGCTGCAAAATAAACGCCCACTGTTACCTCCATCTTTTAAAGCGGCTGAGGATGAACTGATTCAACATCCTGAAGTGCTCGAAGTATTTGCCACCATGCGTACTTTAGCAGCGCAACCAACAGAGAGTTTGGGTGCGTATATTATTTCCATGGCGGAATATCCGAGTGATGTGCTTGCGGTGTTGTTATTACAAAAAGAAGCCGGCATACAACAGCCTTTACGTGTGGTTCCCTTATTTGAAACTTTGAAAGATTTAGACGGTGCTGCTCAAACCATGCAGACTTTATTTGCCATGGACTGGTACAAACAGCACATTCAGTCGAAACATGAGGTGATGATCGGCTATTCAGATTCAGCCAAAGATGCAGGCTTTATGTCCGCCAATTGGGCACAGTATCGGGCACAGGAAGAACTGACTGCGGTTGCCAAACAGCATGGCGTGCAATTGACCTTGTTTCATGGTCGTGGTGGGTCCATTAGCCGAGGCGGTGCACCAACACAACAAGCGCTATTTTCCCAACCACCTGGTTCAATTTCGGGTGCGATTCGCGTGACTGAACAAGGTGAAATGATTCGTTTTAAATTTGGCTTGGAAGGTATTGCCTTACAAAATTTAGAAATCTATACCGCTGCTACTTTAGAAGCCACGCTTTTACCTCCTCCCGAACCCAAAGCAGAATGGCGGGATCTGATGACACAAATGACCGATTTATCGGTACAGGTTTATCGGAAAACCGTGCGGCAAGACCCTAACTTCGTTCGTTATTTACGCACGGTAACACCAGAGTTGGAATTGCAAATGCTGCCCTTAGGTTCTCGCCCCGCCAAACGCAAAGTCGGTGGGGGCATTGAATCACTGCGTGCTATTCCGTGGGTATTTGCATGGACACAAATTCGCCTGATGTTACCTGCATGGCTTGGTACTGGCACGGCGATTCAACAGGTGCATGCGCAACATCAAAACACACTAGATGAAATGCTGGCTGAATGGCCTTATTTCCAAACCTTAATTGATATGTTGGAAATGGTATTGTCTAAATCGGATAGCGATATTGCCCTGTACTATGAATCACACTTGACCGATGACCCTGTATTAAAAATTTTAGGCATTGAATTAAGGCAACGCCTACAAAATGCAGTCGACACCTTATTATCGCTTAAAGATGAATCGAAACTGCTCAGCAATAACGAGGTATTGGATCAATCCATGCAATTGCGTAAACCCTACCTCTTGCCCTTACACTTATTACAGGCTGAATTAATGAAGCGTCGCCGTGAATATTTAGCAGAACACCAAACTGAACACAGCCCTGTTGATCATGCCCTGATGGTCAGTATTACGGGGATTGCCGCAGGTTTAAGAAATACAGGTTAATAGTTCGGTGGATTCAAGCAATAATCTAAAAAATCGCTGAACACTGAAATAAGAACGCGTATCATAAGTCACAACATTGCATGAGCTTTATCTATGTCAAATTGGTTTCCAAAATGGCAACCGTATCAGGGTAAAAATGACAACCGCCCTGTTGCGACTAACGAATATTTACCACCTTTGCAAAGTGCGGTGTTGGGGGTTCAACACGCTTTTGCCATGTTTGGTGCAACCGTACTTGCGCCTTTGTTGATGGGGTTTAGCCCCAACCTTGCGATTTTGATGTCAGGCATCTGTACCATTCTTTTTTTCCTGATCACAGGCGGACGCGTTCCGAGTTACTTAGGTTCAAGTTTTGCCTTTATTGGCGTGGTGGCTGTGGCGACAGGTCATATCACAGGCTCAGGTGCAAACCCTAATCTGGCCGTTGCATTAGGCGGAATTATCGCCTGTGGTATTTTTTATGCCTTGATTGGCTTTGCGGTGATGCTGACAGGTACGCGTTGGATTGAAAAACTAATGCCACCTGTGGTCACAGGCGCGGTGGTTATGATTATCGGCTTAAACCTTGCACCTGTAACCATTAAAAGCGTGGCGGGTCAGCCTTTTGAAATGTGGATGGCGCTCATTACTGTTTTAAGTATGGGGATGATTGCCGTTTTCACCAAAGGACTATTACAGCGGTTATTACTGCTCGTAGGTTTATTAATTGCTTATACGATTTACGCGATTTCTAGCAATGTTTTAGGTTATGGCAAACCGATTGATTTTTCTCAAATTGCAGCAGCCTCGTGGTTTGGAATTCCGCAGTTTTCCCAGCCCATCTTTGACTTAAAAGCAATGCTCATTATTGCGCCTGTCGCATTAATTTTAGTGGCGGAAAACTTAGGTCATATTAAAGCAGTGAGTGCCATGACAGGTGAAAACCTGACTCCTCAACTGGGTAAAGCCTTTGTCGCTGATGGTTTAGCCACGACCCTATCAGGCAGTGTCGGCGCACCGGGCATGACCACCTATGGCGAAAATATCGGCGTGATGGCAGTCACTCGTGTCTACTCGACCATCGTGTTTGTGATTGCAGGAATCTTTGCCATTTTCTTGGGACTTTCACCGAAGTTTGGCGCAGTGATTAACACCATTCCAACTGCAGTTTTAACAGGTGCATCAATCGTGGTCTTTGGGTTAATTACCATTGCAGGCGCGAAAATTTGGATCGAAAATAAAGTCGATTTCTCTAACAATAAAAACCTGATGATCGCTGCAGTGACGATTATTCTAGGTGCAGGAAATTTTGAATTATTGTTTGGTAGCTTTAATTTGGGTGGCATTGGAACAGCAACATTTGCTGCAATTTTGCTCAATTTATTGTTTAGTTTAAAAGATAAAACCTAACAGATCAGGCAGCCGAAGCTGCCTTATTTTTAGCATTATTTTTCTGAATGCAGGATGGTGTTGAGCTGCTGAAGGTTGTTCGCCCAAAGCTCGTATTCTTCTGACTCCTGCCACAATTCTTTAAGTTCTGAATGATCGGATGCGACCAAAGCCAAAACCTGCTCTGCTTTTTGTAATAAATCCGCACTTGGTTTTAGGCTAATGCGATCAACCCATTCATCTACTTTATCGGTATACACATCCGTTTGTGTACCATGACCCAAGCTTTTTGCTAATACTTCAATTGCCGCAATTGCTTCCATGGCAAGGTCTGCATCCAAATCTTCCTGACCTTCATCCAATGCTGTTTGAAGCGTGGCATCAATCACCGAAAAATCCGTCGTATCTTCTAATTCATACGCCCAATCATTTGCCGTGTCATTGCCAAACGGTTCATGTGACCAAGTTCCCATGTCTATTCCTTTTTGATTCGTTTTCTAAATGGCTGTGATTCAAATTTTTTGTTGCTCAAGATCAACGAGATCTTGGCTTTGTTGCTTATATTTTTCTTCTAACACATTACTAATAATACTTTCGATCATCCACACTCGATACAAACTATTAAACACATAGCTTTGCCCATCAATCCGTAATTCTAAAACAGGCAAATCAGGCTGATGTTTCTGTTGGCATAATTCATCATTTTGCTTAAGTAAAGCGCTTACATCTTGCTCAGTCATCTTTTCAATTTCTAGGCGCTTTTGCATCCGTTGAAAATGTGCGCCAAACGATAAATCTTTACCACGTGTCCATACCATTCTTAAAATTCGATGGATCGCCTCGATCTGTTGCTCTTCTGGCACACTATAAAACAGCCGCGCCATTTCAAAGGATGCTTCAGCATCTGGACGGCAAAATGGCGTAAATGCCACCTGTGTTCGCTTAGATACCCGCGTCGCTAAACCCCAGTCAAACCAGTCATGCCCTTGGTAGCTGAGCGGATAGACTTTGAGTTGAATATTATAATAATTCGCCAATTCTTCTTTAATATATGCGAGTAATAACCAACTCATCGGGTCTTCTAGGGCAATATACAAATCCAGTTCAGGATGCAACGCTTGAACTTCGTTCAAAGCCTCGCCATCATTAATCAAGTGTTCACGCCACTCGATATGATTAATCAAGAAAATTGGATTGCCTGTTAATAATTTCTGTTGCTTTAAACGGCGCGTCAGACGCAATAAATCATCAACCGCATGATATTTACGTTCGCCAAACTCAAAATAACTGGCTGCTACAGGCACATCATTAAAAATACGTTCAGGATAATCTTGCGCACTGTGCTGTTGGCTTGCCATCGCATACAGTGTTCTTAATTTGCCATATTGTTGTTGCCACAACATATGAAATACATCTTCAAGCAAATGTAAGAAATTTTGCTCGCGTAAAGGCGTATTTCTAAGAATCGTTTCCGCTTGCTTTAAGGCTTCTTCACTTGGAATTTCAGGGGTATCATCAAAACCAAAACGGTGCTGTTTGGCGAGAATCTTGGCATCATTTAAACAATAGCTTTGCCAATCTTGCTGCGACATACCGTTCGGTGCTTCGGCGGCTTGGCTAGAAATAATGACTTTAAGTGGTTTTAATTCATCGCTCAAAATGTCATTGAGCTGATCGAGTTGTTGTACCGCCAAGTAGCTATACACATCATCCAGACGCAAATAAATACTGAGACCTTGTTCCGTCGGTAATACCGCCTGACGAGAAGGTTTCTGATAAAACCAACGCGATCGGATGGGATCAAACCAACGGCGTAACAAAGACATTTTAATAGCCTCTCAGCGTAATTAATTTATAGTATTAAAGATGATGTTCTCAGGTTGAGTGGCAAATGAGAATTAAATATATTTTATATGATAATCAAAAAAAGTCCCTCTTATCGTAAAGAGGGACTTAATCGTGTTACAAAACTCGTACTGCACCTTTGGCAGCACTGGTCGAGTGCTGAGCATAAATTTTCAATGATTTAGATACTTTACGCTTACGCTCTTCCGCTGGATGCCAGCCTTTTTCTTCCTGAATGCGATGACGATGTGCCAAAATCGCATCATCTACTTTCAAGTGGATATGACGGTTTGGAATATCAATTTCAATAATATCACCATCTTCAACCAAACCAATTGCGCCACCTTCAGCTGCTTCTGGTGACACATGACCAATCGACAAGCCAGACGAACCACCTGAGAAACGACCATCGGTCACCAAAGCACAGTCTTTACCCAAACCTTTCGATTTCAAATAACTGGTTGGATACAGCATTTCTTGCATACCCGGCCCGCCACGTGGACCTTCGTAGCGAATCACCACAATGTCCCCTGCCACAATTTTATGATCTAAAATCGCTTCGACGGCGCTATCTTGGCTTTCAAATACACGAGCGGTACCTGTGAAAGTTAGAATCGACTCATCTACCCCAGCGGTTTTAACGATACAACCATCTACCGCAATGTTGCCATACAGGACGGCGATACCACCATCTTGAGAGAAAGCGTGTTCAGCACTACGAATCACGCCATGTTCACGGTCGCCATCTAAAGTCGAATAATAACGATTTTGTGAGAATGCGACTTGGGTTGGAATACCGCCCGGTGATGAACGATAAAACTCATACACATCTGCATCTTCAGTACGCATAATATCCCACTTGTCCAAAGCATGTTTTAACGTTGGCTCGTGTACCGTTGGGCATGAAGTATTGAGTAAATTGGCGCGATCTAGTTCGCCTAAAATTGCCATGATCCCACCTGCACGATGTACGTCTTCCATATGCACGTCTGATTTGGCAGGGGCGACTTTCGATAGCACCGGTACATGACGTGATAAACGGTCAATATCGTCCATGCTGAAATCGACTTCGGCTTCGTGCGCCGCCGCAAGTAAATGCAATACCGTATTGGTTGAACCACCCATGGCAATATCAAGTGTCATGGCATTTTCAAACGCGGCTTTGGTGGCAATTGAACGTGGCAAAATACTGTCATCGTTTTGTTCATAATAGCGTTTTGCCAATTCAACCACTAAGCGACCTGCGCGTAAGAACAGTTTTTCACGGTTGGCATGGGTTGCTACGATTGAACCATTGCCCGGCAAAGATAAACCTAATGCTTCGGTTAAACAGTTCATCGAGTTCGCAGTAAACATGCCTGAGCATGAACCACAGGTTGGACAAGCTGAACGCTCAAAAGCTTCTACTTCTTCATCGGTGTAGCTTTCGTCAGCCGCAACCACCATGGCATCAACCAAATCAATGGCTTTTTCATCGCCACGGAATTTGACCTTACCCGCTTCCATCGGCCCGCCAGACACAAATACCACTGGGATATTTAAGCGCATCGCCGCCATCAGCATACCCGGGGTGATCTTGTCACAGTTCGAGATACACACCATTGCATCGGCACAGTGTGCATTGACCATGTATTCGACTGAATCGGCGATCAAATCACGCGATGGTAGTGAATACAGCATCCCGTCATGCCCCATTGCAATCCCGTCATCCACGGCAATGGTATTAAATTCTTTTGCCACACCGCCAGAAGCTTCGATTTCTCGCGCCACCAATTGACCTAAATCTTTCAAATGCACATGTCCAGGCACAAATTGGGTAAATGAGTTGACCACCGCAATAATTGGCTTGCCAAAATCTTCATCTTTCATCCCCGTCGCGCGCCATAAACCACGCGCGCCAGCCATATTTCTTCCATGTGTTGATGTTTTCGAACGATAATCAGGCATTTTGTATTCCCAACAAGTGTGTGCAGGAGAGATAAATCAAAAATTCTCTCGGGCGAAATGAGACTAAGTTAACTCCATCATACTACAACTTAAGCTTTAAGGGCTGTTCACAAAGTGGAACTTTTTACCCAACACAATGGATTGTGATGAATTAGGGGCTACTGGCTTTTTCGCTTATAATTTGAAACAGAATTTCTTTGGATGGTCTTTGTGAAAATCATTTTTGCGGGTACGCCTGAATTTGCCGCAACAGCATTGGCAGCATTACTCAAAACCTCCCACCAAATTATTGCGGTTTATACTCAACCCGACCGCAAAGCGGGGCGCGGACAGAAATTAACGCCGTCCCCAGTGAAACAACTGGCACTGGAACACAACTTGCCTGTGTATCAACCTTTGCATTTTAAAGCCTCAACGGAAGAAGGCTTGGCGGCTCAGCAAGAACTCGCTGCACTCGGTGCCGATGTGATGGTCGTAGCTGCTTATGGTTTGATCTTACCGCAAGCGGTTTTAGATATGCCGCAGTACGGTTGCCTGAATATTCATGGTTCACTGCTGCCGCGCTGGCGTGGGGCTGCGCCCATTCAACGCGCGATTGCCACAGGCGATACCGAAACAGGGATTACCATCATGAAAATGGCAGCAGGCTTGGATACTGGCGACATGATGTATAAAACCACGTGTCCGATTACGGCAGAAGATACTTCTTCAAGCTTACATGACAAACTTGCGGCTCAAGGGGCGGACGCGATTTGTGCTGTACTTGAATCAGAACAAAGTCTACAAAACTTTCTTGAAAAACGTGAAGTGCAAGATGAAGCCCAAACCATCTACGCACACAAATTAGTAAAGGCTGAAGCGAAAATTGATTGGTGTTTAAATGCAACGCAAATCGACCGTAATATCCGTGCCTTCAATCCTTGGCCTGTGGCGTTTATTCAATTGGATGAAAACAATGCCTTACGCGTTTGGGGTTCTAAAATCTCTGAACACAGCAAAACAGATGCGCAAGTCGGCGAAATCCTTGCCATGGATAAATACGGTGTTCATGTGGCGTGTGCTGACAACACTGCGGTGTGTTTAACTAGCCTGCAATGGGCAGGTGGCAAATCACTAAATCCTGTACAAATTATACAAAGCCATAAACTTTCAGTAGGAAATATATTCGCATGAGCCAAATTCAATCTTCTGCAAAACATTTGAATTTGCGTGCACAAGTGGTCAAAACACTTGTCGCTGTTCAAAATGGGCAATCTTTGAATTCCGTTTTGAATCAGCACCTCAATATTGTTTCTGAACGCGACCGTGGTTTATATCATGAACTGACATTAGGTTGTTTACGTCAGTGGCATTCTTTAAAAGCCATTACCTTGCCATTGCTCACCAAACCCTTAGACAATGAAGCGCTAGAAAGTTGTTTATATTTGGGTTTATATCAAATTTTATGTACCCGTATTCCTGCACATGCTGCAATTTCTGAAACTGTAGATGCGGCGAAACAACTCGGTTTTGAACCGATGAGTGGTGTGGTGAATGCCATCCTCCGTCGTGTTTCACGTGAAACATCTGAATTTGAAACCGCTTTGAATAATATGCATGGTTTACCAAGTTGGCTATTCAAGCGGCTTAAAAGGGATTGGGCTGATCAGGTTGATGAAATCTGTCAAAATTTAAAACACGTCGCCCCGCTGACACTTCGTGTCAATGAGCGTCAAATCAGTCGTGACGAATATCTAGAAATTTTGGATGAAGAACAGATTGATGCTCGTGCATGCATGCTTTCAGATGTGGGTATTGTTTTGGAACAAACGGGGAATATTACCCATTTACCAGGTTTCGAAGAAGGCGGTTTCTCAGTTCAAGATGAGCATGCCCAATTGTGCGCGACGCTTTTACCCAACTTAGATGATAAATTGGTGGTCGATGCCTGTGCCGCGCCGGGCGGTAAAACCGCACACATCCTCGAAAAATTTACCCCAAAGAAACTGATTGCGTTGGATCATGATGCAAAACGTTTAGTTCGCGTGGCTGAAAACTTAGAACGTCTCGAACTTAATCAATATACTGAAGTTGAAATTTTGACTGCCGATGCCACCACATGGGAAGCACCTGAACCTGTAGATTGCATCGTGTTAGATGCCCCTTGTTCAGCAATTGGAGTGCTGCGTCGCCATCCAGACATTCGGTTACTTCGTCATTCGACCGACATCCAACAAACCGTTGAATTACAACAGCAGATTTTGGAACACATGTGGAAACAACTGAAAGTGGGCGGCACCTTGCTGTATATCACCTGTTCTATTTTAAAAGCTGAAAATGAACAGCAAATGCAACACTTCTTCGCACAACATGCAGATGCCAAAGAAGTGAAGATAGAAGCAGATTGGGGGATTGAGCAAATTCACGGCCGCCAATTGTTCCCGACACCTGATCATGGCGATGGGTTTTATTATTGTCAGATTCAGAAATTAGCTTAATAGAAAGCAGGCGTTGAAGCCTGCTTTTTTATTCAGACCAACTCGATATTTTTAGAAGGTTAGATTTCTGTTTTTTTGCTGCATTTTCACTATCAAACATGAACAAGCTTTAACTAAAAGTTTCGAGCGAATCGGTTACTTTAAATGGTTCAGATCAAATTATAATAAGGACTTAACATGCCAACTCTAACTCGAATAACCAATACACTCGCGATCAAAACCATTGAAAGCTATCAACATTATTTATCACCGATCAAAGGCTTTAAATGTGCCGCAGGTCAACTGCATGGCGGTTCAACCTGTTCAGGTGCAGTCAAAAGCATTATCCAAAATCAGGGTTTAATTTCAGGAATACCCGACATCTATCAACAATTCTCCAGTTGCCACGATGCAGCAAAAATTTTGGCTTCTGACCCAAATCGACCAATTACCACCGCATTCTGTTGCATCATCCCAATCCCGTTATAAACGACTGATTCGGCGCGCAGAAATACAGATAATTTTTCGTAATCTCCATGTAAAAACAGCCCAATAAATTGGGCTGTTTTTTTATTTCTCTAAAGCGTATGTTGATCTTTAACTTCTTCCAGAACCTCATCCAATTCTTCTGGATTTTTGCTTAAGTGCAGAATAGACAACGCCAATCCGCCCCATAAGAACAGCATGGAAATCACCATCATCACGATTGCTGAAGTATTCATATTGGCTCTCCTAGCGATCTTTCATTTTGCTAAGTACGATTGCAACAACAGCACAGAAGATCACGCTGCCCCATCCAAAAATGCCTTGTAAGCCCATGCTATAACTTTCGTAACCATTTTTCACTAAGCTAAAAATGGTCATGCTCAAGGTGGTTAACAAGATCAATGAGGTGATCACGGTTAAGGTGAAATCCCAACCTTTGCCCAATTGAATGGTCGAAATACGATTAACATGGTCACGCAGTTCTCGCAGCGCAGCACGTTTAAACCATGCCACACTGATAATTGACAATAACGCACCACCGATGATTCCGATGTTATTGATGAAGTGATCAACAATATCGACCAGTTTAATCGCATTGACACTTGAGAATAAAATCACCGAAACCAGCGCGCTTCCGCCACCGATAATCGTGACGGCTTTTTTGCGACTCCATTTCAGCTTATCTTGCATTGCGGCAATTGGCACTTCCAAAATACTGACCATCGAAGAAATACCCGCCACAAACAATGACGAGAAGAACAGTAAGCCAAATAAATCTGCGCCCGCGCCTAAACTCGAAATGATTTTCGGAAAGGCGATGAACGCCAAGCCAATTCCGCCACTGACTACATCTTGAACTTCTTTACCTGCCGCATGTGCCATAAAACCGAGTGCAGCAAAAATACCAATCCCTGCCAAAATTTCAGTGGATGCATTGGCAAAACCGACAATCAAGCCCGAACCAGTTAAATTAGTTTTTGGCTTTAAGTAAGAAGAATAGGTCACCATGATCCCGAAACCAACAGATAACGAGAAGAAGGTATGACCATAAGCGGCTAACCACACTTTATAGTCCATCATCGCTGACCAGTTTGGAGTGAAAAAGGCATTTAAGCCTTGCACCGCACCCGGTAAACGTAAGGATTGAATTACAAGCAAAGTGAATAATACGAATAATAACGGCATGAAAATCTTATTGGATAATTCCACGCCTTTCTTTACCCCACCATACAAAATGACTAAGGTCAGTGCCCAAATACCAACGATTGGCCAGAACAAATGGCTGACAAACTGTAAATCGAAACCAGTCGCTTTCGAGGTTTGTAGATAGGTGTTAAAGAAGAAACTTTCAGGATCGCTACCCCACGCCTGCCCAATCGAGAAATAAATATAGCTCGCCGCCCACGTCAGTACGCTGGCGTAGTACAAACCAATGATGATACAGACACAGACCTGCCACCAGCCCAGCGTTTCACCACCTTTAAATAAAGCACGATAGGCTTTTGGTGGAGAACCCGTACTGCGATGTCCTGTTGCATAATCTAAAAATAAAAGCGGCAAACCAGCAGTAATCAATGCCAGTAAATAGGGAATAAGGAATGCCCCACCACCATTTTCATAGGCAACATAGGGAAACCGCCAAATATTGCCTAAACCGACAGCTGAACCCACCGCTGCAATAATAAAACCAGATCGTGATGTCCAGTTCTCACGAGATTCTGTCATAAAACACCTAAATATGAATCATGAACACCGATCAAGCAGCGTTTGTTTTTATACTCTTACTGCCATGAAAAGTGTCATAAAATGTTGGGATTACAGGAAGTTTCAACCTCCGAATGATTGAATCCTACCCTTTTTTGTTCTCTATGACAGTCATTATTATTTCTGTCTATATGCATTGACCGAACAAATAACGGTTTTTCAAACACCTACACATTTTGACCAAATGGTCAATTTAATGAGTTTGATTCAGCCGTGCTCCTATAAATTAAATCCATCTAATAACGTGTTATTGCTTAATCGCCAATAGTCGTTGTTCTTGCATATCTCGAATTGCCGAATGAATGCCTTCCCGCCCTAGGCCCGAATCTTTAACACCGCCATAGGGCATATTGTCGACACGAAACGTCGGCACATCATTAATAATCACGCCACCAACATGTAAATGATCCCATGCATACAACATTTTATTCAGGTTTTGCGTATACACACCTGCCTGTAAACCAAAGCGGCTTTGATTAATCTTCGCAATACCTTGTTCAAAATCTTGATATTTTTCTAAAATGACAATCGGGCCAAAGGCTTCATCTTTATAAATTTCCAGTTTGGCATCGACATTTTCCAGTAAAGTGGGTTCAAACATCACCCCGCTTAACCTACCGCCAATTAATATTTTAGTGCCTTTTTTCTCGGCTTTATCTAACCATTTTTTCAGGCGAATGGCTTCCGCCTCTTTGATCATTGGGCCCACCAATGTGGTGTCAAGCGCTGGATCATCAGCCTTAATTTTTTTCAATTTTGCGATGAGTTTCTTTTTCACTTCAGCATAAATGTCTGCATGAATCAAAATCCGTTGTACGCTGATACACACTTGACCTGCATGACCATAAGCCGCTGCAATTAAACGATCAATTAAAGCATCATCAATCACCGCATCGGCTTCAATTAACACCGCAGCATTACCACCCAACTCCAAAGTGACTTTTTTACGACCTGCACGTGCTTTCATGTCCCAACCAACTTGGTCAGAACCAGTAAAACTCAACATTTTAAAACGGTCATCGGTCACTAAAATATCTGCTGCTTGACGCTCACATGGTAAGACCGACCACGACCCTTTGGGTAAATCGGTTTCAGCTAAAACTTGGGCAATTTTTAACGCACTAATGGGTGTCAAACTGGCAGGTTTCAACACAAAAGGACAACCAGCAGCAATAGCGGGTGCAATTTTATGCGCCACTAAATTCAAAGGAAAATTAAAGGGGCTAATCAGTGATACAGCACCAATCGGCACATGTTTCACCATGCCACGAAAGCGTGCGGCGGCAGGCGTGACCGCTAAAGGTAATACACTGCCCTCCTCAATCTGCGTCACGGCATCGGCTGCCAACTGAAAAGTATTAATCAAACGTTCTACTTCGGCACTGGCTGCACCACGTGGCTTACCGCCTTCAGCAATGAGAATTTCAGTCAGTTCATCACGTAATTCATTAAACCGTTTTACACAATGCAGCAAAATTTTTTGTTTTTGGAATGGTTTGAGTGCTGCCATTTCTGCTTCTGCTTTAACCGATGCGGCAATCGCTTTCTCTAACACTTTCTCATCCGCCAAAGCTACACGGGCATATACGCTATGTTGATATTTATCAGAAACGTCTAACCATTGACCTGTCGTGACCGCTTTACCTGCGACATATAAAGGATAATCAATCAATTTTTTTAGCTCCGCCATCGCCAATACTCTTTGCAAAAATATAAATTTAGACTACTGCATATTTTTAAAGATCACTATATGATTCGCCCATTCGCAGATGAATTCACAACAATTCGTTACTTTGTTTGATCAGGATTAGAGTCATACCATGAAAATATTAAAAATATCCATGCTTGCTTTAGGAATAAGCCTTTGTGGTGTTGCACAAGCCGATGTAGTTGGTGTTAAAGCAGATGCAAGTTTCTGGAACTATGACGGTCAAGCCAATATGGCAGCGCAGACCGCACTCGATGACCAAGACCTTGACCGCAAAGGTGCAGCGCAGATTTCTGTGGCGATTGAACATCCAGTTCCATTAATTCCAAATGCAAAAATTCGCTACGTGAATTTAAAAACACAAACTGAAAATGAAGTCGCGGGACAAACTGTTTATGACTTGGACATCGACCATGCCGATTTCATCTTATATTATGAAATTTTAGACAATATTGTCGATGCAGATATCGGTGTGGGCGCAAGTACCTTTAATGGCGATGTGAAAACACTCGCATTAACCAAAACACAAATTGATAAAACAGTTCCTGTGATCTATGGTTCAGCAGGCGTGAAATTGCCGTTTACAGGTTTAAGTGCGAAAGCCGAAGTGCTGTACAGCAACTTTGATGATATGCAAATCACTGATGCACAAGCCGAATTACAATACAATTTTGTTGATAATTTACTCGTCGATGTTGGCTTAAAAGCAGGCTATCGCATCTTAGACGTGAAATTCGATGACTACGAAAGCAATCATACTAAAAATGACATTAAATTTGACTTTAAAGGGCCTTATGTTGGTGTAGATATTCATTTCTAAACTCATATAAATGTAGAAACGGAATCTTTTGATTCCGTTTTTTGTTGAATGCTTGGATTTTATTAGCTACTGTACGCTTCGGCTTACAATTATCGTAATGATTGGCTAATAGGCGGAAATTAGTTTTCACCCTACAATACCAATCATACAGAGACAGGATGTCTCATTGATAAGAATAAGACGCACAGGAAGTGGTCGTTAATAGGAAATAAACGACAAGAAACTGAATATCAAGAAGCCCTGTCAGGATGATGGGGCTTCTTTTTGTCTTATAACAAACCCAACCTTCTTATTTCACTGCCAACCATGTCTTTAATGAAATTCCTGTCCCGTTTTAGTAAAGCGACCATTCAGCGTAGCGCAAATTATGTGGAGCAGATTGAGCTGGATAGTATTGATCAATGGCAAAATGTCAGTGTTATTCCCAGTGTGGAATCCTACGGCTGAAGATCAGGCGTCTGACCGTGCCTATTCCTGCAATTGCCACACAATTTTCCAGCTTAGCGTATAGTTCATTGCAGTCTGTCATTTTACCCTATCGTGTACAGAAAGAATAATGTATTCAGTGCAATAGCTAAGGTAATGTGAAGTAAGTATGATGTAGCTGAATCTAAATATCTGTTAATTAATATATGAAAAAATTTAGATTTTCAGCGTATTATCAGTGGCGTTTCAATCAAGCGAACTCTATAGTTGTGATGTTAATTTTAGACTGCACAGTAACATTTAAGAATAGTTAGCTAAAATAAACTCAAATATTGTAAGCAAAAAATAGGGATATCAAAATGGCTAAAAAATCATCTGGCATTATTAGTGATGTTTTTTGGAATGGGGTAGTACTGCTTATATCCATTTTTATGCTAAGGCTTACATATATTGATATTGCCGAAGACATTCAACTGCGTGATCACGGTGTAAAAGTGTTGGGTGAATTAGAGATGGCTAAACGGTATAGTACCAACATTTTTACCACAGGTTATTCTTTTAGTATCAAGTATCTAGATCTCAATCACACTCAGAATTTCAATGTTACCCGCAATCTTTTTTATACGTATGTTCATAACGAGAAATTTACTCAAGACCAGCCAATCGAGATAGTTTACTTATCGGAAGATCACACTATATCTAAGCCGACGGAAATGTTGGGACGATGGTTCTATTGGGGAGCTAGTCCATTTGTTAATGGTTTTATTGGTGTGTTATTTGCGCTTATGTTTTGTTTAATGTTGAGAAGCAATTATAAGAAGTTACAGAGTAGCCGGACTCGATGACCAAGACCTTGACCGCAAAGGTGCAGCGCAGATTTCTGTGGCGATTGAACATCCAGTTCCATTAATTCCAAATGCAAAAATTCGCTACGTGAATTTAAAAACACAAACTGAAAATGAAGTCGCGGGACAAACTGTTTATGACTTGGACATCGACCATGCCGATTTCATCTTATATTATGAAATTTTAGACAATATTGTCGATGCAGATATCGGTGTGGGCGCAAGTACCTTTAATGGCGATGTGAAAACACTCGCATTAACCAAAACACAAATTGATAAAACAGTTCCTGTGATCTATGGTTCAGCAGGCGTGAAATTGCCGTTTACAGGTTTAAGTGCGAAAGCCGAAGTGCTGTACAGCAACTTTGATGATACGCAAATCACCGATGCAAAAGCGGAATCACAGATTTCGCTTTTTTTATTTAAAGATTCAATTATTACGCTTCGATGTACGCCAAATCTTACAATCATCGCCGCCATTGACGAATATCTTCACTGCTGCATTTTATTTATGATGTGAAACATACAGAGACAGGAAGTCTCATTGATAAGAATAAGACGCACAGGAAGTGGTCGTTAATAGGAAATAAACGACAATAAACTGAATATCAAGAAGCCCCGTCAGGATGATGGGGCTTCTTTTTATCTATTGCTTATATAAGATTTACAGACTTCTTAGATATTCAACTACTTCGGTATTTTCTGCCATTTCTGCAAGTTGTAACGCGGTGTATTCGCCTTTATAAACGACATTTGCACCTTTACTCACCAGTAGTCTCACCACAGCCAAATTGTCATTCTCAGCAGCAGCTTGTAATGCGCTATAGCCCTCATCATCGGTTTGATTTGGGTCAGTTCCGTCTTCTAATAATTGTTCAACTTGCTCTACATCACCGAGTGATGCCCAATACACAAGCTCAGGAAGATGTAGTTCATCATCATCTTCAGGTAATGGAGAGAAAGAGTTGAGTTTCATAAGCAATTGCTCATTTTTTAATATCAAGCACAATTAAAAACTAAATTTGGTGAGGTATCTATATTAAATTTGATGTGAATATAACTACCCCGTTAACGGGCGGTTGCCAGCGAAGCACGGGCGTCCACGCTGAGCGCCCAGTTAGGGCGAGTACTCACAAGAGCCTCCAACTTAGCGTGTAAGCAGGGCCAGAAGAAGGGTAGCGAACATCACCATCGAAATGCGTGAGCTTAGCCAAAGCATGTTGTGCAAGTTGAGGAATATTGGTTCTGCTGATCGCGAGAAGAGCTTCGATCTCATCCCATCGGGCATTCTTTCCTCCGTGTCCAGGATGGGTGTCAATGGTTGCCTTACCAGCTTCATAAAGTGCGTTCCAAACAGCGAATATGCGCCACTGCTCCTGCTCAAGTTCAACCGTAATCAAATCAACAGGCCAGACAAGAAACGTTCCTAGATATTCATCTTCCGCCTCATCAAAGAGCGACTTAAATCGGTTCGGTATTCCATTGACGTCAGCTATGCCTGCGCGCGGCCCGTCGTACCACTCGTTCTCAACATAGACGTGCTCTTGTGGGCCGTATTCGTTCATGGTTCGCCTTTGTGACCTAACTACTCTTATGAATCAGAAGTAACATATAAGCTACCTCTTTGCTTACAAATTGAATAAAAAATAATGGATCTCTTTGAACTATAAACCATTTGGGGCTAAAAATATCAAGGATAATCAGTAGGCGTGTATTTACCCAATATTTTAAAATAAAAAACACCCCCTAGCTTATAGCTAGGGGGTGTTTTAGATTTAAAAGCTGGCGATGACTTACTCTCACATGGCAAACGC
>JAVXBC010000009.1:0-43362 GCA_036660195.1 Acinetobacter sp.
TACAACGTGAAAACCCAGAAATGGAACGCCGTTGCCAAGAAGTGATTGATACCTGCTGGCGTTTAGAGGATTTCAACCCAATCGTGTCTGTACATGACGTTGGTGCGGGTGGTGTATCTAATGCCATGCCTGAACTGGTGAATGATCACGAGTTAGGGGCTGTGCTTGATTTACGTAAGATTCCGTCATTAGAGTCGGGCATGAGCCCAATGGAAATCTGGTCAAATGAAGCGCAAGAACGTTATGTCCTCGCCATTCGCCCAGAATCTTTAGCACAATTTGAAGCCATCTGTGCGCGTGAACGCTGTCCGTTTGCAGTACTCGGTGAAGCAACTGAAGCGCGTCATTTAACGGTTGAAGATCCATTATTTGAAAATAAAGCTGTCGATATCCCAATGCAGGTGATCTTGGGCGGTACGCCACGTATGCAACGTTCGTATGAAACGATTCAGCGTACAGGCAACGACTTTGATGCTGCAAAAATTGATTTAAAAGATGCGATTTTCCGCGTATTGAAAAATCCAACCGTTGCTTCTAAATCATTCTTGATTACCATTGGCGACCGTTCGATTACAGGTATGGTTGCACGTGACCAAATGGTCGGACGTTGGCAAGTTCCTGTTGCAGATGCAGCAGTAACCACGACAAGTTTGCAAGGTTTCACGGGCGAAGCAATGGCAATGGGCGAACGTCCACCAGTTGCGTTGTTGAATCCAGCAGCATCTGCGCGTTTAGCTGTTGCCGAAGCAATTTCAAACATCATGTGTGCCAACATTGAACAAATCAGTGATATCAAACTTTCTGCAAACTGGATGGCAGCGGCAGGTCAAAAAGGTGAAGACCAAGCCTTGTTTGAAGGTGTAAAAGCGATTGGTATGGAAATGTGCCCTGCATTAGGCATCGCGATTCCAGTCGGTAAAGACTCGCTTTCAATGCGTACCACGTGGAATGATGGCGAAGACAAAGCCGTTACATCGCCAATGACAGGCGTGATTACTGCATTTGCACCAGTTTTAGATGTACGTAAAACATTAACACCTGAATTAAAGAATATCGCTGATTCAGTTTTAGTTCGTATTGATTTATCTAAAGGTCAGTTCCGTTTAGGTGGTTCGATTCTTGCGCAAGTCTATAAAGCGATTGGTTCAGTGACACCTGATGTGGATAGTTTTGATGACTTCAAAGCATTCTTTACTTTGATTCAAGATTGGAACAATCGTGGTCTGATCAAGGCTTACCATGACATCGGCGACGGTGGTTTATTGGCGACTGTTGCTGAAATGATGTTCGCATCACGTTTGGGTGTTGCTTTAGAAAATCAAACGACTGAAAGTTTATTTGCTGAAGAAATTGGTGCGGTACTCCAAATCACAGCAGCGGATTGGGCAGAGTTAGAAGTTGAAGTTGCAGCATCGAGCCTGAAAGATGCCATTGCCGTTGTGGGTCGTGTCAATACAACTGATCAATTGGCTGTGAATGGTTTAACGTTAGCACGTGCTGAACTTCAACAAGCGTGGGCAGAAGTGTCACATCAAATCCAGCGTTTACGTGACAACGTAGAAACGGCTGATCAAGAGTTTGCATTAATCGCAGATCAAAACCATCAAGGTTTGATTGCACAAGCGACTTATGATTTGAATGAGCCTGTTGAAGCGCCGTTTATCAATACACGTCGCCCAAGTATGGCAATCTTGCGTGAGCAGGGCGTGAATGGTCATGTCGAAATGGCAGCAGCGTTTGATAAAGTTGGCTTCAATACCATCGACGTACATATGAGTGACTTGCTTGCAGGTCGTGTCAGCTTGAGCGATTTTGAAGGTCTAGTGGCTTGTGGCGGCTTCTCATACGGTGACGTGATGGGTGCAGGCGGTGGTTGGGCAAAATCAGTTTTATTCAATCCGAAATTACGTGATCAGTTCGAGCAATTTTTCCATCGTGAAGATACGTTCAGCTTAGGTGTATGTAACGGTTGTCAAATGATGTCTCAACTTGCACCTCTGATTCCAGGTGCAGAGCATTGGGGACGTTTCCAACGCAACATTTCAGAGGTATTTGAAGCACGTGCAGTCAATGTTCGTGTCGAAAAATCTGTTTCTGTTTTACTTGAAGATATGCAGGGTTCGATTTTACCAATCGCGGTTGCGCATGGTGAAGGTCGTCTGGTTGCAACAGAACAGCAAATTGCTGCTTTAAATGCTGAAAACCAAGTGATCTTACGTTATGTGGATAGCTTGGGTAATCCAACTCAACACTATCCATTGAACCCGAATGGTTCACCTGAAGCGATTACAGGTTTAACTTCTAAAGATGGTCGTGCCACGTTGATGATGCCGCATCCTGAGCGTAACTTCCGTGCGGTGCAGCATTCTTGGAAGCCTGAAGATTGGGTTGAGGATGGTGCATGGTTACGAATGTTTCGTAATGCGCGTAAATTTATCGGTTAATATAAATGAATGAAATAAGCCACCTTAAGGTGGCTTATTTATCTCGACTATAAAAGATTGATTCAAGATAGAGAACAACAATGAAATCCAAAATCCATTTCCATGAATTTGCTTTGCTGATGGCATTGTTGATGTCGATCGTTTCTTTTTCGATTGACGCAGTTTTACCTGCTTTAGGTGAAATTGGCAAAGTTTTTACGCTGCAAAATAGCAATCAAGCGCAATGGGTCATCATTACAATTTTCTCTGGCATGACCATTGGGCAGCTAATTGCAGGCCCATTGTCAGATGCGATTGGACGTAAACGGATTTTATTTACAGGCATCGTGATTTATTTCGTGGGAAGTTTGTTGTGTTATCTCACGCAAAGTTTTGAATGGTTCTTGGTCGGTCGTTTTATTCAAGGTGTAGGCGTTGCTGGGCCTTATGTGGCGACTATTTCAATTGTGCGAGACAAATACAGTGGTGCAAAAATGGCGCGCATCATGTCTTTGATTATGATGGTGTTTATGGTTGCACCTGCAATTGCGCCGAGTTTAGGACAGCTGATTATTCATTTTTCAGGTTGGCGTGATATTTTTGTTTTGTACATGGTTTATGCGCTCGTCGTCGGGGCATGGGTGGCATTGCGTTTAGAAGAAACCTTAGTTCCTGAAAACCGCCTGCCGATGCGTGTACAAGCATTTAAAGAAGGTTTTAAGGAAGTCGTCAGTAATAAAACCACCATGAGCTATTTGTTATGTGCAGGCTTCTGTTTTGGTGGATTTATTGGATATTTAGGAACTTCACAGCAAATCTTTATGCAGCAATTTGGTAAAACAGGGGCAGAGTTTAGTGCGTATTTTGCTGTGCTAGCAGGTGTGATGGGCGTTGCTTCATTTACCAATTCTAAAATTGTGATGAAGTTTGGTATGCGTCCGATTTGTATTTATGGTTTTCTTGGTTTGTGCGTGATTTCATCTATATTTTTGATGATTCAGCTTGCGGGTGTTCATATCGCCTTTTGGATGTTTATGTCCTATGCCTGCATTCTATTTTTATTGTTTGGCACGCTATTTGGTAATTTAAATGCGATTGCAATGGAGCCGATGGGGCATGTTGCAGGCATGGCATCTGCGATTATTGGGGCATCATCTTCTATACTTTCCTTGATTCTTGCTTCAATTATTGGACAGCTTTATAACGGTACTTTGATTCCAATGACCAGTGGCTTTGTGATTTTATGTGGGCTGGCTTTTGCGATGACACAGTATGAGAAAAGGCATTTAAAAACCTTAAGTACCGATGGTTAGATAAAGCAGGTGTAGATGATTCTTTTTTCAAATTTTGAGAATTGTAAAATTAGAATTAAGAACTGTTAATATGTAGATAAAATTTATCACTTATCATGAAAAAAGGAGAAATATGAGTACTATAGAGCTAAGTAAATATGATTCTTTCATTGATCCTGCTTGTGTAAAACTAATACTAGGAGAGATTTGGGGATTGGTTTTTTTCTTGGTTGGTATGTGGATATTGGTTCCAGCTGTATTTGAGTCAGATAAATGGCAGGTATCCTATTTTAATATAAATATCTCCTTGTATTATTTGTATCCAGTTATCATAGGTTTTTTTGGTATTTTATATTTAATGGGAAATATTTTAAAATTCTATCGCTATACCGTATTAAGTTTTAACTTTAAAGATGGCTCAATAGTACTAAATATATGTTGGTTTATCAGTGTTAATATTAAAGAATTTGAAGTTGTTGCCGATGAGTATCGTATTCGACACTGGAATGGTTTTAGAAAAGAGTATTTTTATTGTATAGGTCTTAAAACTAATAAGAAAGTATATCTTATTCCTGTAGTAGCTAATAAAAAAGATGAGTTGGTACAATTATTACTTAATCATGATAAAATTTTTATCAAAAATTCAGTTAATTAGTATGAGATATATGTTTGAAGAACTTAATATGATTCAGATGATAGGGGTTTTTATAACACCTATTCTTCTAGTGTTCATAGCATTATTTGGTCCGAAATATTTAAGAGCTACATCATGGGGAATGCTAGTTTTTACGTTAACAACATATTTAATTAAATTTCTTTAGTTTTGCAAAACATATTAAAACGATATTTATCTTAGTTCTAAGGCTTCATATTCCATCTGCTTGAGGTGAAAGCCTTCGTTAAGTTTTTTAAATCATGTTCTTTGGTCAAATATGGTTCAATTTTTGATTCTTATATTTTAACAATCAATAAAAGATTCGTGAAACAAGAAAATTATATTCATACGCGATATACAAATGACAAAGTTTGGTTATGGTTTAGCTTAATTTGTTTATAGCGCGAGCTGCCTTGCGATCGGACTATAAAAAGACTATATTTAGTCCTTAAGAGCTGTAAAGAGTAACCCGTCATGTCGTTGACATCACAAATAAAGCCGATTAGCTATCTCAAAGCAAATGCAGCCGAAGTTTTAACAGAACTGAATAAACATCGTGAACCGCTCATTATTACTCAAAATGGCGAAGCAAAGGCAGTTCTGCAAGATGTGACCTCTTATGAGGAAACCCAGCAAACGCTTGCGTTGTTAAAAATTCTCGCCTTGGGTAATCAGCAAGTCGCAACAGGACAGTTGGAAGATGCCAAAAGTGTCATCGCACGGTTACGCCGCAAGGAATAGCATTGATGGATGGAATGCAATTCAAAGTTGAAATGACTCGAGATGCGACAGAAGACTTGCGGTTAATTTATGAATATATTGCTGATGAAGATGGTATTTCTCGTGCCAATGATATTTTAGATAAAGTTCTGGTGCTGATTGATGACTTATCAAGTTTTCCACAACGAAGTGTTTATCCTAAAGAATTAATTGCTTTAGGAATTCAAGAGTATCGACAAGTTATCATTTATAGCTATCGTGTGATTTATCGTATTTTCGAACAACAAGTGATTATTTATCTTATTGTGGACGGGCGTAGAGACTTACAGACTGTTTTAGCCAAACGCTTATTGGCGCAATAATAGGCTCAAACTTATCCACGATGTCTTAGAATACCCAATTTGCTATATTACAGTATCGGCAACTTTGAACATTGTACTAGGCAAGTCAAAGGAATCGAAAAATCCAAGCCAGTTAAGCGACAAATAAATATCAATCTATAGCGTAATTTGGTACAACGCTTGCATCATTAAATTTATTGCACTTAAATTGACTCAATTTGAGGCATTTTTTTAAATTACGCTATGTTTTTAAAAATATAGCGATAGAGAGGATCAAAATGTTTAAGCAAAAAATAACGTCATCTATTTGCGCTATTGCAATGTGTAGTTTTGGATTTAGTACATCAGCTTTTGCAGCAGAATCGGTTACGGTGTACGCCGCTGCGAGCTTAACCAATGCCATCAATGACCTAGATGCATTCTATGAGCAGAAGCAAAAAACAGAAGTCAAAACCTCTTATGCAGGTTCATCCACTTTAGCTAAACAAATTGAAGCGGGTGCACCAGCAGATATTTTTATTTCCGCCGATGTGCAATGGATGGATTATCTACAAAATAAACAATTGGTTGCCGCAACTGATCGCGTCAATTTATTGGGCAATCGCTTGGTCTTAATTACACCGAAAGACCGTCCTGTTAAAATTAAAATGGATAAAAATTTTGATATAAACCAAGTGATGCAAGGCAAACTATGTACGGGGGATACCAAAAGTGTACCTGTGGGCAAATACGCAAAACAGTCCCTAAGCTCGCTCGGGTGGTGGGAAAAGGTTGAACCACGTTTAGTGGAAACGGAAGATGTACGAGCGGCATTAAATTTTGTAGCACGTGGCGAATGCCAGTTCGGTATTGTGTATGCAACTGATGCGGCAATGAGTAAGGACGTCGTAGTGGCAGGAATCTTTCCAGAAACCAGCCATCCACCGATTATTTACCCACTCGGGCTGCTGCAAAAAAATAAGGATGCTGTAAAATTTTATCAATTCCTACAAAGCAAGCAGGCAAAAACTGTATTTAAAAAATATGGTTTCAGCGTACTGAAATAAGCCAATGATCATGCTAACACCCGAAGAAATCGACGTACTTAAACTGTCCTGCCAAGTGGCAGCGAGTTGTCTTGTGCTGAGTTTAATCCCTGCAACGTTGGTGGCTTGGGTGCTGGCACGCAAAGAGTTTTGGGGCAAATCTTTATTTGAAACGGTGGTGTTTTTGCCTTTGGTTTTGCCGCCAGTGGTGCCTGGTTATTTACTGCTGCAAGTGTTTGGTAATCGCGGAATCATCGGGCAATATCTTGCGCCATTCGGTTTAGAATTTGCCTTTAATTGGAAAGGGGCAGTTTTGGCATCGGCGGTGATGGGTTTCCCCTTGTTGGTACAGTCGATACGTTTGGCAATTGAATTGGTCGATCGACGTTTGGAAATGGCTGCAAAAACTTTAGGTGCATCATCCTTTGGTGCGTTTATGCAAGTCACTTTGCCTTTGGCAAGTAGCGGAATTTTAGTTGGCAGTATTTTATGTTTTTGCCGAAGCTTAGGTGAGTTTGGCGCAACCATAACCTTTGTGGGAAATATCGCCAATGAAACCCGAACATTACCTTTAGCCATGTATAGTTTGATGCAACAACCTGATACCGAAACCGCGGTTTGGCGGTTGATTATTCTGTCCTTATCAGTGGCATTTTTCGCGCTGTGGTTCGCACAATGGTTCAATCGGTATCAGAAAAATAAACGTGGATATTCAACATGATTGATTGCCATTTACACACCCAACAAGGGCAGTTTGTTCTCGATCAGCATTTTCAGTCCGATCAAAAAGTGGTTGGTTTGTTTGGTGCATCAGGTTCAGGAAAAACCACGATTTTGCATAGTCTTGCAGGTTTGATTAGCCCAAAATCGGGTTGGATTAAGCTAGGTGGTCAGACTTGGTTTGATTCAGCACAGAAAATAAATTTAAGCACACAACAACGCCGTGTCGGTTTGGTCTTTCAAGATGCGCAACTGTTTCCACATAAAAGTGTGATGAAAAATTTAATGTTTGGTTTTAATCATATTTCACCTACTCAACGGCAATTTAAGGTGGATGAAATTGTAGAATTATTGAAACTTGAACATCTGATAGGTCGGATGCCTATCAAACTCTCTGGGGGCGAAAAGCAACGTGTGGCATTGGGGCGTGCTTTATTATATTCACCTCATTTATTGCTATTGGATGAACCTTTATCGGCTTTAGATGCGGCGCATAAAGCTGAAATTATTCCATTTTTTCAGAAAATAAAACAAAACCTTGATATTCCAATGCTCTATGTCAGCCACGATAAAGCTGAAATAGAGCAACTCACTCATGAGATTTGGTATCTATAACCTTTATCGTAATCTAAGAGCAAAAAATCGTTAAATCCATAAATAAAGAATCAAACCACACAGGGCTGATGCAAAAATTACATACAACACATTCACTTGGAATTTAAACAGCGCAATCATTGCTGCAAGCGTGATCAATGCCGCTTCATAATTAAAAGGGTGATCAAAACCTTTTGGCCACAGCACATGATAACTAAAAAATAAGGCTAGATTTAAAATCACGCCGACCACCGCAGCGGTAATTGCCATTAATGGCGCAGTAAATTTTAGTTCATTATGAGTCGATTCAATAAAAGGTGCGCCTGCCAAAATAAAGACAAAGGAAAATAGAAAGGTGAACCAAGTGACAATTACCGCACCCATCGCACCTGCTAAAAATAAATGCTCCGAACCGAGCAGCGCATGATTAAAGCCGCCTAAAAAACCAACAAATGCCACCACCATAATCAGTGGGCCGGGGGTGCTTTCGCCGAGTGCCAAACCATCAATCATTTGTGTAGGGCTCAGCCATGCGTAGTGATTGACCGCACCCTGATAGACATAAGGTAAGACCGCATACGCACCACCGAAAGTGAGCAAAGCGGCTTTGGTAAAGAACCATGCCATTTGAGTGTAGCTATGTTGCCAACCTAAACTAAAGCTCAGCAATCCAATCGGCACACACCACAACACGGCAGCTATCACTAAAATTTTAAATAATTGCATCCAACGAAATACGGCATGGGCTGGGGTCGGCGTATCATCGTCAATTAGGGCTTTGCCGTAATCTT
The DNA here is from genome assembly GCA_036660195.1 of Acinetobacter sp. Classification (GTDB taxonomy): domain Bacteria; phylum Pseudomonadota; class Gammaproteobacteria; order Pseudomonadales; family Moraxellaceae; genus Acinetobacter. The sequence continues at coordinate 8,562 of JAVXBC010000009.1, forward strand.
TTTGACTGTTTTGATGAGCTGTTTTTTGGCTAAAAAGTTCAGGTTGATGCTTGCTCATGGCATAACCCAAAATTGCTGCGCTTAAAACAATCAGTGGAAAAGGAATGTTAAAGAAGAAAATGGCAACAAAGGCAGCGGCGGCAATTATCCATAAAAAATAGTTTTTCAGCGAACGACTACCAATTCGATAGGTGGCATGAAACACAATCGCCGTTACTGCGGGTTTAATGCCATAAAATAATCCAGCAATAAGCGGCACATCGCCAAACTGGATATAAACCCAAGACAGTCCAATTAAAATAAATAAAGAGGGTAGGACAAATAAAATTCCTGCGACTAAACCGCCTGCAGTACGGTGCATGAGCCAGCCGATATACGTCGCCAGTTGTTGCGCCTCTGGGCCGGGGAGCAACATGCAATAGTTCAAAGCATGTAGGAATCTTTTCTCCGAAATCCAACGTTTTTGTTCCACTAATTCTTGATGCATCACTGCGATTTGACCTGCTGGCCCGCCAAAACTAATAAAACCTAATTTGAGCCAAAATAAAAATGCAGTCCAAAAAGGAATCGTAGCAGGCGTATTGGACGACGGAACAGGTGATGGCATGTAAAGTTCTCGGAACAATTGGATGATTTGAGTGTGAGATATTATGCAGTAATGCTTTTGCAGGCTTTATTCAGATTATCTTCTAAATTTTGCCGATTTAATGATAAATCATAACAGCAACATGTTTAAGCCTGATTGCATCAATTTTATCGATTTAAAATGATTTAGCTCTAAGAAAAAGTACGTGATATAAGCAAAAATTGAAAATCACAGGCATCCCACTAAAAGTTGCTGAATAATCAGCACCTATTCAACAAAATTTGCTGTTATAAACACAGTTGTGAAATTGATTAATTATAACCAATTGATATTTATATTTAAAAAATTGGCATCCGATTTGTATTAAAGATTAAGGAAAATCTTTTTAGCAAACTTGGAGCACATCATGACTAGAAAAATTCGATTAGGCGCATTTATTCCTGCAACTGGGCAGCATGTGGCAGCTTGGCGTCATCCTGAATCTCAACCCGATAAAGCGGTTGATTTTGATTTTATTAAAGAACAAGTGCAGTTAGCAGAAAAAGGGCTATTTGACGCTTACTTTTTAGCGGATGGCTTGGCTGTAAATTTTGGACAAGCCGAAAAAAATGGCTATAGCGATAAAGTGGCTGGTTTTGAACCTGTCACCTTATTCGCTGCATTATCGACCGTGACCAAACATATCGGTTTTATTGCGACGGCATCGACCACTTATGAAGAACCGTATTTATTGGCACGTAAATTTGCATCACTGGATCATCTCAGTCATGGGCGTGCAGGTTGGAATGTGGTGACTTCGGCGTCTGAATCTGCTGCGGCAAACTTTGGTTATGAACAACAAATTCCCCATGCAGAACGTTATGAGCGAGCGCAGGAATATGTCGAACTGATTAAAAAACTTTGGGACAGTTGGGAAGATGATGCTTTTCTGCATGATAAAGCCTCAGGCGTTTTCTATGATGCAGAGAAAGTTCATAACCCGAACCATAAAGGCAAATATTATTCAGTCAAAGGGGCTTTGAATGTGCCGCGTACTCCGCAAGGCTATCCTGTCATTGTACAAGCAGGACAGTCTGGCCCAGGGCGAGATTTGGCAGCACGTTATGCGGAAGTCATTTTTACGGCGAATCAAAAGTTAGAAGATGCACAAGAGTTTTATCGTGATGTGAAAGGTCGTTTGGCGAAATATGGTCGTTCCACGGATGAATTGTTAATTTTACCAGGTGTATCGGCATTTGTCGGGCGAACTGAAGAAGAAGCACGTGCAAAATATCAACAATTGACCGATTTAATTCATCCAGAAGCGGGCTTGGCATTGTTAAGTGGATTAAGCGGCGGCATTGATTTTACCGGTTATGATTTGGATGGCCCATTCCCTGAACTCGCCGAAGGGCAAGGCATGGTAAGTCGTCCTGCTTTAATTGCTGACATTGCCAAGAAAAACAATTTTAGCATTCGTCAATTGTATGAGTGGGTTGCTGGCGCACGTGGTCATTGGCAATTGATTGGAACGCCAGAACAAATTGTCGATCAATTACAAGAATGGTTTGAAAATGAAGCGGCGGATGGTTTTAATATTTTACCGCCAAGTACCCCAGCAGGTTTAAATGACTTTATTGAATTGGTCGTGCCAGAGTTACAACGTCGTGGTCTGTTCCGTACAGAATATGAAGGCACTACTTTACGTGAGAATTTAGGTTTAGCACGTCCTGAAAATCAATATGTTTTAGATAGACAGGCGTTGCAAAAACATAAAGCCAGTTAAGTCATTATTTGATTAAAAATCACAACAAAAAATGGTGACTTTATTTAAGTCACCATTTTATTGAAATCATTTGAGAAAATTATGCAATATCGAAAATTAGGTCAAACAGAAATAGATGTGAGTGTCATCGCTTTAGGGACGATGACATGGGGTGAGCAAAACTCAGAAGCGGAAGCCCATGCTCAATTAGATTTTGCGGTAGAACGCGGGGTCAATTTGATTGATACCGCTGAAATGTATCCTGTTCCGCCGAAACCTGAAACGCAGGGTTTAACGGAAAAATATATAGGCACGTGGTTAAAACAATCGAAAAAGCGTGACGACGTTTTAATTGCCACGAAAGTCGTTGGGCCATCTCGAAAATTGATTCAAGCCACCCATTTTCGTTCAGGGCAAACCAAGTTAGATCGGGCAAATATTGAAACTGCGCTAAATGAAAGTCTGCAACGGCTGCAAACTGATTATATTGATTTATATCAATTGCACTGGCCCGATCGAACGACCAATCATTTTGGTGAACTGGGCTATCAGCATGTGGAAAATGAAGACACTGTTCCGATTCAAGAAACATTAACTGTCTTGGCGGATTTGATTAAAGCAGGAAAAATTCGTCATATTGGACTCTCCAATGAAACGCCGTGGGGTGTCAGTCAATTTTTGAAATATTCAGAAAACTTGGGTTTACCTCGTGTGGTCTCTATCCAAAATCCCTATAACTTGTTGAATCGAACCTTTGAAATTGGCAATGCAGAAATTGCGATCAGAGAACAGGTCGGTTTGTTGGCATATTCTCCTTTGGCATTTGGTGCATTATCGGGTAAATACTTAAATGGTGCGCAGCCTGCGGGCGCACGATTAACCTTATGGGAACGTTTTGCGCGTTATAAAGGGCAAGGGGCGGAAGCGGCGACAGCGCAGTATGTTGCACTTACAAAACAACATGGTATCGACCCTGCACAGTTGGCATTGGCTTATGTGAATAGTCGCCGATTTGTCACCAGTAATATTATTGGTGCAACAAATCTTGAGCAGCTTAAAACCAATATTGAGAGTATCGACTTAGACCTGAATGATGAGCTGATTCAGGCGATAGAAAATATTCATCTCGCACATCCAAATCCTGCACCTTAGATTTCATTTAATACGTTTTTAGAAAGGGCAGTTGATTCAAGCAACTGTCCTTTTTTGTTTTTAATATGACTGCGCAAGATGATATATCTAAAAATAAGCTATAAAAACACAAAAATATGATGTTTTGATATAAGCAGGGTGTTGAATTTGCAACACCTGTTCAGCAGTAAAAAATCATTAAATTAAATTAAATTTATTATAAAACAGTGTTTTAAATATTGGCATGGCATTTGCAAAATACCAAATAGGTTTAACACAGATTAATTTATTTTAGGTTTTGGAGTGCTGGATGTTGGATATGCGTTGTTGTATGAAAATTTAATTCTTAGTTCTTTTTAATTCGTCGATGTCGAGCTTCTGCTGCGTAATTGCTTACTCAATTGCGTGAAGGACTTTTGTACTCAAAATTTAGCATTTTAGTTTTAGGGGTTTTACAGGTGAAAAAACATCATCTCTCTTTATCAATTACATTGAGTTTGGCCACACTATTCGCAAACAACGCTGTACAAGCGGCGGATGATGCCGATCAAACTTTGTCTCAATTACAAGCGCAATTAACAGCATTGCAACAGCAAGTGAATGCCTTAAAACAACAGAAATCGGCTTCGGGCGAAACTGTTGTTGCAGATCAAACCGTGGCGCAGGCAGATGGTGAGTCGCAAGTTCAAGAAGCCAATACTGAAAATAGCTTTGCAACACAAAGTGAATTGGACGGCTTCCGTAGCGATTTGGAAAACTATAAATACGATCAATCACGTCTATATGAGCGAAGCACGGTTAAATCTAACCGTGACACCACCTTATATGGAACGGTACAAGTTCGTGCGCAAGGTCAAAGTGCCGATACCACTTCGGGCAATCCTGCGCCAAACTCACCTCGCCGTAATACCTTTGATATTCCAACGGCATTATTTGGTGTGCGCGGTAACTTATATAAAGATTATAAGGAAGGCAAAAACTTAGATTATCAATTGTCGTTTAGCTATGGCAAACGTACAGGTACAGCAGGCAGCGCCAGTGATTTAAATTTAGCCGATGCCTTTGTGCGTTATAACTTTACCTCGACCAATGGCGGCCCAGAAATTCCACGTTTAAACGTGACTTTGGGTCAGCAATTAATTCCTTTTGGTCTAGACCCACAATCTCCTGAAGATTTACGCCCAACCATTAACGTCGCAACAGGTTTAGCGCAGCTAGGATTATTTAACCGTCAAACAGGTTTGATTGTTCGTGGTGATGTCAAACCGTTCGTAGATTATTCATCGAATTACCGTGCGCCACTGTTTGAATATGCTTTGGGTGTCATCAATGGTAATGGCACGAACAAGGTCGATGACAATGGCGAGAAAGATTACATCGGTCGCGTGGCATTTACCTTGCCTGTGGATTATGCGAGTTGGTTACGTGAGCTGAAATTTGGTGCTTCTTATCTCAAAGGCAGTAAAAACGTTGTTTCTGGAACAACACTGAAAGATGCCGATGGACGCAATGATCGTTTGGGCTTTGATGTTTACTACAACCATGCGCCTTTTGGGATTACCTATGAATATGTGAAAGGCTTAAGCGATTTCGCGACCACCACAGGTGGGAGTTCTGAAGTGAAGTCGGAAGGGCATACTGCAACGGTGTTCTACACACTCGGCGACCAATTTTATAACAGCATTAAATCCGCTGCGAAGTTCGATGACTTCTGGCCAAAATCCATTCAAACCTTCTATCGCTACGACACTTATAACCCAAATAAAGGCGCAGATGTGATCGGCATTGCAGGTAACAGTCTGGGCAAAGTTGATATTCACACACTGGGTTTAAATCTATTTTTTGCACAAACCACCAAGTTCCAATTGGGTCTGAATCGTTGGAGTTATGACCACGAAACAGCGACTCAAAAAGACTTCTCTGAAGTGCAAGCACAATTTCAATACACCTTTTAATTATTTAAATTGAGGATTTAATCATGAAGCTATTTTCAAAAAAATTACTGATTTCTGCGTCGGCAGGTTTATTACTGGCAAGCAGTTTTTCGGCCTTTGCTGAAACCAATCCAACTGAAATTCGTCTCGGCGTACCTGGTGCAGGTGTCGGTGGAAAACCGAAAGTCGGCTACTCCTTTGTCGGGTCGGCTCACTTGCGTGGCGTGCTCGAAGAAGAATTTAAAAAGGACGGCATCAAAGTTAAATGGATATTTTTTCCGGGAGCTGGCCCAGCATTAAATGAAGCCTTAGCGAACAAAAAAGTAGATTTTGGAGCAGGAAACGGTGATTTGCCTGCAATTATTGCCCGCTCGACTGGTTTGAAAACCAAACTTTTATTCACCGCAGGTCGTTTTGGCCCAATTTATTTTACCGCTCCTGCAGGTTCAAGTGCCAAAAGTTTGGCTGACTTAAAAGGCAAAACCATTTCAGTATTTAAAGGCACAAACCAGCAACTCGTTTTAGGTCGTTTGCTGCGTAAATACAACCTCACTGAAAAAGATTTCCGCATCATTAGCCAAGATAACTTCTCAGCTCAAACTTCATTGGCGACGGGAGATATTGATGGAACGATTACCAGTCCGTGGTCGCTGGAAGCTCGTGGTGTGGCTAAACGAGTCATTGAAATTCGTAAAGATCCTAACTTGAATGGGCCTTTACTGTTTTGGGTAACTGAAGAATTTGAGAAAAAATATCCAGCGGTAGTACAGCGTGTAGTAACGGCATTGATCAAACAAGATCAGTGGAGTTCGGATGAAAAGAACCGTGACACTCAGTACAAATTATGGGCTCAAAGTGGTACGCCGTATTTAGATTATAAAAAAGATTGGGATGATTACGCGCTGAAAGACCGTAATACGCCACATTTTGATGATTACGCGGTGAATTCATTAAAGAAATCAGTTCAACAATCACTTGAATACAAATTGATTCGTCGTCCTGTCGATGTTGATTCATGGATTGAGCCGAAGTATCTGAACAATGCGATTCAAGAGCTAAAACTTGAAAACTTCTGGCCAAAATTCGATGCCAATGGCAACCGTAAAAAATAAGCCAATTTAGCGTTTCGCTCTAGGTTAATGCTTAGAGCGAAGTGCTTGGATAAAGAATTTTTTAAGTTTTAGGAATGTACAAATGACTCAAGAATCCGTTGCTCAAGCCGAAGGAATTTCATTCCGTTTTGTATTTGGCTTTATTGGGTTAGCACTCTGTGCAGGACTCGGCATCGGAATTGCCAAAATTGTCACCTCTTTATATGCGGTGCAATTGCAAGCAACAGAGTTTGAATTGGGCTTGATAGCCGCAGTTCAAAGTCTCGGGATTTTATTGATTGGCTTGCCGATAGGGCTTTTAGTGCAAAGGCATGGCCCAAAGAAAATATTCATTATTGGCAGTTTTTTGGCAGCGTTGGTGTATTCCACAGTGCCTTTTTATCCAAATGCAGGCTACTTGATTTTATGTACTTTCCTTGCGGGACTGTGTATGCCCATGCGATTTGTCTCACTCAATACGGTGTATATGCAGCATTTGAAAACCATAGGCGCGGCAAAAGCAGGTTGGTTTCGCGGAACACATATGATGGGCTTCTTTTTGGTCGGGCCATTGTTGGCAATGAGTTTGGTGAATAGTTCAGGATTTTCAGGCGCATTTTGGTGGATTGCAGGGCTTTTCCTGCTACCGATATTGTTCGCGCCGTTGGCGTTTGCTTTAGGAAACTCCACGCCATCGAAGTCACAGTCGCATGAGAGTTTTAGCCTCAAGGTGATTCTCGAACAGTTGGCTTTATTGAAGCATGACCGAAGTTTACGCCGCACCAGTTTAATTGAATTAGCCAGCAATGCAGTGATGGCGTATTACGGATTCTTCATCATTGTGATTGCGATTAAAGATTTTGGCATGAGCGAAACCATTGCGGCAAGTCTGGTGACATTGCAAGGTGCAGTTTTCGTTGCTGCTTTATTCAGCACTGGCATCTTACTCACGCGGTGGGGAATTAAGCGGTTTTATCAGGTTGGATTTGCACTGATCGCCGTGGCATCACTTGGATTAGGTACGCCGAAAATACCTGCCTTGTTGTGGATTGGTTCGGTGGTTTTAGGTTTGGGACTTGCGATGCTGCATATCGTGAATTTCACCATGTTCGCAAATGTCGGAGAGCGTGTAGGAATGGCAAAAGTTTCAGGTTTAACGGCAATGGCAGGGCCCGCAGGTGGGTTACTCGGCAGCATTGTTGGCGGCTGGTTAGGTCATTATTGGGGCTTACAGTCAATGTTCCTGATTTCTGCCGCTTTATTTATTGGGTTAATTGGTTTTTCCCAACAACTCACGCAAATTTTTACCGAGCCAACAATCGAAATAGACATGTATTCGGAAATAGAGGGTCAATAAAATGAGTACTTTAGAGAGTCAATTAGACAATGACCAAACATGGCAATGGACAAATCTAACGCCATATTTTAAGCAAATTACCACGTGGACAACACGTGTGTTGTTGGGTTTGATTTTGCCCGCAATTGTTTTAGCCGCTTGGCAATATGTGTATCAAAAACAATGGTTACCTGAACAAATTTTGCCTAGCCCTGCATTGGTGTGGCAAACCACTTTGGAGCTGATCGACACCCACGAGTTGCAAGATAATCTTTTGATTAGTTTAAAGCGTGTAGGTTGGAGTGTGTTGTTGGGTGGCGGAGCAGGTTTGGTTCTTGGCTTTGTCATCGGTCTATCTCGAATAGCACACAAATTTATCTATCCGACGTTTAATTTAATTGCACAGTTTCCTGTGATTGGTTGGATTCCTTTGTTGATGATTTTTCTCGGGATTGAAGAAAGTTTAAAAATAGCTGCCATTTCCTTAGCCGTATTTGTTCCTGTTCTGGTTGCAACTTATCGCAGTGTATTGAGTGTTCCAACGCATTTACTCGAAGTGTCACGAGTGTATGACTTCAGCGCTTGGCAAACTTTTCGCCGTGTCATTTTACCTTCAGCTTTACCAAATATCGTCAGCGGCATCCGTCAAGGAACCATGCAAGCATGGCTTTCCCTCGTATTTGTAGAACTACTGGCAAGTAGTGAGGGCATTGGCTATCTGATTGTGTGGGGACGTCAATTATTGCAGCCCGATATTATTTTTATGACGGTGATTGTGATTGGTTTGGTGGGTTTTAGCTTAGATCACATTTTAGGTTGGATTGAGCGTTTCTTTAGTCAATGGCAACGAAGTGCGTTCTAAGGGGGGAATTAAATATGTCAAATACAACTACGTTTAAAAGCAAAATTCAAAGACTTGATTTGAGTCATTTACAGGTTTATGGCTTGGTGTTGCCGATTGGTTTTATCGTGTTATGGGCACTTGCTTCAAAATTTAATTGGGTCAATCCAAAGCTTATTCCCGCTCCTATCGAAGTGGTACAGATCGCGATTCAACAGGTTCAACAGCAAGAATTTTGGGTGGGCTTAGGTGCAAGTTTATTCCGTGATGTCACTGGTTTTGTGATTGGTAGCGGACTCGCCATCATTTTCGGTATCGTGGTGGGCGTATCACGTTGGGCGAATTATTTATTTCTCCCAAGTTTTAACGTGTTACGTCAAATTTCCTTATTCGCTTGGTTGCCGCTCATTACGACATTTTTGAATTATGGCAATACTGCAAAAATCCTTTTTATCGTGCTGTCCGTTTTCTATCCAGTAGCGTTGCATACCATAGACGGTGTGAGACGGATTCCGTTGAATCAATTTGAAGTCGCTCAAGTCTACAAATTCAATGCATGGCAAACGCTCAGCAAATTGATTTTACCCGCAGCAGCACCGCAAATTTTTCTCGGGTTACAACTGGGGCTCATTTTCGCATGGGTTGCAACCATAGGCGCAGAGTTCTTATTGGGCAATTACGGTGTTGGTTTGGGCAACCTAGTCATTCGAGGTCGTGCCGCTTTAGATGTCGGTCTCATCATATTTGGCTTAATCATTATTGGTTTTATTGGTGTGGCTTGGAATGCTTTCGCGAATGTCGCAGAACGCCGCATTTTAGTTTGGCATCGTGAGGAGCGTTAAATATGAATAAGTTTCAGAGCTTGGTTCAATCAGTGAGCCGTTATTTTAAATTGATTTTCAGTGCTGCTGTTTTCAGTTTTATCACGTTAACTTTATTGGCGTGCCAAAAAAATCCAGAAACCCAAAGCAAAGATGGCTTTGAGTTGCGCTATCAATCCTTAACTGGTGTGGTGAGTTTACCTGAACTTGCAGCGGACTTGGGCTATCTCGGTTCGATCAAATTGAAGTATGTCGGAAGCGTGCAAGGTGGCCCACAAGACTTACAAGCACTTTCCACAGGTGATGTTGATGTTGCAACCGCATTTGATGGGGCGATCATTAAACTTGCTGCAGCAGGTGTCAAAATTAAAGCGGTGGTTGGCTCTTATGGTAGCGATGATAAAAATTGGGTCGGTTATTACGTACAGGAAAATAGCCCAATTCGTTCAGCGCGAGATTTAATCGGTAAAAAAGTCGCGGTCAATACTTTGGGTGCGCATTATGAATTTGCCTTGAAAGACTATTTGGCACATCAAGGTTTAACTGATGACCAAATTAAACAAGTTGAATTCGTGGTATTACCGCCTGCGAGTACAGAACAAGCATTGAGAGCAGGGCAAATTGATGCGGCTGCTTTAGTGTCCATTTTCCAAGATAAAGCTTTGGAGCGTGGCGGTTTAAGACGACTGCTTTCAGATACTGATTTGTACGGTAGTTTCACTGGAGGCAGCTATGTTTTCACTGAAAAATTCATTCAACAACACCCCGATGTCGTCAAACAGTATGTCACTGGTATTGCTAAAACTGTGGAATGGACCAAGCAAACGCCACGTGAACAAGTGTTAGCACGTTTTAAAAGCATCATTGAAAAAAGAAAACGTAATGAAAGCGATGCGCTCATGCCGTATTGGCGCAGCTATGGCGTGGTTAGTCATGGCGGACTTTTAAGTGCAGCACAATACCAACGTTGGATTGATTTATTCGTTAAACAAGGACAATTCAAGCCGAATCAAATTGACGCCAAAACCTTATTTACCAACCAATTCAACCCTTATGCCGATGCCAAAGTGCAGTAGCAAATGCTTGAATGGAGGAGATTTTAAATGACCACTAAATTAAAAATTGAAAATGTATATAAATCCTTTGCCGCAAAAAAAATCAAAGGTGCAAAAGTCCAAGCGGAAGATTTTGTTGCCGTCGAAAACTTGTCCTTAGATGTCAAAGCAGGTGAGTTTGTCGCCATTGTCGGACCGAGTGGCTGTGGAAAATCAACCTTATTAGATTTGTTGGCAGGGCTGACTACACCCACTTCGGGGCAAATTACCATTGATGGTGAAGCCATTAAAAAACCTGGCTTGGATCGCGGCATCGTATTTCAGCAATACGCGTTATTTCCTTGGTTAACGGCGATTCAAAATATTGAATTTGGCTTAGATGCCAAAGGTGTTGCCAAAGAAGAACGTTATCAAACCGCGAAATATTTTCTTAACCTCGTTGGGTTGTCTGAATTCGAACATCATTATCCGAATGAACTTTCGGGTGGCATGAAACAGCGAGTCGCGATTGCCAGAAGTTTGGCTTATGACCCCGATATTTTATTGATGGATGAGCCTTTCGCTGCCCTAGATGCGCAAACTCGGGAAACCTTACAAGCTGAATTGGTCAAGATTTGGCAGCAAACAAAAAAGACCATCATTTTTATTACCCATAGTATTGATGAAGCGATTTATTTAGGGCAACGCATTGCGATTATGACTTCTCGTCCAGGGCGAATTAAACAGGTGATCGACGTACCCGCAGCGTTAAGAAGCGATCATGAGGATGTACGTTCCAGTCCTGAATTTAGCCAGTTGCGCCATCATATTTGGAGCTTACTACGCGAAGAAGTCTTAAGAGCGCAAGAGCAAGAAAAGCAAAATCAATTAGTTGCATAAATATTGAATTCAATTATGAAAAAGAATCGGAGGTGAATATGTCAAATTCAAAATATACCGCTACATTTCCAAAGGTTATTGAGCCGAGCTCGGTCGATTTATCTCGATCGAATAAGTTGATTGCTTATTGGGATGAATTAAATCTGGCATGGTTAGCAAAGACCTTTAAACGCTCGGCAGCCATTTTATTTTTCCTCGCCCTTTGGGAAATCGTTCCACGTATCGGTTTAGTGGATAACGCATTTTTACCGCCATTTTCGGTGGTATTGGTCAGTGGCTGGAACTTAATTCAAAATGGTCAATTGCTTACCCATTTACAAGCCAGTTTAATCCGTTCAATCAGTGGTTTTAGCTTGGCGGTTTTGGTGGCCATTCCTTTAGGCTTGGCAATTGGTTGGTATACCCGATTTTCAGAATTTTTAAGTCCATTGTTGGAAGTATTTCGGAATACCGCCGCTTTGGCCTTACTCCCTGTATTTATCTTATTTTTAGGCATTGGTGAAAGTTCAAAAATTGCTTTGGTGACTTATGCCTGCACATGGCCAATTTTATTAAATACCATCAGTGGCGTGCGTAATGTTGACCCATTATTAATTAAATCAGCAAGAACGATGGGGTTAAATTCAATTCAACTTTTCCGTAAAGTCATTTTGCCTGCGGCGATTCCAACCGTATTTGTTGGCGTGCGCTTAGCAGGGTCTTTTTCGGTGTTAATGCTGATTGCCGCGGAGATGGTCGGTGCAAAAGCAGGTTTAGGATATTTGATCAATTATGCGCAATACAACTTTCAAATTCCTGAAATGTTCTTTGGCATTATTAGCATTACCTCGATTGGCTTATTGTTCAACTATAGCCTGTTGTTTATTGAAAAGCGTTTGACTGCTTGGAAATCTGAGCGTTAAGGAGGTACGGTTGATGCAAATTCACAACTGGAAAAGTCGCTTCGCTCGTGTAAGTGCGGTCATTGCAATGTCTGGATTATTAATCGCATGCACAAAGCCAGCAGTTGAAACGGCCTCAAGCACACCTGAAGGGCTAGAGTCTTTGGAGTTTAAGTATTTAGGCTCAGCGGGCATAGTTACGCCGTTGGAATTAGCCGAAGATTTGGGTTATTTAGCCCCTGTTAAATTAAGCTATCAAGGTGTTTCGACGGGCGGGCCACAAGGTATCCAATCGGCGTTATCAGGTGATAGCGATATTAGTAGTCCAAGTTTTGCAGGCTCTGCGGTAAAGATGGTGGCAAGCGGTGTGCCGGGTACGGTGGTGATTGCCGCCTATGGTACACATGATGATCCATACGCAGGCTATTATGTGTTGAATAATAGTCCCATTCAGTCCGCACGAGATTTAATTGGTAAGAAAGTCGGCACCAATATTTTAGGTGCGCAAGTGGAATACATGCTGAAAACCTATCTTAAAAAAGGGGGCTTAACACAGGACGAAATAAACCAAGTCACTTTGGTTGTGTTGCCACCCGGTGCGTCAGAACAAGCCTTACGCAGTGGTCATGTCGATTTAGCACCATTGGCTGGGCCAGCCGTCGATCGTGGTGGAGTACGTAGACTTTATCGAGATTTTTCATTGGTGGGAGATTTAACGTCAGGCACTTATGTCATGTCGAATCGCTATATCGAAGCGCATCCAAACACCACACGCAAGGTCGTCACTGGAATTGCCAAAGCGATTGAATGGTCTAGACAGCAAAAACGAGAAGACGTGATTGCACGTTTTGAACAAATTTTAGCAAAGCGTAAACGTCCAGAAAATAATGCCATGTTGAAATACTGGACACAGTGGGGCATTCCGAGCGAAGGTGGAAAATTCCAAGACCAAGATTTTAAAATATGGGAAGATAATTTAATCGCGGAAGGGCAATTAAAACCGAAGCAAGTAGATTATAAGAAACTCTACAGCAATCAATATAATGAATATCAATCGAATTAAAACAGTATCAAAACCGAATTAATTTGAGTGCTATTTGAATAAATAAGGATAGTAAAGGAGAATTACTGATTTCAATTTAATAAAATACTCATGCAAGATGGCTGCTTATTCAAAACATAAGGGATAAAGGCATGTCATTCATTACTTATCCGCAAAATCATACCCTCACTCGTACTGAACGCGCGACCGCGATGGTATTTGAAGATAAAAAATCCAGAGAGTTGCTGGATCGTATTGCGCAAATTGCACCGAGTGAAGCCAGTGTTCTGATTATTGGCAATACTGGAACAGGTAAAGAATTAGTTGCTCGACAAGTGCATCAAATGAGCCAACGTCGAGACGAGCCTTTTGTGGCAGTGAATTGTGGTGCATTTACCGAATCCTTAGCGGAAAGTGAACTTTTCGGGCATGAAAAAGGTGCATTCACAGGTGCAATTAGCGCAAAAGCAGGCTGGTTTGAAGCCGCGAATAATGGCACTTTGTTTTTAGATGAAGTTGGTGATTTATCACCTGCAATGCAGGTCAAACTCCTCCGTGTTCTGCAAGAACGTGAAATCGTACGGGTGGGTTCATTAAAGCCGATCAAATTGAATGTACGTGTCATTGCTGCAACCAATGTTCATTTAGATGAAGCGGTGCAAGCGGGTAAGTTTCGGCAAGATTTGTTTTATCGTTTGAACGTCGCATTGCTGCGTGTTGTACCACTTTGCGAACGCACGGGTGATATTCTTCCTTTAGCTAATTATTTTATTGCACAGTACTGTAAACGTTTGGGTTATCCCATCGCGACGTTGAGCCCAAGTGCAGTCCAAAAATTACTGACTTATAACTACCCTGGAAACATTCGCGAACTGGAAAATGCGATTCACCATGCCTTGCTGGTCTGCAAAAATCATCAAATTCAACCGACCGATTTTTGCTTTGCTTCACTCACCAGTAATTTGAATTTACGACAAATTTCAGATTTGGAACAAAGTACTCAAACGATTTCTCGTACTGATGTCTTACCGAAACAGTTGCTACAACATGCCTTACTGAATCTGTTCGAGTCCTCACATGCATTAAAAAATGAAAATTTAGACAGTTTGATTGAAGAAGCGACCATTCGGATTGCATACGATTATTGCCATCGAAATCAGGTGCAAACTGCAAAATTATTAGGCATTAGTCGAAATATTGTTCGTGCTCGATTGGTAAAATATGGCTTGGTAGGCAGTGATAAGGCGCTGAATATTATGTTAGAGGAATTATTGGATTAATGAGGAGAAAATAATAAGGTGATCAATAATCGCCTTTTTATTTTCTTGAAATGTCTTTGCTAAAAAAATAATAATCAATCAACTAAAATAAATATATTTTATTCATCAAAACACATCAAAAAATAATGGTTTTAAATAATCCCTCTTTGCCTAATATAACACTATCAATTTAATCTTAAATCAATAGATGGTGAAGTATGAGTATTCCTCAAATTAATGTCCGTAATCAGTTTCGTGGCGTGGTAAAAGAAATTATAGAAGGCAGTGTGGTTTCTGAAGTAGATGTAGAAACACCAGCAGGTGTATTTACGTCGGTCATTACGACACGCTCAGTTAAAAATTTAAATCTTGAATTGGGTAGTGAAGTCATTGTTTTAATTAAGTCAACAGAAGTTGCTTTGGCTAAATTATAGAAAATCTATAGTCTAAATATAGTAAATAGAACCGTTTATTATATTTAGATGTTCTATTTATAGAGGTAAATATGGCATCTATTCATGTCGGATCAGTAAAAATTAATCATTTAAATAAGTCTTATCATCAAAATGATGAGAACTTAAAAGTTCTGGATGAAGTTTCCTTAGAGATAAAAGCGGGCGAATTTGTCAGTATTGTTGGTAGTAGTGGCTGTGGTAAATCGACTTTATTGCGTTTATTGGTTGGCTTAGATGATCAATATGACGGTGATATTTTAGTCGATGGTCAAGCAATCGATGGCACGAGTTTGGAGCGTGGTATTGTGTTTCAAGATCATCGCTTATTCCCTTGGCTGAGCGTCAAAGACAATATTCGTGTGGCACTACTGAACAGTAAATTGACTGTGCCAGAGCAAGAGAAATTAATAGATGAACACATTGAATTAGTCGGTCTGAGCAAGTTCAAAGAGGCTTTTCCTGCACAGCTTTCAGGCGGAATGAGCCAACGTGTTGCGATTGCTAGAAGCCTGATTAATCGACCTAAAATTTTGTTACTCGATGAACCTTTTGGTGCACTAGATGCTTTGACCCGTGCCAATTTGCAAAAAGAATTACAACGGATTTGGCAAGCTGAAAAAATCACCATGATCATCGTGACACACGACGTTGAAGAAGCAGTTTTTCTCGGAGATCGTGTCGTGGTGATGCAACCTAATCCGGGGAGAATAAAGCGGATTGTACCTGTAAATTTACCGCATCCACGTGTTCGGGAAGATGTGCGTCTTTCTGCAATTCGTAACGATATTTTGACCGATTTTAGCAATACGGTTGAAGATCATTTATTGATTCCTGTGGTTAAAGAATTTAATCAATTTCAGTTTGCTTGGTAATGCCGAGCATACTGAATTTATAATCATAAAAAAGACTAAATTAATATAAAAAACTTGGTTTTAAATTTTATTAAATTAAATATATTGGAATGCATTATTAAATTTATTTTTTTAATTTATTTAATCTGAATCACGTTTTTAAATATGATGAATTATTTTATTTGGAGTCTAAGATGACAGTTTTAACACAGCTTTCAAACGCAATCGAAAATGCACCACGTTGGCATGAATATGAAAAACATACCTTAGATACTGTGCAAATTACCCCAATCAATGGGGCATTAGGTGCAGTGGTCACGGGTTTGGATGCAAGCAAGCCACAAAGTGGGGAAGTAATTATCAAGCTCAAAAAAGCCTTACATGAACACCTCATCCTTGTTTTTAAATCACAAAGTTTAGAGGAAAATGATTTATTGGCTTTTGCGAGCTACTTCGGTGGTATTTTCCGTCCACCAACCGATGTGCCTGTATTGGCAACACGAAATGATACCAATTCACCATCAGATGTCGTGCCTGTATCCAATGCTGTTGGGGAAGGTGATTACACAGGTCATGGTGAGCTTACACCGCATAGCGACCATCATTGGACACCACAACCATCAAGTGGTTCTTTATTGTATGCGATTGAATTACCTAAAGATGGTGGTGCAACTAGTTGGTACAACACCGTGCAAGCCTATGCCGATTTAGATCAAGCAACCAAAGACGAAATCAATGGTTTACAGCTCATTACCTATAATCCATTTTTACGCATCAAAGATAAAAACCAGATCCCTAAATATCGCTTTTCAGATCAACCGATTTTAGGCGCAGCATTTCCGCATCCACTGGTACGCACGCACGCTGAAAGTGGCAAACAAGGTCTGTATTTAGACTACAGCACTGAAGTCGAAGTGGTGGGTTACGACGATCAAAAAGGTTCAGCACTGATTGAACGCTTACGCGCGCATATCGTTCAGCCAAAATATCGTTATGAGCATCAGTGGGAAGTGGGCGATATTGTTTATTGGGATAATCAAGTGACGCTGCATTCACGTCAATCATTTCCAGCTGAGCAACGCCGTTTATTAAAGCGTGTCAGTTTGGCAGGTGGAAGACCGTTTTAATTTTAAATTTCTTAACGATTGAATTGAAGGTGATGTATGTCCTCTATTAAAAATCAAGCATTAAATATCGTTGCTGTATCTGGGGGATTAAATACGCCTTCAAAAACTGAAAGTTTGATACAGACCATTTTAGATGAGTTATCTCAAGCCATTCCTCTAAACGTGCGATTCATTAAATTAAGCGAAATTGGGCCGCTATTAGGTGGGGCAATTTATCGTAATCAATTGCCTAAACAAGTGCAGGATGATTTAGCTGCAATTGAAGCAGCAGATGCACTCATTGTGGGAACACCAGTTTACCGTGCTTCATTTACTGGGTTGTTTAAGCATTTATTCGATTTCGTTGAACAAACGGCTTTGGTTGATGTTCCAGTGCTGTTGGCTGCTTCGGGAGGTAGTGACCGTCATGCCTTAGTTTTGGAGCATCAACTGCGTCCATTATTTAGCTTTTTTCAAGCGCAAACGTTACCCATTGGTGTTTATGCAACGGATCGTGATTTTAAGGCAGATTATACGGTGGAAAGTGAAGCCTTAAAGGATCGCATTACTTTAGCGGTTGCACGAGCATTGCCGATTTTGCAATGGACACCTGCGCGTGGCGAACGAGTGGAAAAAGTGAAACAAAAGACTGAAGCTGCCAATAAAAACTTAGGAATTAATAAGCAGATTGAGCAAGAGCAAATCTTACCGTCTGTAGAAGTTCCCAGTTTGGAAGTGGCAGAAGCGCTTTTACATCCTAAAAAGTTGATTGCGATTTAACACAGTCAAATAAAAGCATAATCAAATGAAAAAGCTTGGGATAATTCCCCAAGCTTTTTTTTATACGAATTACTAGCCAATAGGCTTCGAGAAAGATACGCTAGGCAAACATTGAAAATGAAAAATTACAAGGACAGACAATGTATCAAGTCGGCTGGGACAAGCAGGAAATTAAAATAAAAGCGCAAGGTTATGCCATGTTTGGTTTTGGCAACTGGCATCATCGTGCCCATGAAGTGCGTACGACTTTATATGCGCGTAGTTTTAGTATTTTAGCTGAACAGAAAAATCGACTGATTTTTTGTTGTTTGGATTTAGGTTGTATTACCTATGCCATGCGTAGTCAGGCAGTAGATCGACTGAAACAAATTTATGCCACCGATTTTGACGAAACACAATTGGTTTTAATGGCAACGCACACGCATTCTGCACCCGGCGGTTGTGGTTATGAAGCCTTGTATAATATGCCGACCCCAGGTTTTGTACCCGAACATTTAAATGCCATTGTCGATGCGATTGTATCGAGCATTCAAAATGCCATTCACAATGAACAAGTCACTGAAATTGTGCAAACCACACAGCTTTTTGCCAATGAAACGCCTGTGGCTTGGAACCGTTCGATTAAATCTTACAACCGTAATCCAGATGTGTCGAAGCGTACGGACAAAGAAACGCATTTGGCGTTAAACCGTGAAATGCAATTGATTGGTTTTTATCGCGAACAAAAATTACAGGCGTTTATTTCCTTATTCGGCGTACATGCCACATGTTTAAGTAATCAGTTACGTGCTCATGATGGTGACAACAAAGGTTATGCAGCGGCATTTGCGGAACAGGCTTTGGCAGAACAAGGCATTCAAAACCCTGTGACGATTTTTGCACAAGCTTCAGCAGGCGATGTTTCACCGCATTTTCACGGCCCAAATGAGCACAAAATTCGTAATAAAATTAAGGGCGAAAAAGAATATCAATATGCCCAGCAAAATGGACGCTATCAAACTGAATTGGCTTTGAGCGCTTTTGAAAAAAATGCGTTAAAAACAGTTGAAGGTAAAGTAGATGCGGTCTTTTCTTATGTGGACATGAGTGATATTGAGATTCCTGCGGAGTTTGCCTTTGATCGGACAGGTGCAAAAACCAGTGGTGCATGTCATGGCGCTTCATTCTTTGGCGGTGTGCCAATTGATGGGCCAGGGGTCGCAAAACCATTGATGATCGGTATGGGCATTTTAGCCGATCAAGTGAAACGACTGAAAATCAGAAATCCAGCCGCAGCGGACTATGATTATTATCAAGCCTTATACGCTTCGCAAGGCCCTAAGAAAATTTTAATGGAAACTGGGGCGAAAAAGATTTTAGGGCAACCCATTGGAACACCACCCGGAATTTTTGACCCATTAATTGCTGAAATGAATCGACAAGTGAAAGCAGGCGCAATTCAAGAAAGTCTATTGGTGGCGCACGTTGTTCCTTTACAAATCATTCGCTTAGGGCAGTTGACTTTGGTTTGTGGGCCCGGTGAATTTACAACAATTGCAGGGCAACGGGTGCTGAATACGGTTAAAAAAGTGCTTGACTCAAATTCAGATATTGAACAAGTTTGGTTATGCTCTTATTGCAATGATTATATGGGTTATGTCACCACATTTGAGGAATATCAAGAACAGGCTTATGAGGGGGGACATACCCTATTTGGTCAATGGACTCTGGCAGCCTGTCAAAGTAAATTCCAGGATTTGGCAGCACAATTATTATTAGCAAAAGACCAGCGCGAATACGATCAAACCACACGTCCAAAACCTGTTCCAGCCGAAGAACTCGCGAAACGAACCAATTATGGCAATTTAAAATCTGCGGTCGGTTCAGGAAAAGTGGTATGAGTGAATTAAGCGCAAATACTTGGACAAACTGGTCTGGTTTTCAAAAAGCACAACCACAACACATTTTTCATCCTACCGATATTCAAGCTTTACAAGACATTGTCCGTGATCACCCAAAAATACGAGTGGTCGGTGCAGGGCATTCTTTTTCGCCTTTAGTATGCACTGATGCCACACTTATTTCTTTAGATCACATGGCTGGAGTCGTATCGTCAGATTCAACGCGCTGTCAGAGTACGATTTATTCGGGTACGCGATTATGTGATTTAGATGAATCTCTACAACCGATTAATCAAGCCTTAATCAATCAAGGCGATATTGATCAACAAAGTTTGGCAGGTGCAATTTCCACAGGTACGCACGGCACAGGTGCGGATTTACATTGTATGTCTGCCTATGTAGAAGCTTTTGAATTACTCACTGCTTCGGGAGAAATACTCAAATGCAGCCGAACGGAACATCCTGAAATCTTTGCCGCAGGGCGTGTTTCACTGGGTAGTCTAGGTATTTTGACCCAAATTACGTTGCAAAATCGACCACGTTATAAGCTTAAAGAACACATTGAACTGTGTGCTGTGGAAGACATGCTGCAGCACATTCAGCAATGGAAACAACAACATCGACATATTGAATGTTTTGTTTTTGCACATAGCAAACAGCTGATGCTTAAAACATTGGATGAAACTAATGATGAAATTCAGCCGCGTAAAGAAAACTTTCCTTCCGATGATACTTTTCTGACGTTGTGTTCTGAACTGACCAAAACTGTACCTGCATTAAATCCGTATTTACAAAAACTTTTGGGTGTTTTTGTTCAGCCAACCACCTTCGTGGATTGGTCAAGCAAAATATTTCCAACGCCACGCCTGACCAAATTCAATGAAATGGAATATCAAATTCCTGTTGATCAAGGCACTAGTTGCTTATCTGAGATATTGGCGGCTTTACGAACGCATAAAGTGGCAACTTTCTTTCCACTCGAATTTCGATTTGTGAAAGGCGATGATATTTGGCTCAGTCCATTTTATCAGCAAGATTCCATTTCAATTTCGGTGCATCAATACCATAAACAAGACCCGCGACTAATTTTTGATGTAGTTGAACCGATTTTGCAAAAATATCAAGGACGACCACATTGGGGCAAAATGCACAGCATGACTCGCTCACAACTACGAGCTTTGTATCCAAAGTGGGATGATTTTATGGCATTAAGACAACAGCTTGATCCACAAGCTAAGTTTTTAAATCCGTATTTGGAAAAATTGTTTTTGGGTAAAGAGTAAATGGATAACAATATGTTGGTGTCGTATTTTAAACAACTCTCCCTAGATCTAAAACAACAGGGCATTGCTACGCCCCAACTCATCGTCGATCAAAGTGCGTTAAATCACAATATCCAATACGTTCAACAGCAACTCGTTCAAGCCACGCATTTAAAACCTCGACTCGTTGTGAAATCTTTGGCATGTTTAAAGCTGCTCAAATTATTATCTGAACAACTAAATACGCAACGCTTTATGGTGTTTCATCAACCACATTTGCTTTCGATATTAGAAAATTTTGCCGATGCAGATATTTTGCTTGGCAAACCAATGCCTGCCCAAGCAGTGCGTAATTTTTATCAGCAACATGCAAACTGGTCTGCTGCGAATATTCAATGGTTGGTCGATACTGAGCAACGTTTAGCGCAATATTTAGAAATCGCAGCGCAGTATTCACTGTGTTTACAGATCAGCGTTGAGATTGATGTCGGACTACATCGGGGTGGGGTGCAGTCTGATGCTGAATTTGCTGCGATTTTAAACTTGATTCAACAACATCCGCAGCATTTAAAGCTTTCAGGATTAATGGGATACGATGCGCATGTGACTAAAATCCCGACCATCATCAAGAAACCAGAACATGCCTACCAGCAGTCGCAATCCATTTACGCCAATTATCAAAGTTTAATACAACAACAGTTTCCAAGCCTTTGGCACAATGCACTGTGTTTTAATGGTGGCGGCAGTCCAAGCTTTAGTTTTCATATTGAAAAAAGCGTCTGTAATGATTTATCTTTTGGCTCTATGTTATTAAAACCAAGCGATTTTGATAGTCCGTATTTACTCGATCTACAACCTGCATTATGGATTGCTGCACCTGTTTTAAAAGTGCTGCCTTTTACACAACTGCCTGCTATGACATTTTTGAATAAATTGCCGCACACATCTAAAGCCTTGTTTATTTACGGGGGCTACTGGATGGCAAATTATGTTTATCCACCACAGAGTCACCCGCATGTTTTATATGGACGCAGTAGTAACCAAGAGCTGGTGAATGTACCGAAGAATTGCAATATTGAGGTCGATGATTTTGTGTTTTTAAGACCGACTCAAAGTGAAGTAATCATTCCACAATTTCCAACTTTAAATCTGCATAAGAACCAAAAAACTGAGGCGTGGCAAACGTTCTGTGAATAGAAAACCTTATGTCATTTTTAAAGACACAAGGTTTAATTTATTCACATTTATTTATTGCTTAACAATTAATACTGGAATGTGGGATTCAGTCAAAACTGAGCGTGCAACGCTACCCAGCAATAAACGTTTTACCCCAGTACGGCCATGTGACCCCATAACAATTAAATCTGCACCAATTTCATCTGCCACAAAAATAATACTTTCACTGGCAGAGCCATGTTGAATTTTACTGCTAACCTCAATACCGTCTCGAACAAAAGATTGAACAATATCATCTAGTTGATTTTTTGCATGCGCTTCGGCTTGCATAAAATGATCGGTAATAGAGGGCGCAACTTGATAAAAGTCCACGCCAATAAATGGGTCAACAGCAACGACACTTAACACGGTCACTTTCGCACCTGATAGTTTTGCCAAAGTCAGTGCATGTTCAACGGCTGCATAAGAAATAGGAGAATCATCGACAGGGACTAAAATATTCTGATAAGACATGGTTTACTCCTTATAGTTTATGGTTCTAAAACTTCAACGTATACTTAGTTGATAGCACATTGAGCATGCTCGAGTAAATGTAGAACAGGTAAAGAATGGGATGAAACGCTTTGCAATCTAGGCGAAGAGAAAAAGACCCGTAAATGACAGTATTATTGTAAGTAGATATAACATTGCATCGATCAACGAAAAGGCATATTTAGAAAAAAGGACGAAAAATGGTTGTAAATTTGATGGCGTATAAACAGGAACAGTTTGATCAAATCGCGGCTAAAATTTTGGCAGATCCAGACTCGTATCTACAATTTGATACGGTTTCCGATTTTTATAAAGCTCCATGGCTAGAACAATTTCCGCAAGGCACCAATTGGTCAGCAACGGGTTTAGATGATGGTGCAGAACAGTTTTATGCGGTGATTGAATATGAGCAGCATATTTTATCAATTAGTCGTACAGACACAATATCGGTCAACTTATTGTCACCAATACGTGAAGCTAAAATGAAATAATGCACATATGTATAAAATTTTGACAACTTCAAATTTTGTTCAGCAAATTGGAATGATATACTACACTTTAATGATTTAACCTCGAATAACAAAGGATATTTTATGGCCCATCAATTTACCATTACGGAAACGATTCAAGGAGTTTCTATTGAGCAATTTGCTGAAATTGTAAAAGACACTTCTTTGCACGAAGCAGTATGTCGACGCATTCCTGGTGAAAACCTAGAAATTCTTGAATCGAAAATTTCGGGTGATATTTATACCATGCGCCGTGAATATAACCTCGATGTGAATATTCCAGATGTAGCAAAGAAATTGCTTAAAAATGCATTCCGTTTAAAGCGTACCGATGTTACGAATTTGAAAAATTTGACTTCGACTGTACAGCTTGGTGCAAACTTGCCTTTAGAAGCAAAAGCAGAACGTACTGTTACAGGCAACAGCGAACAAGTTGATATTAGCTTAACGTGGACGGTTAAAGTGAAAGTACCTTTGGTCGGTGGAATGCTTGAAAGACATGCCGAAGGCGAAATTCGTAAATTTAGCCTACTCGAACTTGAAATTGTTGAAGATGAATTGAAGAAAAAACTTTAATTTAAATACGATATAAAAACTCTCCAATTGGGGAGTTTTTGTTTTTAGAAACGCAGGAAATAGGGCAGGATAGACAGAACAACACCGATCACTGTAATTAAAATATTACTCTCGATAAAATAGGTAAAAAGCATCAGAACTAATCCGCAGACCAAGGGCACAGTCATTTTCTGTTTTTTGCCATACATAAAGTAGCCCAAACCAATTGAGCTAAAAATAACACCTAGAAAAAGTTGAGTTGCGTTCATTGTGTTTTGCCATGCCTTATTTTTATCGCAGCTATGTTATGCCAAGATTCTTAAATGAAAATTATAGCAGCGCAATAAAATATCCCATACGATGTCATTTATAGAGTGTTTGAAAATTTAAGGTCGGTATATGAGCACAATTTTACCAGTCGCGCAGCGCGGTGAAGAGATTTTAAAACTTAAAGCTGCGCCTGTCGCAGACAGTGAGTTTAATAGTGAGTGGCTCATACAACTTGCCGCTGCTTTGCACGCCACCATGTCTGAGCGTAGTGGTGTTGGGATTGCTGCGCCGCAAGTTTATATTTCTAAGCGCGTGATTATCGTTGCTTCTCGTTCTAATCCACGTTATCCCGATGCACCAGAAATGGATGCAGTGGTGATGGTGAATCCTGAGATTTTGGAATTTTCGCAAGCGACGTGTTTCGGCGAAGAAGGCTGTTTGAGTGTGCCGAATGAGCGTGGGCAGGTTGAACGTGCGCAAGTGGTGAAAGTGCGTTATCAGACTTTACAAGGTGCAGTGGTTGAAACCCATTATGAGGGTTTTCCTGCACGGATTGTGCAGCATGAAGTGGATCATTTAGATGGGGTGTTATTTGTGGATAGATTGAAAGCTTGATGTGTTGACATTAGGCGGATTTATAAAAATAAGTAACAATTTGCCAAATTTGCATATATAGCCTATGCTGTTAATGATGATGTTTGTCATCAATATTGATGAGGTTGGGTATGCGTACAACAGTAACGATTGATGATGCGCTCTATGAGCAAGCGTTGGCTGTGGCAGATCAGTCTATGGATAAGTCGGATTTATTTAGAGAAGCGATTCGCACCTATATTCGTGTACAAACTGCGAAACGCTTGGCTGCATTGGGTGGGACAATGCCTGATATGCAGGATATTCCAAGGCGGAATATGGATATAGCACAGTGAATGTTTTGGTCGATACATCGGTGTGGGTTAATCATTTTAAATATGGTAATTCACATTTGATCCAACTTTTGGAACAGGATTTTGCCATTACGCATCCAATGGTTTTACTGGAGTTGGCATGTGGCACACCACCAGCACCACGGTCAAAAACTTTAAGTGATATTGGACGATTAAGACATAGTGAACAGGCAACCTTCGCAGAGGTGGCTGCATGGGTCGAACAGCAACAGCTCTATGGGCTAGGTTGTGGTTTAGTGGATTTGTCTCTATTGGCGGCAACGCAACTTACAGTACAAACTAAATTGTGGACACTTGATAAACGATTACAACAGGTCGCTCTTCGTTTTGGTCTCGCTTATTTGGGCGAGTCGTTGCATTGATGGTTTTTCTTCGTGGATTGTGCTGCATGAGGTAGATCATTTGAATGGTGTGTTGTTTGTGCAAAGGTTGAATAATTAAGATAAGAATATACATTTACATTAGAATGTTGGGAGGATAGGGTGTTTACTAAAATTATTAAATTAGAGAATGTCAAACAATGGCAACACAATAGTACGGGGGGATCAGAAAATGACTTTGGAAAATTAAATTTAATTTATGGTCGAAACGGAGCAGGTAAGTCTACGCTAACAAAAATTTTAGATTTAATTAATAAAAGAGATCCCGTGAAGATCAAACAATTGTCACCTTTAGAAACTCAAAAGGAGCCAAATTTTAATTTCATGATAAGAGGTAAAAATATAACACTAACATCATTAGATCAAGCACCAGAATTCCATATTTTTAACCAAGACTTCATTAGTGAAAACTTATACTCATCAAATGGTGTTGAAAGTTCTCAATTAGTTAATTATTACGACTTTTGTTTAGGAAAAACATCTGTTGATAAACAAAATGAAATTGATAAGTTGAAAGAGGAAATATCAAATTTAACCAATTTATTGCAACCTCTTGAAACCAAGTTAAAAGGACAATTTAACAAGTCTATTGAGCAAATAAAGAAAATAGCACTAAAGGAAAATATAGATTCTGAAATTTCTAAGTTACAAGAAAAATTAGCTGATATAAAAGCTGTTAATTTGTATCGTCAACGGAAAAAAATTTCAAACTTAGGAATAACTAAACCTAGCTTTGATAAAAGTATTTTTGAAGTGAATCTTGAAAAAATATCACAAGATGCTCAAGAAAAAGTATCTCAACATATGAAAAAGCATTTCAAAAATGAAGATGAACATTGGATTAAAGATGGCATAGAATTGGTGACAGAGACAAATGCATGTCCATTTTGTGCTCAAAATCTTGCTAATTCACCAATATTCAGTTTTTATAGCGAATTTATAACGGAGTCTTATAAAGAGGCTTGTACTAACTTTGAATTGAATCACTATCCTGCTTTTGAAAGTAAAGCTTATGATATTGGTATTTCTATAGAAGAATTAAATGAAACAATATCGATGAATGAAGAATTAATTCAAATATGGTCGGATAGAGTTGAACGATTAGCTCTAAAGTTTGATTTAGGGCAGTTAGAAATTACAAACAAACGATTCTTTCATGAAGTTCGTGATTTGATAACCAAGAAAGAAAAAGATATTTTGGCACAGGTAAATTTTGATAAGTTTGACAACCTTTTAAAAGATGTCTACGAAAAAGCTGGCTTTACTGAATATAATGAGAAAGTGACTATTTTTAACCAGCGAATTGATGACTATTTAGCAACTTTAGTTGAAGATGATAGTGCAGTAATTAGCCAAAAAATTTCAGACTTAACATTAGTAAAATTACGTTATTCAAAAGAAGTGGTTGATGAATTAGAAAAATATAGAAAATATAAATTAGATAAAGATGCTAAGACAAAGTCTACGACAGAGCTAAGAGATCAAATATTGGAGGAACAACAGCTCTTAATTGAAAAGCATAAGGAATCAATAAATGCATTGCTGAAAAATTTTAATTCAATGATTCGTATAAATAAATTTGAGAAAGATAATAAAGGTCATAAAGGAGCGAGTCGAATCTCTTATGGAATAACATTTTTAGAAAATAATTTATCTATTTTAAACCATGATGAAATGATATTTGACAGGGTTTTGAGTTCTGGAGATAAATCTGCTTTAGCTTTAGCCTTTTTTATTTCAAAGTTTAAAGACGAAAATTTTGAACCTTCAATTATATTTTTTGATGATCCTATGAGTTCGTTAGATGAACATCGAAGGAAAGCAACCATTCAGGAAATTCAGTATTTAGTTGAGAGAGACTTCCAAGCTTTTGTTCTAAGCCATGATCCATTTTTCCTTTCTGATATAAGTAAATCGAGCGCTATTTCAAAATTCTCTAAGTGTTTTGAAGTGCAAACGGAGTTTAAAGATAGTAATCCATTAGATCCAAATAGTAATAAGTTGTGTAACAGTAAATTGATCTTGAGACCAAATTTTAATTCTTATGTGCTTCATTCTTATTATCAAGAATATTATAAGCTTTGGGATTTTGTACAGAACGGTAAAGAATCAGAAAAAGTTGAAATTGCGAGGTCATTAAGACCGATTTTAGAAGCTTATTTACGTTTCATTTTTCCTAAGACTTTTACTGAGGACTTATGGTTAGGTAATATGATTACAAAGATTCGTGAAGAGGAAAATTCACAAAGTCCATTATTTGATAAGTATGACAAACTGAAAGCCATTGAATCTATTAATGATTTTTCCAAGTCATATCATCATGCCGATGGATTTGATACAAGCATACAAAGCATTGAATTCTTAACCTTAAAAGGTTATGCCAAGGACACTTTAATCTTTATTACTGGATTAAATTAATTAATCCTTCCCTAACTTCCCTTAGTTAAGGAAGAAGATGTCACGTAATCCATTTCATCACATGACATCTTCCTCTTTTTTAAGTGGGGCTAGGGGAGATTAAAAGGATTCTAAAATATAGAAATCAAGCAATCGAATCATCCAAATTCGGCCCTAACCAACGCTTAGCAACATCAATCGTCCAGCCTTTACGCTTGGCATAATCCTCAAGTTGATCTTGAGAAATCTTACCGACATTAAAGTATTCACTTTCAGGATGCGAATAATAGAAGCCACTGACCGAAGATGGCGGCATCATTGCAAAATGCTCAGTCAGTTGCGTACCGATTTTATCGGTCGAACCTAACCAATCAAACAACACCGCTTTTTCTGAATGCTCAGGACAAGCAGGGTAGCCCGGTGCAGGACGAATACCGACATACTTCTCTTTAATCAGGTCTTCATTACCCAGCGTTTCATCCGCTTTATAACCCCAGAACTCTTTACGAATACGCTCATGTAAATGTTCAGCAAATGCCTCAGCAAAACGATCGGCGAGCGATTGAATGAGAATCGCAGAGTAGTCATCACCTTTGGCTTTAAATTCATTGGCATATTCTTCCGCCCCAAAGATCGACACGGTAAAGCCGCCCAAATAATCTTGGTTGGTTGCGCTTGAATTAACATAGTCCGCTAACGATAAATTCGGCTTGCCTGTGACTTTGTCAGACTGCTGGCGGAGATGCTCAAAGGTATGCGTCACGTTTTGACCAGCTTCATCAAACACGCTAACCGTGTCTGCGCCTGTACGTTGTGCAGGATACAAACCAAAGACCGCACGCGCATCGAAACGATGGTTGTCGATGATGTCTTTCAGCATTGTTTGCGCTTGGTTGTACAAGTCAGTCGCGGCTTCTCCGACGATTTCATCTTGCAGAATTTTCGGGAATTTACCCGCCAAACTCCATGAGATAAAGAAAGGTGTCCAGTCGAAATAAGGCACTAAGGTTTCGAGTGGATAATTTTTAATGACCTGCGTACCCAATGCGCTTGGCTTCGGGGGCACATAGTTGTCGTCAATTTTGAAACCATGTTCAATGGATTCGGGATAACTGAGTTTGGCGGCTTTCGGTTGTTTATTCGCTAAACGCTCACGAATTTTGGCGTATTCTTCACGATGGTTTTGAATGAAATTGCCACGCATTTCTTTAGAAAGCAGCGTCGTTGCGACACCGACCGCACGCGATGCATCGGCGACATAAATCACCGCATCATTATGATATTGTGGATCAATTTTTACCGCAGTATGTGCTTTAGACGTAGTCGCACCACCAATCAATAACGGAATGTTAAAGCCTTTACGCTGCATTTCTTTGGCAACAAAGACCATTTCATCGAGCGATGGCGTGATCAAGCCTGATAGACCGATGATGTCACATTTCTCATCAATCGCTGTTTGTAGGATTTTTTCGCAAGGTACCATCACGCCTAGATCAACGATGTCGTAACCATTACAGCCGAGTACGACGCCGACGATATTTTTACCGATGTCATGCACGTCGCCTTTAACGGTTGCCATCAGGACGCGACCTTTGGATTGTGCATTGCCTTTTTCAGCTTCAATGTACGGGTTGAGCCACGCGACGGCTTGTTTCATCACGCGCGCAGATTTCACTACTTGCGGCAGAAACATTTTGCCTGAGCCAAACAAGTCACCCACCACGTTCATGCCATCCATGAGCGCACCTTCGATCACATCGAGTGGGCGTTTGGATTGCAGGCGTGCTTCCTCAGTATCTTGATCAATATAAGTGGTGATGCCTTTGACCAAGGCATATTCAAGACGTTTGCTGACAGACTCATTGCGCCATTCGAGGTTTTCAGCTTCTTTGGCTGCACCAGTGTGACTGCGAAACTTTTCAGCAACTTCAAGTAATTTTTCTGTGGCGTTCTGACCAGATTCACCTTGATTTTGATTCAGAACAACATCTTCAACGGCGTCTTTCAGTTCTTTTGGAATGTCGTCATAGATCGCCATTTGCCCAGCATTGACAATCCCCATGGTCATGCCTTGCTTGATGGCATAGTAGAGGAACACGGAGTGAATCGCTTCGCGGACGGGTTCATTACCACGGAATGAGAAGGAGACGTTTGATACGCCACCTGAAATCATCGCATGAGGGAGGTTTTGTTTAATCCAACCTGTGGCTTCGATAAAATCTACGCCGTAGTTATTATGTTCTTCAATCCCTGTGGCAACCGCAAACACGTTCGGGTCGAAAATAATATCTTCGGCAGGGAAGCCGACATCATTGACTAAAACATCATAAGAGCGCTTACAAATTTCACGTTTACGCGCAGCAGTATCCGCCTGTCCTGTTTCATCAAACGCCATGACAATGATTGCCGCACCATACTGACGGCATAGGCGCGCTTTCTCGACAAACTCGTCATAACCCTCTTTTAAGGAAATCGAGTTCACAATCGGTTTGCCTTGGACGCATTTTAAACCCGCTTCGATGATCTCCCATTTGGAGGAGTCAATCATGATCGGCACACGAGAAATATCAGGCTCAGACGCAACCAGATTCAGGAAATGCACCATCGCATTTTGCGAATCGAGCATGCCTTCATCCATGTTAATGTCGATGATTTGTGCGCCTGCTTCAACCTGTTGCTGTGCAACTTCTAAAGCTTCTGCAAACAGTTCTTCACGGATTAAACGCAGGAATTTCTTCGATCCAGTGACGTTGGTACGTTCACCGACATTCACAAACAGTGAATCTTGGGTAATGTTAAACGGCTCTAATCCACTTAAACGACACGCTGGTTTTGTTTCAGGAATTTGACGTGGTGCAATGTCTTTAACGGCATTATAAATCGCACGAATATGATCAGGCGTCGTACCACAGCAGCCGCCTGTAATATTGATCAAACCACTTTCGGCAAATTCTTTTAAGAATTCTGCGGTCTGTTCAGGCGTTTCATCATATTCACCAAAGGCATTTGGTAAGCCAGCATTTGGATGCGCAGAAACAAAAGTATCGGCGACATCGGCAATGGTTTTCACGTGGGGGCGCATCGCATCAGCACCCAACGCACAGTTAAAGCCAATCGATAACAAATCGCCATGACGCACTGAGTTCCAGAATGCTTCAGCCGTCTGACCTGTCAATGTACGACCAGACGCATCGGTAATCGTGCCTGAGATCATCAGTGGCAGTTCGTAGCCAATTTGTTTAAAGACTTCTTTGACCGCGAAAATTGCCGCTTTACAGTTCAGCGTATCGAAAACTGTTTCGATCAGGATAATGTCTGAACCGCCTTCAATCAGGGCGTGAGTTGCTTCAATATAATTTTCTTTGAGTTCATCAAAAGTGACGTTACGAAACGCAGGATCATTTACATTCGGTGAAATCGAACAAGTACGTGACGTTGGGCCTAAAACGCCTGCTACAAATCTTGGTTTATCTGGGGTGGAGTATTTCTCACAGGCAGCTTTAGCTAAACGTGCAGCTTCACGGTTGATCTCAGGTACGAGATGTTCCATATGATAATCCGACATTGAAACACGGGTGCCGTTAAAGCTGTTGGTTTCAATAATGTCTGCGCCTGCATCAAGGTATTGCTCGTGAATGCCTTGAATAATATGCGGTTGCGTCAGTACCAACAGGTCATTATTACCTTTTAAATCATGTGCCCAATCCGCAAAGCGTTCGCCACGATAATCTTCTTCTTCTAATTTATGACGCTGAATCATGGTGCCCATCGCCCCATCAATAATCAGAATGCGTTTGGCAAGAAGTGATTTTAGAGTGGCGAGTGTGGACATAAAAAACCCCAGTACAGTACAAATTTAAAAAGCAGGCATATTGTAACAGAACAGGGCATAAAGCGTGTATTTTCAAACCCAATGCAAGCTCGAGAGAACGATAAAGAGTGAAAAATGTCATCTAAGCTTCATGAAATTGAAATAATTAAGCGCAATAATTGCACTCAATCGGCAAATGCTTCACAAATATTTCGGTGAGAGGTCATATTGTGAAGCGTTTGTTGTAATAATAGTCAAAAGATTGAGAATTTAACATTATTTTCTAAATCATTGTTTTTAAATGTTTTGTCTAATTTTAATAGAAAGAATAAGTTAAAAAATATACAAAAATACGATAAAAGGTGTGTTTTTTGACTTTATATGACAGGGCTTTGTCATATAATTGTCATAATTAAAATCAACAATACAGGGGATTTTACTATCCTCTTGCCGTCTACATGAATTCAAACCTTCCCCCTGCTTCGGATTCACCGGTTGCCAGTTCTACGGCACATTCGACCAATGTTCATATCGTCACGCCGAAATTTTTTATGCCGGTGTTTCTAACCATTATTATCGCAACGCTCATCTACATCGGTTTTCAGGTCAGTGCAGACTTAGCACATGTACCGCCGTTGAGCTTGTACTCGGTTATTCTTTTATCTACAGCGTTGTTTATTGCTTTAGGTTTTGAATTTGTGAATGGTTTTCACGACACCGCAAATGCGGTTGCGACCGTGATTTATACCAATGCATTGACTGCGCCAGTCGCGGTCATGTGGGCTGGCTTCTGTAACTTTCTTGGAGTTATGGCGGCAAGTGGTGCAGTTGCTTACGGTATTATTGCATTGCTACCTGTTGAATTGATCATGAACGTTGCCAGTGGCGCAGGTTTCGCCATGGTATTTGCCTTGTTACTTGCCGCGATTATCTGGAACTTAGGTACGTGGTTTTTAGGCATTCCAGCATCGAGTTCACACACTCTAATCGGTTCGATTTTAGGTGTGGGCATCATGAACCATCTGCTCAATGCTTCAACAGGCATGACCAGTGGTGTGGATATGGATCAAGTGATTAAAGTCGGCAAGGCGTTATTATTTTCGCCATTGATTGGTTTTGCATTTGCAGCAATTGTATTTTTATTGGTTAAAACCGTTTTTAAACGTCAGTTAGATTTATTCAAACCGCCTGAAGGCAACAAGCCACCACCTCCAATGATTCGCGCCATCCTGATCTTTACCTGTACAGGCGTAAGCTTTGCACATGGTTCAAATGATGGACAGAAGGGAATGGGCTTGATCATGTTGATTTTGATCGGCTTGGTACCATTGGCGTATTCTTTAAATAAGAATTTAGATTCAAACCATTTACAGTCATTCGAGCAGCTTTCGTCTAAAGCAGCCAATGTTTTAAATGTGAATAACAATGAACTGACCGATGCAAAAGCACGTGAAGTCTTAACCAAATATATTCAAACCAAAGAACAAACGCCTGAAGTTATGCCTGCTTTAGCAAGTATGACAGCGCATTTGGGTACTCGTGTGGCGCACTATGGCAATTTGAAAGAAATTCCAGAAGCAGCAGTGACTGAAATCCGTAATGACATGTATTTAAGCACCACAACGTTCAAACGTTTGGATAAAGCGGAAGCTTTACCTACGATGAATGAAGCTCAAGAAAAAGTGGTAAAAGAGTATCGTAGTAACTTGGATTCATTCTTACAGTACATTCCAAACTGGGTAAAAGTCGCGGTGGCATTGGCATTGGGCTTAGGCACAATGGTGGGCTGGAAGCGTATTGTTGTGACAGTGGGCGAACGCATTGGTAAAAATCACATGACCTATGGTCAAGGCATGTCGGCTGAATTGGTTGCGATGAGTACCATTGCTGCGGCAGATGGCTTAGGTATGCCTGTTTCGACTACGCATGTATTGAATAGTGCGGTGGCAGGTACCATGGTGGCGAATCGATCAGGTTTAAACTTTGCGACCGTGAAAGTGATTCTTTCTGCATGGATATTCACTTTACCTGCAACCATCTGTTTATCAGGCGGTTTGTATTGGTTGTTCTTGCAGTTTGTTTCTTAATTTAACGCGATAAAATTTAACTCAGCACCCTGAAAATAAGACCTTTGGTTGAATTGGATAGGTGCTGATTTTTTTTGAATCTAAGAACTAAAATAATCGTAAAATTTGTTGTTATCACACATTAAAAATAAATTTTGAGAAAACGAAATGAACACTAAAATTAATTTCATCCGAGTGATGTTTGCTACCATTTCGCTAAGTCTATCTACCTCAATTTTGGCTGCACCTCTAAAAATTCTCGAATTTAAAAAGGGAGAATTGACTCAAGCAGAACAAAAGCAGCTATGCCAACAAGTGAAAGATTTATGTGTTCAATCAGTGCAATTACGCAGTCTAAAAACAGCAGATCAGAACCTATGGATTTTATCGAGCCGTAATGATATTGCACAATTTAAATCCTCATCTAAGGGATTTAAATTAGTCAGAGAATGGAGTGTGGTAACAGCAGAAAGAGAGGATGTAAGCCATAAACAATATGTATTTCCTAAACTTTTTCCCCTCACGCAAAAGCGTTATGCAATTGCAATCATCGACCAGTTTTCTGAAATGTATTCTGGTGGTGGCGCAGGCATTGAGAGAGCCAGTTTTTATGAACTAAAAGATGCTGGTTTGATGAAGCAATTTATTAAAAATTATCCATTTAGCTTGAATCGGATGATACGTGCATGTTTTTCAGAACAGGATTATGAAAGTTCTAAAGGAAATTGCCATGATGAAGATGCTTTAAGTTTGGATATTCGCCCGATGAAACCGATGCTGTGGCAATTTCGCTATGGTTATAATCTAAGTGTTTCACCTGCTTCTGATTCGGAAGAAAAGTCTTATAAACGTAGCAAAATCTTAAATGTAGATTTAAACCATGTACCACCACAGCCTAGCATTCCTGCTGAATGGAATTATTTAGGTATGTAGTCGATTGAATAAAATAAAGGCATGACTTTAACCATTCAAGATTTTATATTAACATTCAAGCAGCTTTAAAATTATTCAAATAGTTAAAACAAAAGAGAGCAGAATATGAAAGGACAAATATTAGATTTTTCAGTGCAAACCAATTCAGGTGTTATTTCTGGAGAAGATGGCAAACGCTATCCATTTTCGGGTGCGGAATGGAAAGATAACAAAGCACCTGCGCGTGGCATGACCGCAGATTTTGATGTCGATGCATCACAGAACGCCGTACAAATTTATGTTGCGCAGGCTC
>JAVXBC010000010.1:0-42801 GCA_036660195.1 Acinetobacter sp.
GTTGAATATCGTTCAGGATAAAGCCATTCACTTTCACGCCAGCTTGTTCGAAGCGGTTGACAGTCAGTTCAAGCTCTTTCATTTGCGTCTTAGCATAACGTGCCACTACCAAATTCACACCCGCATATTGTGAAATAATAATCCCATCGGTGACCGCAAGAACTGGCGGGGTATCAATCAGAATATGGTCAAACTGGCTCGACAAGTGCGTGAGCATCTCTGCAAATTTTTGAGTACTTAACAACTCTGACGGATTGGCAGGACTTTTACCACGACTAATGACGCTTAAATTTTCAACTTCAGTACTGCGTACAATACTGCCTAACTCGTGTTGACCATTTAAATATTCAGCCAAACCAGGTTGCACATCATAGTTAAAGTATTTGTGCATATAACCACGACGTAAATCGGCATCAATCAATAATACGCGCTTATCACTTTGCGCCAAAATGGTGGCTAGGTTGGTTGAAATAAACGATTTACCCAACTCTGGTGCAGGGCCAGAAATCATAATAATATTGTTTTTGGCAGAGCTTAGAGCGAAATGAATGGCTGTACGCATACTTCTTAAGCTCTCAATCGCAATATCATCACTATTTTTAACAGCCAGAATAGGAATATTCTTTTTCTTTTTCAGAATGTTAATACGGCTTTCTTGCACAGGTGAACGTGGTACAGTGGCATAAACAGGTAAATCAAGTTCATTTTCAATTTGAGCAGAGTCTTTGATCCCTGAACGCATCATGTTGCGAACAAGTGCAATTAATACACCAATAAAACCACCTACAAATAATGATAAAATCAAAATGATTAATTTTTTAGGCTTGATTGGTCGTTCAGGTTCAACAGCTGTGTCGATGATACGGACATTACCAATTTCCCCAGCATTTGCAATTTTGAGCTGTTGGTAGCTGTTAAGAAGTGATGTATAAAGCTCAGTATTTACTTTGACATCACGATAAAGTTGTAAGTACAGGCGCTGTGTTTCTGGAAGTTGTTTAATAGACTTGTTTAATTCTTGAGTTTTTTGATTTAAAGAATTTACCTGTGCATTAATTTCAGCCATCAACGGATGATCCGGTGTATATTTAGCAGACAATTCGGCTTGTTTCTGTTTTAACTCAATACGCATTTTCTCGAGTTCAATATTTTGCTTGAGCATGAGTTCAGCTTCTTGAGTGACATCTACAGTATTGTATTTTTCACGAAACTCATTAAATTTAATTTCAGATTGTTCAAGTTGTTGCTTTAATTCAGGTAATTGTTGATCTAAGAAATTGAGGGTTTGTTTTGATTCTAACGATTTACGCTCAATATTTTGTTGGTGATAAATTTCTAAAATATGATTCAGCACATTGGTAATATGCTGTTTATCTTCTCCAGCATAATTTAAACCAATGACACCTGTCATTTTCCCTTTTTCTGCTACACCATAATTTAATTTTAAGTTTTTGACAGCTGAAGGCAGTGAGAGTTTAGATAATATAAAAGCGTGTTCAAATGGCTGTGTACTTGAAATATTAATTTTCCAAGCTCCATAGCCGTCAACAAATTGATTGAGTTGATTTAAACGCCCTTCAAAGATCACTTTATCTTTATGACTTAGGGTAAATTTAGAGTCTGCTTTGAAATCTAAAGTCAGTTTTTTATCTAAATAATAATTTGGGACATCGAACTCTTTAACTAAAAAATTATTTTGCTTGGTGCTATAACTAACGCCTTGGCCATCAAATTTGAATTGGCCTTTTTCTGAAGAGAGAAGTTTTTTAAAGAAGCTATTATTTTGATCTTGAATACTGATGTTCAGATTGAGGTCATCAATCACTTTGCCTAACACCATTCGAGAATTTAAGATCTCAATCTCTGCATCGGCAGGCGATTTTTGACCAAGACCACCAGAGACTTCTTTGAGTTCGCCTAATAATGCAGCAGACGCGGCACTTTTGCCATCTTCGACTTGAACTAAAGCATCCGTAGAATATATGGAAGGTGTGGTGCGAATATAGAGTAAGGCACAGATTAAACTTAATATGATGCAAAGAGCAATAGTTTTCCATTGAGCAATCAGAGAAAAAAAGAGCTCTTTTAAATCAATAGTATCATCTTCAGTTTTTGAGGTTTGAGTCATAGTTTAACAACTGATTATTCAATAATTTATATTAAAAATGTGGCATCCAATCCTGAACATAATTGCTTATGTTTTTACAGGACTCATTAAAAAAGTCTTGATCGTGTTGATAAGGGTCAGGGACATTTTTTCCTTGCCAGTGGCCTAATCTAAAGACCTTACCTTTTGCAAACGGCCATTGTTTTTCTATATGCTGAGCCTGATTCGTACTCATTACTAGAATTAAGTCTGCTTGCTTAATTAAAGATGCATTGATCTGTTTTGCAATATGTGGACGCATATCAATATTAAATTGGTCCATACAATGAATTGCTTTTTCATCTGCATGATGTCCTACCATTGCGGACAATCCTGCAGATTCAATGTGTTGGTTTGGGCAATTCGTCTTTAGGAAATATTCGGCCATCGGGCTACGGCAAATATTTCCGACACAGACAACGAGTATATTTTTAAACGCCATAATTATTTCCCAAGCTGATCAAAACTATAAAGTGCGCTCGAGAATGGAATGATCTGATTGACTACACGCTGCCAACGAGTCAAACCAGTTGCATCAATGTATACAATGTCATTCTTTTTCATGGAAAATTGATTGGCTAATGCTAGATTACCAATACTACTCAAATTTAAGTGATAGATAGTTGACTGCTTCTGATCTAAATCTGTACGCATGACATAAATTCTAGCTGCACTAGCTGAGTAAGGGTTAATCCCTTCACTTTCACCCAATACATCACTTAAAGACATCCCTTGATCGCGTAAGTTAATCGCTTGGCTTTTACTTGATTCACCCATGACATACAGTTTTTGATCTTGTTTTGTATTTACAAAAATTGTGTCATTCGGGCGAATTAATAAATTATGTAGTGATAAACCATTTTTTTCGAGTTGAATGGTATTTAAATTATACGTAGCGCCATTACGAATGAGTTGAATATTAGTGGTGTCGCCAGTTTTGGTCTCAATACCACCGGCTTGACCTAGTGCGGTATAGAGGCTGATGGGTTGATCATTTAAAGTGTATTGGCCACTTTTAAGTACTTGACCATTTACGAAGTATCTTTTGCCTTCGTAAGATAATACTCTAACGACAACATCAGGGTGTTTTAAATATTTACTAAATTGACTACGCAAATATGTATTCGCTTGAGCAAGTGTTTTCCCAGCAATTTTAACTGACCCGACTAAAGGAAGCTGTACATTACCGTTAGGATCAATGGGATAACCAACAGCTTTTACATTAGTTGCATCTTGAATTGGTGGTGTAATTTCAGGATAAGCCCAAAGTTGGATCGATAGAACATCACCTGCACTTAATTTATATATGGATTGCTGATGCTGAAATAACGTTTGAATTTGAGCTAAATTTTGCGAATTCGCTTGAGAAATAGCAGGAATATTATTTTGTGTCAAAGGTACAACACTTAGTTCAGCACCTTGATCTGTTTTATAGGAACCTTGTTGTGGTAAATCATATGTCTGAAGTCCAGGGGTCATTGCACATCCTGTAATTCCTAAACTCAAAACCAGCATAACGCTATAACGATAGTAATTCACTCGAATATAAATCCTATTTATAAATTTGAATGTTTTTGAACGGGCCAATGAACCCTAATTGTACGTTTCAGACTGCAAAATTCTATACTATTCGCGCTATTTAATATAGTTATTGATGTTTTAAAACGTAATTCGATTAGGTTTTTTATAAAATATAAAAAATGTACCTGAGACTTTGATCTTAACAAAATAGCATATAGATAAAAAGGACCATAGATATGATCTGTGTGAGTCGGGAAGTATGGCTTTTTATGTATGTTTAGAACATCATTACACAATCGAAATTTGATTTTCTGATATAATTTAACGCTATTTACAACATAACGATGATTGATGATTCATCGATGACATAGGCTTCAGTATGTTACAACTCTCCGAATTAAAAATTGCCATCATCGGATTAGGTTATGTCGGTTTACCGCTAGCTGTTGAGTTTGGAAAAAAAGTTCCCGTGATGGGCTTTGATATTCACCAGAAGCGTATTGATGAGCTACAGAGCGGACAAGATCATACTTTAGAAGTTTCACCAGAAGAATTAAAGCTAGCAACGCATTTAAGCTACACCACAAATTTACAGCAGTTAGCAGACTGTAATCTCTTTATTGTGACAGTGCCAACCCCGATCGATGAATTTAAGCAACCCGACCTGACTCCCTTGGTTAAAGCATCCGAAAGTATTGCTAAAGTACTGAAAAAAGGCGATGTGGTTGTCTATGAATCAACGGTTTATCCAGGTGCAACTGAAGAAGTTTGTATTCCTGTTTTAGAAAAAGTATCAGGTTTAACATTCAATCAAGATTTTTATGCGGGTTATAGTCCTGAGCGTATTAATCCGGGTGATAAACTGCATCGTGTCACCAATATTTTAAAAATTACTTCGGGTTCAACACCTGAAGTCGCTGATTATGTAGATCAAGTCTATAACTTGATTATTGAAGCGGGCACACATAAAGCAGCCAGTATTAAAGTTGCAGAAGCGGCGAAGGTAATTGAAAACACTCAGCGCGATGTGAATATAGCTTTAATTAATGAATTGGCGTTGATTTTCAATAAAATGGGCATTGATACTGAAGCGGTATTACAAGCGGCTGGTACTAAATGGAATTTCCTTCCATTCCGTCCGGGTTTAGTCGGTGGTCACTGTATTGGTGTTGACCCGTACTATTTAACCCATAAAGCCCAAGCAATTGGTTATCACCCTGAAATTATTTTGGCAGGCCGCCGTTTAAATGATGGTATGGGTGCTTATGTGGTGACTCAACTTGTTAAAGCCATGTTGAAAAAACGTATTCAAGTTGAAGATGCCAAGGTACTGATTTTAGGCTTAAGCTTTAAAGAAAACTGCCCAGATATTCGTAATACACGCATCATTGATATCGTCAATGAACTCAAGGAATACCACATTCAAGCGGACGTCTATGACCCATGGGTAGATGTATTGGAAGCGGAGCATGAATATGGTATTACCCCAGTGCAAACACTGGAAAATGGCAAATATGATGCTGTGATTCTTGCGGTTGCCCACCAGCAATTTAAGGTGATGGGCGCTGATGCAATTCGTGCTTTGGGTAAAGCTGATCATGTGCTGTATGACTTGAAATATGTGTTATCTCAAGCCGAATCTGATCTACGTTTGTAAGGAGCATACCATCATGAATCAATATCAACAGGTATGTGACAAGCTCAAAACTGCACCTAAAACTTGGTTGGTGACAGGTGTAGCAGGTTTTATTGGCTCGAATCTTTTAGAAACTTTACTCAAGCTCAATCAAACTGTGGTGGGTTTAGATAACTTCGCCACAGGGCATCAGCATAATTTGGATGAAGTACATAGCTTAGTGACTGCGGAGCAATGGGCAAAATTCAGCTTTATTGAAGGTGACATACGTCAATTTGCAGATTGCCAAAAAGCATGTGCAGGTGTGGATTATGTCTTGCATGAAGCCGCTTTAGGCTCAGTACCACGTTCAATTGCCGACCCCATCACCACTAATGAAACCAATATCAGTGGTTTCTTAAATATGCTCACTGCTGCGCGTGATGCGGGTGTTGCAAGCTTTACTTATGCAGCCAGCAGTTCGACTTATGGTGATCATCCCGCATTGCCAAAAGTGGAAGAAAATATTGGTAAACCACTTTCACCCTACGCAGTGACGAAGTACGTCAATGAGTTATACGCAGACGTATTTGCGAAAACTTATGGGTTTAAAACAATTGGCTTACGTTACTTTAACGTGTTTGGTCAACGCCAAGATCCGAAAGGCGCTTACGCAGCAGTGATCCCGAAATGGACATCATCAATGATTGCTGGTGAAGATGTGTTTATTAACGGTGATGGTGAAACCAGTCGAGATTTCTGTTTTATTCAAAATGTTGTGCAAGCGAATATTTTAGCTGCGACAACGCAAAGCGATGAAGCAAAAAATCAGGTCTATAATGTTGCACTAGGTGGCCGCACAACTTTGAATGCGTTGTACCGTGCTATTCAGGCAGCGCTTGCGACAAACGATGTGAACTTTGAGCGTGATCCTGTGTACCGTGAATTCCGTGCAGGTGATGTACGTCATTCACAAGCGAGCATTGCCAAGATTCAGCAACACTTGGGTTATGCGCCTGAGTTTAAAATTGCCGAAGGCATTCAACTGGCCATGCGTTGGTACGTAAACAACTTAAAATGATATTGAACAGATGATTGCGAAAATTTTCGCAAAATATCAGTCCATTGGACTGATTACACTCAGTTTGCTGGTCGGTGCGATAATTACATTTATCGCACTTCCTGTTTTAACACGCCTATATTCTGTTGCTGACTTTGGTGCTTACGGGATTGCATTGGCGATTGTCAGTATTTTATCCACGGTTGCCAATTTACGTCTTGATCAAGCATTGTTAGTCGCGGACGAGCAAGATAAAAAGAGTCTGATTTTTGAAGGGGCTGCATTCTCAACTGCGATTGCTGTCATTAGCGGCATCGTCATCAGTGCAATTTTAAATGTTGAAGTGGCAGGGGCAGTTGCTACAGGTGTGCTTGCCAATACCCTGATTCAAAGTCTCTATAATTATCAGTTTTCAGCACATCAAGAATATTTCTGTGCAGGTTTAAATGTTTTCCGTAGTGCTATTGTGGTAGCGGTTCAACTGTCCTTACCGCTCGTGATGCAAATTAGCTTGGTGAACAGTTATAACCTGAGCTCGATCATCATGATTGTGGCAGTGTTGATTTATTTAATAAAGCATCAACTGTATCAAGTCAGTTGGCAGGTATTTAAACATTACAAAGACTTTATCTATGCCAATACGCCCCATGCCTTACTGAATAGTTTTTCGCATAACTTGCCCTACTATGTTGTGTCGCATTTTGTCGGTGTGCAGGCGATGGGTTTCTATGCCATTGTCGAACGGACTTTGCGTGTCCCAATCAATCTAATTTCACAAACCCTACGTCAGTTTTTTATTCGCAAATTTAAAAACACCGAATCCAATCAAAATGCCTTAAAGGCGAGTGTACTGCTTAGTCTGGTTTCACTACCG
Organism: Acinetobacter sp.; assembly: GCA_036660195.1. Taxonomy (GTDB): domain Bacteria; phylum Pseudomonadota; class Gammaproteobacteria; order Pseudomonadales; family Moraxellaceae; genus Acinetobacter. Next base: position 7,217 of record JAVXBC010000010.1, read on the forward strand.
TTATTTGCCATTTTCTTCATTCTGCCTGAATCTTTATATTTATGGGTTTTTGGCAGTGAATGGGTGGGTATTTCGAGCTATTTCCAAATTTTAGCTTTGGGCTATTGGGCGATTTTCTGTAATCCACCAAGCTCGGCTTTTCTGATTGCTCAGCGCAACAGCCAAGTGCTGTTTAAGTTGCAAATCGTAGAACTCATGATTAAGTTCGCATTATTTGCAGGCTTCTATGCAGTCTTTGCTGATAAAGTGTATATGTTACTTGGGGTACCTGTAGCATTAATTTTCTATAACTTTGCCATTTTGTATGTGGTGTGGAGAAACAAAAACTGATGTTTTTTAAAATCTTAAAATACATGAATTGGTTTGCTTCACAGTGCCGTAAAGTGATGTACAACATGGCATTTGGCACACAATTCCGTTACTTCGGCAAAGCGTGTACCCTAGAGATTAATGGCCAAGTCAAGATCGGCAAGAATGTCTATATTGGCGATCATGTCAGTTTAATTGTCGAACAAGGTGCGATTTTAGAAATTGCAGATCACAGTTTTATTGGTGAAAGCTGTTATATCAAATGCTTTGGTGGTAAGGTCTTAATTGGCAAGGATGTCAGCATTAATTCTAAGTCTTTTATCAATGGCTGTGGTGGTATCACGATTGGCGATAACACCCGTATTGGTACGCAAAGTATTTTGATTGCCAGTAACCATAAATTTGGTGAACCTGATCTGTTGGTGAAAGATGCAATTACCAAACAAGGCGTGAGTTTAGGGCAAAATATCTGGCTTGGTGCACGGGTTACGGTACTTGATGGTGTAACTATTGCCGATGACAGTGTAATTGGTGCCTGCAGTTTAGTGTCAAAACCTCTGTCTGAATCAGGGGTGTATGTCGGTATTCCGGCCAAAAAAATCAAATCAGTATAAAGTGCTATGCATATCGTAAAACATATTTTCAGCGTAAAATATTCAGCTTAATTTTCTCCCTTTTGATTTTCTGATTCTGACATAGGTCATGCGTATGGCATTTATGGTTTCTGCTCTTCGACAGCTGTTTGATCTTGCTTATTTTATGGCAAAGGGCAGTGTGGCATATGCACGTAAAAAGGGGGTGAAAATTGGTGAAAACTGCCGAATTTATATTAAAAATTGGGGCTCAGAACCGTTTTTAGTCTCAATTGGTGATCATGTCACGGTGACTTCAGGCGTGAAATTTATTACCCATGATGGCAGTACCTGCTTGGTCAAAGATGATAAAGGCAAACGTTATCAACGCTTTGCCCCAATTCAAGTTGGTTCGCATGTGTTTATAGGTGTGAATAGCATTATTATGCCGGGCGTGAGGATTGGCTCAAATGTCGTGATTGGTGCAGGTTCGGTGGTGACCAAAGATATTCCTGATCATAGCGTGGCGATTGGTGTACCTGCCAAAGTGGTGGGCAGTTTTGATGACTTCAAAGCCAAAATTCAAAGCACCTGTGCCAGTGATACCGACTTGGTTGGCATCACCGATTACCGTGCCCGTGTGGAACGCGCCATGGCGATTCAAGCCTCAAAAAACCATCTTTAATATTCTCCCATTTCATAAAGTTTAGGTCTGCATATGTTGAATAAAGTCATGTTCTTTTTGCCAAGCTTGGGCGGTGGCGGTGCAGAACGTACAGTCATTCAACTGGCGAACAGTTTTGCAGAACAGGGTCTAAAAATTCATTTGGGTGTGTGTGATGTCACGGGTGATAAAGCCAAACTTTTGCCTGAAGTCAGCCCGAAAATTCAATTGGTGAATTTTAATTGCGGTCGGGTGATGAATAGCATCACGCCCTTAAAAATAAAAATGAAAGCTGAGCAATATGATTGCTTAGTGTCAACACAAACCCATACTAATATTGTGGCAGGCATTGCGAAAAAGCTTGCAGGTGTTGCAACACGTTTGATCTTCCGTGAAGTATCTACGCCGTCAAAAAATATGAAGTTGCAAGGTGTGGCTAAATTTGTGCTGAAAACTTTGGTGAACTGGACCTATCCCATGGCACAGCAAGTGGTCTGTGTTTCCAAAGGGGTGGAAGCCGATTTTCGTGAATATTATGGCTATAAAAATAATAATCTGAGCACGATTTATAACCCTGTATTGGACGATGCCTATTTGGAAAAACTCAAAGCGCCAGTCACACATCGCTTTTTTAATAATGACCATAAAGTGATTTTGGCAGTGGGGCGTCTCACTGAAGCAAAGAACTTTGGTTTTCTGATCCGCTCCTTTAAAGCCTTGCATAATCAGCATCCTGAAACCCGATTATTGATTTTAGGTGAAGGCGAATTACGAGCTGAGTTTGAGGCTCTAGTGGCTGACTTGGGTTTAAACGATGTGGTGGATTTACCGGGCTTTGATGCTAATCCATACGCTTATTTTAAATATGCATCGCTGTTTGTTTTAAGTTCCAATTGGGAAGGTTTGCCTGGAGTACTCATTCAGGCGTTGGCTTCAAAAGTAAAAGTGGTCAGTACCAACTGCCCAAGCGGCCCGATGGAAATTCTAGAACATTCCAAGTTTGGTTTATTAGTCGAATGCAATGATCAGGCAGGTTTAACCCAAGCTATGCAACAGGCAATTTTTGCAGATTATGTGCAATATCAAGAAGCTGATTTTGAATCACATATTCAACAGTTTCATAAGCAAACCGTACTCAAGCAATATTTGCGAATGATGGAGTCTGCATCATGACTAAACCATTAATGGTGCATGTGATTACCAACTTTGCGGGCGTGGGAGGTGCTGAGATGATGTTGGCACGCCTGATCCAATGCACAGAGCAGCAGTATAAACATGTGATCATTGCATTGATGAAAACCTCTGAGGTTTATCAACGTACTTTAGATTGTTGTCAGTCATATTATGCACTGCAGTGGAATGGTTTAAATACGTTGGGTACGATTCAAAAACTGCGTGGTTTACTGAAACAACTACAACCCAAAACCGTGCAATGTTGGATGTATCATGCCAATGTGCTCACAAGTTTAAGTATGCTTGGTTTAGCTCAAAAACCGAATGTGGTGTGGGGCATTCATCATTCTCTTGCTTCTCCTAAAGATGAATCCATCAGCACGAAAATTGCCTTAGGCTTAAGCAAAATACTGTCCCAACAAGTCAGTGCCATTATTTATTGTGCGCATTCGTCTATGCAGCAGCATCAGGTCTTTGGCTTTAAAAATGCCAATAGTCAAGTGATTGCCAATGGCGTGTTTTTAGATAAATTTCAGCCCAATCCTCAATTGCATGAACCAACCGTGATTGGTTTTGCAGGGCGTTATCATACGGCCAAAGGTTATCCCTATTTGTTTGAAACCATGGGCTTGCTGAAAAATGAAAACATCATTTTTAAAATTGCAGGTGGTGGTGCAAGCCTAGAAAATCCTGAAGTGAAAGCTTTATTCGAGCAGTATCAGTTAGATGCCGAAAAAGTTCATTTGCTTGATCAAATCTCAGATATGCCTGCTTTTTATCAATCGATCGATGTATTTTTGATGACGTCAATTACCGAAGGTTTTCCGAATGTGTTGGTCGAAGCCATGGCATCAGGTTTGCCTTGTATCAGCACCGATGTGGGCGATGCCAAATATATTGTGCAGGATTTAGGAAATATCGTTCCACCACGTAATGCACAAGCTGTGGTAGATGCCATTTTAGCTTATACACAAAAATCAGAAGCAGAAAAGCAAAGCTTAAAACTAGCGACGCGTGAACGGGTTGAGCAGAATTTCAGTATTGAAACTGTCAGCCGTCAATATATGCAGGTGTGGAGCCAAAAGGCATGAAGTTTTTAATGATCAGCAGTTTTTTGCCATCTGTACTCAATTTTCGTGGCAAGTTATTAGAAGCGATTTCTGCGCACGGCTATGAAATTCACATCATGGCACCTGAATTCGCATCATTCCCCGAAGAACAGCAAAAACTGCAAGCCCTTGGCTATCATCTGCATGAAATTCCCATGCAGCGCACTGGCACCAATCCGCTGGCGGATTTAAAACTGTTAAAACATATCTATCGGCAAATTCGTCAAATTCAGCCTGAGTATGTGCTGTCCTATACTATTAAACCTGTGATTTATGGCACGCTCGCGTCATGGCTGGCGAAAGTACCGCATCGTTTTGCTTTAATTACTGGTCTAGGTTATGCCTTTCAAAATGTGGAATCTGGCAAGCGTAGTCTGTTTCAAAAGCTGGTGCATGGCTTATATGCGCAAGCGCTCAAACGTAGCGACAAAGTCTTTTTCCAAAACCCTGATGATTTAAAGCTTTTCCAAGACATGCATTTGCTTGATGCCAATAAACCAACTGTGGTGGTGAATGGTTCAGGGGTAAATGTACAAGACTTTGATGTCATGCCTTTACCGAAAGATGATGCAGGCGTGGTCAAAGCCTCATTCTTGCTCATTGCACGGCTTTTGGGTGATAAAGGTGTGCGTGAATATGCTGAATCGGCACGTATCATCAAAGAAAAGCATCCTGAAGCGGAATTTCATTTGGTCGGTTGGATTGATGATAATCCATCAGCCATTTCTCAAGCCGAACTCGATACATGGATTGCAGATGGTCGCCTCAAATATTGGGGCAAGCTCAGTGATGTCCGTCCTGCAATTGCGGAAAGTTCCGTGTATGTGTTGCCATCTTATCGTGAAGGCACGCCACGTACCGTATTAGAGGGAATGGCTATGGGACGGGCGATTATTACCACTGATGCACCAGGTTGTCGTGAAACGGTATCGCACGGTGTGAATGGTTATTTGGTTGGAGTGAAGTCTGTAGATGATTTGGTGCAATGCATGCAATACTTTATTGAAGATCCAAAACTGATTGAGTATATGGGACAGCGTTCGCGAGAAATTGCGCTGAATAAATATGATGTGCATCAAGTGAATAAGCACATGATGGCTGAAATGGATATCCATTAAAGGCGATTCACCCAATTTAAGAGGCGATCTAGATGACCTTAAAATATATAAAAAGTGATTTATACCGTTATACTGGCCATGTCAGTTTTAAAACATTTTTGAAAACTTATTTTTTCAATCGTGGTTTTAATTTTTCATTTTGGCTGCGTTTAGCCAGCGCTCAAAGCGCGTGGGCAAAACTGGCTTATCCTATTTATTATTATAAAAAAAAGCAGTACGGCATAGATATTCATATAACAACTCAAATTGGATATGGCTTGTTTATTGGGCATGGCGGGCCGCTAGTTGTTAACCCTACGACTGTGATTGGCAATAATGTGAATTTATCGCAATTTACCACCATTGGTGCAAATAGCGGCCGTCAAGCAGCAGAAATTGGCGATAATGTTTATATTGGGCCGAATGTCTGCATCATTGAGCATGTCAAAATTGGCAATAATGCCACTATAGGTGCAGGAAGCGTTGTGACCAAAGATATTCCTGAAAATGCAACTGCGGTAGGAAACTACGCGAAAGTGATCAGCATGAATAATCCGGGTCATGCAGTTAATCGTCGTTGGACAGATTTCTAAACGGCTATATGGTTTGACAGCTTTTAGAATGGGGAATATTTGAGTCCCTTTGACCGTTGAAATATTTTACAAATCTGATGGTGGCGAACAGGGTATAATTATTGCTAGAAATGAATATTGACTCCGCCATTTTTATCTAACCTCAAGAGCGAACTATGTTAAAGCGTTTATTGGATATTGTTATCGCATCATCTGCGCTGGTGCTGCTGTCTCCTGTTTATGCTTTGGTGGCTTATAAGGTGAAAAAGAATTTAGGTTCACCTGTTTTATTCCGTCAGGTGCGTCCGGGTCTGCATGGTAAACCGTTTGAAATGGTAAAGTTCCGCACCATGAAAGATGCACTTGATGCGCAGGGCAATCCATTACCTGACAGTGAGCGTCTGACGCCATTCGGAAAAATGCTCCGTGCAACCAGTTTGGATGAAATGCCTGAACTGTGGAATGTGATTAAAGGTGATATGAGTATTGTTGGACCACGACCATTATTGATGGAATATTTACCGCTCTATAATCTTGAGCAAGCCAAGCGTCACAATGTGCGTCCGGGCATTACAGGTCATGCTCAAGTGAATGGTCGTAATGCCATTTCATGGGAAAAAAAGTTTGAACTTGATACTTGGTATGTGGAAAATCAGTCCTTATGGCTCGATTTTAAAATCATGCTAAAAACCGTGAAAAAAGTGATTGCCAAGAATGATATCAGTGCCGAAGGCGAAGCCACCATGACAAAATTTACCGGCACATCGGAACAAAAATAATGACAACACTCTATGCGATTTACGGAGCTTCAGGTTGTGGGCGTAGCCTGATGCCTGTCGCGCGTCAGCAATTGGCACGTCAAGGTGATGCGTCTGAAATTATCTTTATCGATGATGCTTTAACAGACATTGCTTCGGTCAATGGTCATCGTGCCATGAATTATCAAGCGTTTCTCAATGAATTTACATCGACAAAATACGTGCAAATTGCGATTGCCAATAGTCGTGTGCGTGAAAAAATCGCTCAGCGTTTAGAAGCGGATGGCATTCAGCTTTGGTCGATCACTGCGGACAATGTGGTTTTAATGGATCAAATTGAACTCGCTGAAGGTTCGGCTTTAAGTCCATTTGTCAGCATTGGCTCCAATGTCAAAATCGGTAAGTGTTTTCATGCCAATTTATACAGTTATGTCGAGCATGATTGTGTGATTGGGGATTTCGTTACTTTCGCACCAGGCGTAAAATGCAACGGCAATATTCATATACATGCGCATGCCTATATTGGCGCGGGTGCGATGATTAAGCAGGGCACACCTGATCAGCCTTTAGTGATAGGTGCAGGTGCCATTGTGGGTATGGGTGCTGTCGTGACCAAAAGTGTACCCGCAGGCGTCAGCGTGGTGGGTAATCCCGCCCGAATTGTGACCACAAAATAGATTTTTAAACTCGATTTTTAGACTGGGAAAATTCCATGTTAAACAGTGCATTTGAGCCTTGGCCAAGCTTTACCCAAGCAGAAGCCGATGCGGTATCAAAGGTCCTATTATCCAATAAAGTGAATTATTGGACAGGTCAGGAATGCCGTGAATTCGAAAAGGAATTTGCACAGTTTGCAGGAACTCAGCATGCCGTTGCCGTTGCCAATGGTACCGTGGCACTCGATTTAGCCCTCAAAGCTTTGGGTATTGGCGCTGGTGATGATGTGATTGTTACCTCACGTACGTTTTTAGCTTCGGCAAGTTCGATTGTGACGGCAGGCGCCAATCCTATTTTTGCCGATGTAGAGCTGGATTCACAGAATATTTCTCGCCGTACCATTGAAGCAGTGATAACACCGAATACCAAAGCGATTATCTGTGTGCATTTGGCAGGCTGGATGTGTGATATGGATCCGATCATGCAGTTGGCTGAGGAAAAAGGCATCTTCGTGATTGAGGATTGTGCTCAAGCACATGGCGCAAAGTACAAAGGCAAATCAGCAGGTTCAATCGGTCATATTGGCGCATGGTCATTCTGCCAAGACAAAATTATGACTACAGGTGGTGAAGGCGGTATGGTCACTACCAATGATGAAAGTCTGTGGAAAAAAATGTGGTCGTATAAAGATCACGGCAAAAATTATGACAGCGTCTACAACACTCAGCATCCGCCGGGATTCCGCTGGCTGCATGACTCATTTGGCACCAACTGGCGCATGATGGAAATGCAGGCGGTGATTGGTCGTCTGCAACTCAAACAAATGCCTGAATGGACGGCAAAACGTAACGCCAATATGGCACGTATCCAAGCGGCGTTTGAAAATAGTCCGTATTTTACTGTAGCAAAACCATCTGTTGAATATGTGCATGCAGCCTATAAATGCTATGTGCAAGTGAATACTTCAGCCTTGCCTGAAGACTGGTCGCGTGATCGCATTATGGCAGAAATCAATGCATTGAATGTGCCTTGTTTTAGCGGCTCGTGTTCAGAAGTGTATTTAGAAAAAGCATTTGATGGTACACCTTGGCGTCCTGCGCAGTCTTTACCGCACGCTAAACAGCTCGGTACAACAAGCTTAATGTTCCTTGTACACCCAACATTGTCTGAGCACAGCCTGCAAAAAACCGTGGATGCGATTCAAGCAGTGATCGCAAAAATCTAAACCTGAAAAGCGCGTATAATATTCGCTCTCATCCGCTTTGTTGACCCCATTTGAGCATCTTGTGAAAGACATTATCCGTTCTATAGCATCATTACCGCGTCGCCAAAAACAAATCGTTTTGGTGCTGATGGATATCTGTGTTTTACCGTTAATGATGTGGCTAGCTTATGCCATTCGTTTGGCACGTCCCAATGTTCAGGTCATGCAAGGACTGGATGCTTGGTATATTTATGTCGGTGTGGTTGGTATTCTGATTTTTGCCTTGCTCGGTATTTATCGTGCAATTGTGCGTTCATTTAATGAAGACTATTTACTGCGGATTTTAATCGGAACATTTATCCAAATCGTGGCCTTATACACGATTAAAAAACTCAATGTTGCATTTATTCCCATGAGTATTCCGCTCATGTATGGCTTTATGCTGTTTTCATACATGTGGTGGAGCCGTGCAGTCATTCGCTACGCTACTCTTAAAACTTTTGCCAAAAAGCAAAGCCGTAAACGTGTGGCAATTTATGGCGCAGGGCTGGCAGGACAACAAATTGCAGCAGCTTTAAACCGCTCAGATGATTATTTGCCCGTGTGTTTTATTGACGATAAGCGCTCCTTACAAAGTCAGTCACTGAGTGGTTTAAAAATTTATTCACCCAAAAAAGCGCAAGCAAAACTTGGAAAATTTGGCATTGAAGAAGTATTACTTGCCATGCCTTCCGTTGGTCGTGCACGGAAAAAAGAGATTATTGAGTCTTTTGATTCAGCAGATGTCAAAATCATGGAACTTCCAGGGGTAACCCAACTGGTCGATGGTAAGGTTAAAGTTTCAGATATCCGTGAAGTCGATATTATTGACCTGCTCGGGCGTGATCCTGTACCGCCGAAACCTGAACTGTTAGAAAAAAATATTAAAAATAAAGTGGTCATGGTGACAGGGGCGGGCGGTTCGATTGGCTCGGAGTTATGTCGTCAGATTGTGAAGCATCAGCCGAAAATGCTCGTGTTGTTTGAAATGTCTGAATTTGCTTTGTATTCAATCGACCGCGAATTGCAGGCTTCTGATATACAAATTATTCCAGTGCTAGGTTCTGTCACCAATCAGCAAAAATTAGAACGTATTATTCAAGAGTACAAAGTGCAGACGGTTTATCACGCCGCAGCTTATAAACATGTACCACTTGTTGAAGCAAACCCATTTGAAGGTATTTATAATACGTCTATTGGTACACAGCGTAGTGTCGATGCAGCGGTGAATCAAAATGTTGAAACTTTTGTTTTAATTTCAACGGATAAAGCGGTACGTCCAACCAATGTTATGGGTGCGTCCAAACGTATGGCAGAATTGTATTGTCAGGGCCTAGCGTCGACGAATCCAAAAACGCAAATTAGTATTGTGCGCTTTGGCAATGTACTTGGTTCGTCAGGTTCTGTCGTCCCTTTGTTTAAAAAACAGATTGCTCAAGGCGGGCCTGTTACAGTAACGCACCCAGAAGTTACGCGTTATTTTATGACCATTCCTGAGGCAGCTCAGCTTGTGATTCAGGCAGGTGCGATGGGGACTGGCGGTGATGTATTTTTATTGGATATGGGTGAGCCAGTTAAAATAGTAGAATTAGCTAGACAAATGATTCGTTTGAGTGGTTTTCGAGCTATAGATGAAAATGGTATAGGTGATATTGAGATACAATTTACAGGTCTACGTCCGGGTGAAAAGTTATATGAAGAGTTGTTAATTGATGCTGAAAATGTTGAAAAGACGGAGCATGAAAGGATATTAAAGTCTTATGAAAAATATTATGGATATTTAGAGGTTTCTGAAATATTTATACAGCTTAAAAATTACAAGTATCATGATGATTTAAATGAATTATTTAAGATACTAAAAAAATATGTGGATGGTTATTGTTCAGCATCTATAGATAAGTAATTTTAATAGTAGTATTAAAGTTAAATTTAATTTAACTAGATGATATAATTAAGGATAACAATATTAAAGCTATACCTTAATAGAGTGAATTTTAAAATTTAGGATATTTATGAAGATTATAGTAACAGGTGGAGCAGGTTTTATTGGTTCTGCCGTGATTCGACATATTATTAATCATACTAATAATGAAGTTTTAAATGTTGATAAGTTGACCTATGCTGGCAATCTAGAATCTTTAGAAAGTATTGCTGACAGTGAACGTTATCAGTTTTCTCAAACTGATATTTGCGATCGTATTGCATTAGATCAAATCTTCGAAAGTTTTCAACCAGATGCTGTGATGCATTTGGCAGCAGAGTCCCATGTAGATCGCTCAATTACAGGTTCGGCTGCGTTTATTGAAACCAATATTATTGGTACATATCATTTATTGGAAGCTACCCGTCATTATTGGAACGGTTTAAACGAAGATAAAAAACAAGCATTTCGTTTTCACCATATTTCAACAGATGAGGTTTATGGTGACTTAGAAGGTACAGATGACTTGTTCCTGGAGACAACACCCTATGCTCCAAGTTCACCATATTCAGCAAGTAAGGCTAGTTCAGATCATTTGGTACGTGCATGGCACCGAACCTATGGTTTACCTGTCGTTTTAACCAATTGCTCAAACAACTATGGCCCTTATCACTTCCCTGAAAAATTGATTCCTTTAGTGATTTTGAACGCCTTAGATGGCAAACCACTTCCCATCTATGGTAAAGGTGATCAAATTCGTGATTGGCTATTTGTAGAAGACCATGCACGTGCTTTATATAAAGTGGTCACTGAGGCTGCTGTTGGTGAAACTTATAATATTGGCGGTCATAACGAACAAAAGAATATTGATGTTGTTAAAGCAATTTGTACATTGTTAGAAGAGCTTGCACCAAATAAACCAAATGGTGTGGCTCGTTATGAAGACTTGATTACTTATGTGACAGATCGCCCTGGTCACGATTTACGCTATGCCATTGATGCAACAAAAATTGGCCATGAATTAGGCTGGAAACCTGAGGAAACGTTTGATACAGGTATTCGAAAAACAGTTGAATGGTATTTAAATAATTTAGAGTGGTGTCGTCGTGTTCAAGATGGCAGTTACCAACGTGAAAGATTAGGTGTGAATGTATAATGAATACAAAAGGTATTATTCTCGCAGGTGGATCGGGTACACGTTTATACCCAATTACAAAAGGTGTATCTAAACAACTACTCCCAATTTACGACAAGCCAATGATTTACTATCCAATTTCTGTACTTATGTTGGCAGGAATTCAGGATATTCTGATTATTACGACACCTGAGGATAAAGAGAGCTTTGAACGCCTGCTTGGTGATGGTTCTCAGTTTGGTGTTCGTTTGCAGTATGCCATTCAACCTAGTCCGGATGGGTTAGCTCAAGCGTTTATTATCGGCGAAGATTTTATTGGTGATAGTAATGTTTGTTTAGTACTTGGTGATAATATTTTTTATGGTCAAGGCTTTACACCAATGTTAAAACAAGCTGTTGCTCGTGCAAAAGGCGCAACAGTTTTTGGCTATCAAGTAAAAGACCCTGAGCGTTTTGGTGTAGTTGAGTTTGATGAGCATAAACGCGCAATTTCATTAGAAGAAAAACCTAAGCAACCAAAATCAAATTTTGCCGTGACAGGTCTGTATTTTTATGACAATGATGTGATTCAAATTGCAAAAGAAGTTAAACCTTCTGACCGTGGTGAGTTAGAAATTACGACAGTAAACCAAATGTATTTGGAACGTGGCGATTTAAATGTAGAGCTTTTGGGTCGTGGCTTTGCATGGCTCGATACAGGTACACATGCAAGTTTGCTCGAAGCGGCGCAATTTGTAGAGACATTAGAGAAACGCCAAGGCTATAAAGTTGCGTGTTTAGAAGAAATTGCCCTGAATAATGGCTGGCTGAGTAAAGAACAGGTTTTAGAAATTGGTCAAAGCATGAGTAAGAATGACTATGGTCAATATTTGATTTCTTTGGTAACTGAATAAAATGGGTCTTGTAAAATTAATTGACTTGCCGAGTTTTGCTGATGACCGTGGTGGGTTAGTGGCTGTTGAGTCCAATCAGTCCATTCCCTTTGATGTTAAGCGTTTATATTATATTTTTAATACAGTAGATAAGCCTCGTGGTTTTCACGCACATCTTAATTTAAAACAAGTGGCTATTTGTTTGAAAGGGAGTTGTCGCTTTATTTTAGATGATGGTCATGAAAAGGAAGAAATTGTATTAGATTCGCCTGCTCAGGGCTTACTTATTGAAGGTTTGATTTGGCGGGAAATGCATGATTTTTCGGAAGACTGTGTTCTACTTGTTTTGGCAAGTGAGCATTTTACAGAATCTGATTATATTCGTGATTATCAAAAATTTTTAAAAGAAGTACATAAACCTTTTATTCATCCTTTATCAGACGTGAAATCCCAAAAAATTGGACAGAAAACCAAAGTTTGGCAATTTAGCGTCATTTTACAGAATGCTAAAATTGGTGAGAATTGTAATATTTGTGCGCATACTCTCATTGAAAATGATGTCATCATTGGTAACAATGTCACCATAAAATCAGGTGTTTATTTATGGGATGGAATTACTCTAGAAGATGACGTCTTTATCGGCCCATCTGTTACGTTTACAAATGATAAAAAACCCCGTTCAAAGCAGTATCCAGAAGAGTTTTCTCAAACGACTATTGAAAAGGGTGCAAGCATTGGGGCCAATGCCACCATTTTACCTGGAATTCGTATTGGTCAAAATGCACTGATTGGTGCTGGTGCTGTAGTGACTAAAGATGTCCCCGCAAATGCAATAGTGGTAGGCAACCCTGCAATCATTAAAGGTTATATATAAGAATGATTCCCTTTTTAGATTTAAAAAATATCAATCAGCAGTATCGTGAAGAGTTAATTATGGCGTGTACGCGAGTTATTGATTCTGGTTGGTATATTGGTGGAAACGAGCTAGAACATTTTGAGCAAAATTTTGCGAACTATTGTGGGGTCAAGTTTGCAATTGGTGTAGCCAATGGTTTAGATGCATTAATTTTAACCTTACGTGCTTGGAAAGAGTTAGGTAAGCTTCAAGATGGTGATGAAGTGATTGTTCCTTCAAATACCTATATTGCCAGTATCTTAGCAATTACAGCAAATAATTTAACGCCAGTTTTAGTTGAGCCAGATCTTGCTACGTACAATATTGATCCATTAAAAATAGAAGAAGCAATAACAGCCAAAACCAAAGTGATTTTACCTGTTCATTTATATGGTCAATTGGCTGCAATGTCAGACATTATGCACATTGCAAAAAAACATAATTTATTGGTTTTAGAGGATTCGGCGCAAAGTCATGGTGCTCAATTAGACCATAAAAAAGCGGGTAACTGGGGAGATGCTTCAGGTTTTAGTTTTTATCCTGGAAAAAATTTAGGTGCACTTGGTGATGCGGGTGCAGTAACCACCAATGATGAAGAGCTTGCGAATATGATAAAAGCACTTCGTAATTATGGATCGCATGAAAAATATAAAAACTTAGTACCTGGTGTGAATAGTCGACTAGATGAAATTCAAGCTGCAATGTTAGATGTTAAATTAAAATTCTTAGATCAAGAGGTTGAACATCGTCGTAAAATTGCCAGTTTATATCTTGAGAAGATTAATAACCCCCTCATTGAATTGCCATTAAGTAATATAAATGTTGAAAAATACCAACAGCATGTTTGGCACTTATTTGTAATTAGAACAAAAAATCGTGATGCTCTTCAGAAGTATTTAGAAAAAAAAGGGATTCAAACATTGATTCACTATCCAATCCCACCACATCAACAACAAGCTTATAAAGAATGGAATAACTTAAGTTATTCCATTTCTGAAAAAATTCATAACGAGGTTTTAAGTATGCCTATCGGACCAACGCTAAGTATAGAAGAGGCTGAAAAAGTTATTAAGCTTTGTAATTCTTTTAAAGCTTAAAATGAATTTACTTAAAACAAGTTTATTAAATGGTGTAGCTGTTTTAATAAAAATGGTTACGTTATTTACTTTGAATAAAATTCTAGCATTATATGTAGGACCTAATGGATATGCTGCAATAGGCCAATTCCAAAATTTTATCCAAATGGTTAGTACCTTCTCTGGTAGCGCTATAAATACAGCAATAGTTAAATATACTTCTGAGTATCATGAAGATGAGAGTGCACAAAGGAGAGTTTGGATAACAGCTGGCACAATTATTTTTTTTATGAGCATGTTTTTTTCAGTATTAATAATACTATGTAGAAACTCTATTTCTGAATATATTTTTCATACAGATGAATATAGTAAAGTATTTTTTATATTTGCTATTTTTTTAGTGCTATTTAATTTTAATACCATGATGTTAGCTATACTTAATGGTAAAAAAGAAATTTTAAAACTAACAATAGCAAATATTGCTGGAAGTAGTGCTGCATTAATAATAACTAGCATTTTTGTCATGCAATACGGATTATATGGAGCATTAATTGGTATATCAATATATCAGTCATTATCTTTTTTTGTAACTTTTTATTTATGTTATAAGGCGGATTGGTTTAAAATATCAAACTTTCTTGGTAAAATAGATTTAAAAATTGGAAAAAAATTTTCTTTTTTTGCTTTGATGGCTTTTGTTAGTGTTTTTTTTGGTAATATTTCTCAGATTTATATAAGAAAATTCATTACTTTTAAATTTGATATCAATTATGCTGGATATTGGGATGCAATATCTAGGTTAAGTCTAGGGTATTTGATGTTTGCATCAACAATATTAAGTGTTTATTATCTGCCTAAATTATCAGAAATGATTCAATATAGTTTAATCAAACAAGAAGTATTTAGAGGTTATCTATTTATTTTGCCAATAGCGATTTTATGTTCACTTTTTATATTTTTAAATCAGGATTTAATAATCAGTCTGCTATTCTCTAAAGAGTTTTTTCCAATGAAAGAATTACTATTATGGCAATTAATAGGAGATATTATTAAAATAGGTAGTTGGCTCATAAGTTACATGATGCTTAGTAAGGCTATGACAAAAATTTTCATATTTACAGAAAGTTTTTTTGCATTGAGTATAATTCCTATAACTATGATATTTGTTGAATATTTTGGTTTTAAAGGAGTAACTATAGCCTTTGCATTAAACGGATTATTGTATTGGATTGTATGTTCTTATTTTGCATTTAGAAAATTGAAGGGGATCTAATGAAATATTTAGTAACAGTAATTATACCAATGTATAATGAGTCAATGAATATCGAAAAATGTATAAAAAATTTGTGTGAACAAACAAATCAAAATTTTGAAGTTATATTTGTCGATGATGGGTCAAAAGATGGAACTTTACAAAAACTGAAAGGGTTATTAACTACTGATATAAAATTTAATTATAAAATAAAATCACAAAAAAATAAAGGAGCAGCTTCAGCAAGAAAAAATGGAATTGAGAGTGCAGAAACTCAATTTATAATGATGCTAGACTGTGATGATATGTTATCCATCAATGCTATTGAAGAAGTCTACTCTATCTATAACTACAATACAGATGTTGATGTTATTGTTCCTAATATGCTTATGCAGAAACAAGATGGTAAATGGAATAAGCTTGAAATTTACACAGATGAGTTGATGCTCGATCCCATTGATTGTGTAAAAAACTCTTTGGGTGGGTGGTATATTCATGGTTGTTTAACAATTAGAAAAGAAATATTTCTAAAAAGCTATAAAGATTATTTTAAATTTAATCCTGGAGATGAAAACTTTATAAATAATGATGAAGTATTAACTAGATTGAATTTTCTTAATTCAAGAATAATAATTAGAAGTAGTAGTTCATATTTTTATTATTTTAATGAAAATTCTACTACAAAAAAAGTTAATCAAAGTCGATATTTGATGGTAAAAAATGCATTTATTTTAAATGTTATTTTAACAAAATATAATGATTTGGGTTTTTTGTCTGTGCAGGAAATAATATCTGTAATTTGGAGTATAAATTTTTATAAATTTCAAAATTATACTAAAATAGTAAATATTAATGAATGGAATTATTTGATAAAAGAATCATTAAATAAAGTTGTTGATATGAAAGTATTTTTTAGGTTGAGTTTGAAAAAGAGATTTCAATTTTTAATTCTCAGAATCATTTATTTAACCTAGTGGGGACTGTAATTTATATTAAGTGAATTTAATTTGAATTTTAAGGAATATTTATGAAGTCTTTCACGTTTATTGTTTTAGCATATAATCACGAAAAATATATCATTGAGCATTTGGAGAGTATTAAATATTTGGTACAGAACTATGCAGATAATATTGAAGTTGATTTGATAATAAATGATGATAAATCAAGAGATTTAACTGTTTATTTAGTTAATAAGTGGTTGAGTATGAATTCTGAGTTATTTAGATCTGTAATTAAAATATTCAATAATGAAAATCTAGGAACATGTAAAAGTTTACTAAATATGATTAATGAGGTTAAAACAGATTCTATTAAAATAACAGCTGGTGATGACGTGTATTCGTTTGAAAATTTGTTTCTGTATTCATTTCAAATAAATAATAATTTTATTTCTGGATTTCCTCTGGATTTAACTGATAACATTTTAAGTGAAAAAAAAATTGATATTTATATGATTATATCTTCATATTTCATCTATAGAAAAAAACCTGCTATTACTCGTTTTAAATTTCCATCCAATAATAATGCCCCAAATATGATTTATGATATAAATAATTTAAAAGATAAAAAAGTGAAAGATTTTTTAAATAATTTTGATGTGGTTGAAGACTTACCTTTGCAAATTTCAATAGTTCGTAATTTTAATAGTAAATTTTGCTTGGTGGATAAGGTTTTTACATATTATAGAAGAACCTCAGGTTCAACTTTTATCGTAGCTGGAAATCGTTTTTACAATGATCAGATAAAGATATTTGATGATTTGATATTAAATGAAAGTAAAAAAGTAGATATTTTTTTAATAAAAAATAGAAAATTTTGTTTTAAAATTAAAAATAAATTTATAAAAAAAATTATTAATATTTCCCTTTATTTGTTTGTCATGAATGTTTTTTTAAATTTCATCAATATACTAATGATGAGAAAAAAAATTAATCTTAAACTAAACATTCATAAACAACACTATGAATATATACAATCTAAAGCCAAAATTTTTAAAATTGATTAGTTTTTTAGTTTGAGGGTGAGTAATTGAAGTACTTAACACATATATCAGGTTTGTTTTTTTTAATATCTCCTATACTTTCAAACTATGTGTTTTGGGGTGCGTTAAGTATTGGAGATATGACACTTTTATTGTCACTTATTTTTTTTATTAATCAAATAAAAATTAATAATTTTTTGATAATTTGTTTTTTTATGAGTTCTTTTGTTGTTTTAATTTCTTATAGCATTTTTATTTATAATGGACAGGTGCCAAGCAGTTTTTATAGAGCATCTTTTTATTTAATGATTCTTCCTTTGTTTTTATCATTATCTAAGAGTTTTTATTTGCTTATTTTACATAAGTATCTAAAGGTTTCGTTAATTTTATCAATATTTTTAATTACTCAATTATTTTTTTATTATATTTTTAATATAACTTTGATAATGCAATTGCCTATAGAAACTATTGAGGATGATACATTAAATGTAATTGAAATTCAGTCTGGTGGCTTTCGAGCAGCGGGACTATTTAGGGAACCTAGCTATTTAGCAATTTATTTAATTCCTGCTTTATTATACTACACAAAATATAGTATTTTAGATAAATATTTTTTTTATTTTTTAATTTTAATTGCTTCTACTTCCTCCTTGGGTATTTTTTTTGCAATATTGAGTTTATTTTTTGTCGGTTTAAATGCTATAAAATTCAAAAAAAGTTTCACTTCTTTTATTATTTTATTTCCTGTTTTATTAGTTGGATTTTTGGGCTACATGGTTACTACAACTAATGTCGCTATATTGAGGTTTTTTGATTTGACTAGAGGTGGGGGCTCATTAGAAGAAAGATTTTTTAATATGTTTAAAGTGTTACAAGATTTTTCATTTTTTGTTAATTTTGATTTATCAAAAAAGGTTTTAATATATAATTTTAATGAAACTTGGTATAATTCATTTGTTTATTTGGTTTCAAATTTTGGTTTAATATTTATTATACCTTTTTGTTTTTTTTGGTCGAAAGTTGGTTTAATTGGAATGGTTTCTACTTTAATTTTATTAATTTTAACGCATTCATTCTCTAGTCCATTTTTTACAATATTTTTGTTAATTTGTTATTGTATATTTAATAAAAATTTTTCAAAGCCATTAAGTAGTATTTAAGTGAGAGATTACAATGAATTTTTGCAATAAAACTTTATTGATAACAGGTGGAACAGGTTCATTTGGCAATGCTGTTTTAAAACGGTTTTTACAGACAGATATTAAAGAAATCCGAATCTTTAGCCGGGATGAAAAAAAGCAAGATGATATGCGTAAAAAATACCAATCATCTAAGCTAAAATTCTATATTGGTGATGTACGTGATTATAACAGTGTCTTAAATGCTACACGTGGTGTAGATTATATTTACCATGCTGCTGCATTAAAGCAAGTTCCATCATGTGAATTCCACCCAATGGAAGCAGTAAAGACCAATGTTCTTGGTACTGAAAATGTATTAGAAGCTGCGATTCAAAACCGGGTGAAACGTATCGTATGTTTAAGTACAGACAAAGCCGTTTATCCAATCAATGCAATGGGTATTTCTAAAGCAATGATGGAAAAAGTCATTGTGGCTAAATCACGTAATTTAGAAAATCTAGATACCACAATTTGTTGTACACGTTACGGCAATGTCATGGCATCTCGCGGTTCAGTTATTCCGTTATTTGTAGATCAAATCCGTCAAGGTAAATCACTAACTATTACTGATCCGAACATGACACGTTTTATGATGACCTTGGATGATGCTGTAGATTTGGTTCTTTATGCCTTTGAGCATGGGCAAAATGGTGACATTTTTGTACAGAAAGCACCAGCTGCTACGATTGAAGTGTTGGCTCAGTCTTTAACGCAGCTATTAAATGTACCTGAACATCCAATTGTCATTATGGGTACGCGTCATGGTGAAAAAGCCTATGAAGCTCTGTTAAGCCGTGAAGAAATGGCAGTCGCATTTGATCAGGGCAATTACTTCCGTGTTCCTGCAGATCAGCGGGATCTAAATTATGCTAAATATGTAGAAAATGGCGATTTAAAAATTAGCCAGCTCGAAGACTATAATTCACATAATACTGAGCGTTTAGATATTGAAGGTATGAAGAAGCTGCTGCTTAAACTTGAGTTTGTTCGTGCCTTAACGCAAGGTCAATATATTGATCCTGAGGCATAACATGAAAATTTTAGTCACAGGTGCAAATGGTTTTGTTGCTAAAAATTTAATCCAATTTTTAGCCGAAAAGCCTAAAGTTGAAGTACTGAAACTGTATCGGGATTCAACTGCTCAGGAGTTAGAACAAATGGTTCTAGATGCAGATTGGATTGTGCATTTAGCGGGTGTGAACCGACCACAGCATGATTCAGAGTTCATTGAAGGGAATGTTTCCCTTACAGAATCAATTTGCGAAATTTTGCGTCAAAATCAAAAACAGACACCTATCATCCTTTCGTCTTCTATTCAGGCTGAAAGAGATAATGTTTATGGCAAAAGTAAACTCGGCGGTGAGCAAGCGCTTAATAAATTAAATCAGCAAAATGGCAATCCAATTTATATTTCCCGTATGGTTAATATTTTTGGTAAATGGTCAAAACCAAATTATAACTCAGCTGTTGCAACCTTTTGCTATAACATTGCCAATGATCTGCCAATACAGATCAATGACGAAAATGCGGCAATTCGTTTGGTGTATATAGATGATGTTGTAGAAACAATTTGGGACATTTTAAATCATAAATATCCAGCAAATGAAAGCTTTGAAATTCAGCCTGAATATAGCATTACAGTTGGCAAGCTTGCTGATACTATTCGCGGCTTTAAAGCTTCAAGAGGAACATTGATTACAGATCTTGTTGGGGTTGGTCTGACTCGAGCATTGTATTCAACGTATTTAAGTTTCTTAAAACCAGCTCAGTTTGATTATACCGTACCTAAATATGGTGATGAGCGTGGCGTTTTCGTAGAAATGCTGAAGACACCAGATGCAGGTCAATTTTCATATTTCACAGCACATCCGGGCATCACACGCGGTGGGCATTACCATCATACTAAAACTGAGAAATTCCTAGTAATTAAAGGTAAGGCATTATTTAAATTCAAGCATATTTCAACTGGTGAGTACTACGAGTTAGAAACCACGGGTGAAGAACCTCGTATTGTGGAAACAGTACCGGGCTGGACGCATGATATTACCAATATCGGTGAAGACGAAATGATCGTTATGCTTTGGGCAAATGAAATATTTGATCGTTCTAAACCAGATACTTTTGCAATGCCGCTTTCAAATTAAAGAGTTATTTTTGTGAAAAAATTAAAATTAATGACGGTTGTTGGAACACGTCCTGAAATTATTCGTTTGTCACGTGTCATGGCAGTGTGTGATCAATATTTTGACCATATCATTGTGCACACTGGGCAGAATTATGATTATGAATTAAATGAAATTTTCTTTACTGATCTTGGTATACGCAAACCTGACTATTTTTTGAATGCAGCAGGTTCAACAGGTGCAGAAACCATTGGCAATGTGATTATTGCTGTAGATAAAGTATTGGAAGAGGTGCAGCCTGAAGCATTGCTAGTTTTAGGTGATACCAATAGCTGTACGGCTGTTATTCCAGCAAAACGTCGTAAGATTCCGACATTCCATATGGAAGCAGGAAACCGCTGCTTTGATATGCGTGTTCCAGAAGAAATTAATAGACGTATTGTCGACCATACCGCTGACATCAATTTGACCTATAGTACGATTGCGCGTGATTATCTGCTTGCCGAAGGTTTACCTGCTGATCTGGTGATTAAAACAGGCAGTCCGATGTTTGAGGTTTTAAACTTTTATAAACATAAAATTGAGTCGTCAAATGTACTTGAGCAGCTTAACCTAACAGAGCATCAGTATTTTGTTGTCAGTGCTCATCGTGAAGAAAACATCAACTCTGATCAAAACTTTTTAGATTTGGTGGATATGCTGAATGCAGTGGCAGAACAATATAATTATCCAGTTATTGTTTCTACACATCCGCGAACTCGCAAACGAATCCAGCAAATGGGTGTTTCATTCCATCCATTAGTACAGTTATTAAAGCCACTTGGTTTCAGTGATTATAATAAATTGCAGCTGTCTGCAAAGGCGACGTTGTCGGATAGCGGAACGATCAATGAAGAGTCCTCAATTTTAAACTTCCCCGCCTTGAATTTGCGTCAAGCGCATGAGCGCCCAGAAGGTATGGAAGAAGCAGCTGTGATGATGGTGGGTTTAACTGCTGAGCGTGTATTACAAGGTTTGGCAATTATTAACAGTCAGCCGCGTGATGAACAGCGCTTATTGCGTTTGGTTGCTGATTACAGCATGCCGAATGTAAGTGAGAAAGTGGCTCGTATTGTTCTGAGTTATACAGATTATGTTAATCGTGTGATTTGGAAAAAATACTAAGTGAAGCAGGTTGGCATGAAAAAAATTTTTTTGATCTCGGAATATATTCTTCCTACCCAAAATACAACAGGGTATTTATTCCATAAGTTGCATAAAAATTTAAAGCAGCAGTATGGAGATAATTTGCAGATCATTGTAAAGGAAGATCCTATACATAAGATTGAAGATGCTATTTTAGTTGCTGATGTCAACCTGAATAAAAAAAAGCTCATCCAGAGGTTGTTTTTTGAGTTGGTGATTTCATTTAAATTTCTCATCAAAATCTTACAGCATATTGGAAAGGGAGAGGTTGTTTTTACGGGGACGACCCCTATTTTTTTATTGCCGGTCATTTATATTGCTAAAAAGATAAAAAAATTTAAATGGATCTTGCTTGTACATGATGTTTTTCCTGAAAATCTTATAGCGGCTAAGGTTCTAAAGCAGAATAATATTTTTTACAAAATCTTAAAATTCTTCTTTGATAAGTTTTATGCTGAAGCTGATAAACGTATTGTTATCGGTAAGGATATGAAAGATTTGATAGATGTTAAAGTTTCTATTTCAGATTCGATTATTATTCAAAATTGGATCGACCATCATGACATCGAAGTTCAAGAAAAAAATAAAAATAAGATTTTAGAAACTTTGGGATGGCAAAGTGAGGCACCTATTTTTTATTTTTTTGGTAATATTGGGCGTGTCCAAGGAATAAAAAACATCATTGATGCTTTAGAGTTGATACCAGCTGGTCAAAGGCCTAAAGTGTTATTTATTGGTGGTGGGGCATATGAAGATGAGCTTAAAAATCAAATAGCCCAACTCAATGATCAAAATGTTCAATATATTGGCAGCTTAGATCCATCAAAAAAATCAGATGGGTTAAATGCAGGAGATATTGCAATTGTGACTCTTTCTGAAGGTATGTATGGTTTAGGTGTTCCTAGTAAAGCTTATTACTCTATGGCGGCTGATAAACCTCTTTTAGCAATTATGGGGATAGAGTCAGAAGTATCATCAATGATTCAACAGCATAATTTAGGTTGGAATGTTCCTGCAGGTGAACCTCAAATTTTGGCTAAACTATTTTCAAATATTCATCAAAATTTTAATACACAAAAATTATCTTCTTCGCGTAAAGTTTTAATTGAAAATTATTCAGAACAAATTGCGATGAAGAAAATTTTTAATCTCATAGAAGAAGTGCAATTAAGTAAATAGGAATTAGGTTCTATTATGAAACGTCTTGTAGATATTGTTATTGCAACTACAGCGCTGATCTTGCTTTTACCAATTTTTATTTGGGTTACTTATAAAGTAAAAAAAAATTTGGGCTCACCAGTACTTTTTCTACAAGAGCGTCCTGGTAAAGATGGTAAACTTTTTAAAATGATTAAGTTTCGTTCTATGAAAGATGCATTTGATAAACAAGGAAATCCTTTGCCAGATCATCAACGAATTACCCCCTTTGGTCAGAAATTACGTGCAACAACATTCGATGAAATGCCACAGCTCATTAATGTACTAAAAGGTGACATGAGTATTGTAGGGCCACGTCCACAAATGAAAGATTTTCTGGAACACTATACTCCTGAGCAAATGCGACGACATGAAGTGAAGCCCGGCATGACCGGTTTAGCACAAGTTAGTGGACGAAATAATTTATCTTGGGAAGAAAAATTTGAATTAGATGCAAAATATGTAGATACACACTCTATTTGGCTTGATTTCAAAATTATGTTTAAAACGGTTGAAGTCATGTTAAAGAAAGAAGGTATTAATGCTCCCGACCAAGAGGTTGGAGCTGTACGTTTTTCAAGTCAAAATGACTCTCAATCAGAGTCAGCTCATAAATAATTAATTTTTATCATGATGAACCACATATGATCAAAAAAGCCATTCTTCCAGTCGCAGGCCTTGGTACACGTTTTTTGCCTGCAAGTAAATCTATTCCCAAAGAAATGGTCACAGTGGTTGACCGCCCAGCCATCGAATATGTGGTGAAAGAGGCAGTTGCTGCTGGTATTGAGCAAATCATATTAGTCACACATTCATCTAAAGCTTCGATTGAAAACTACTTTGACCGTAATTTTGAGCTGGAAACCACTTTAGAAAATAAAAAGAAATTTGATTTACTCAAAGAAATCACTGAAATTTTACCGCGACATGTCAGTGTGATTAGCGTACGTCAACCACAGCCACTTGGTTTAGGTCATGCTGTACTGTGTGCTAAAGCTGTAGTAGGTGATGATGATTTTGCTGTGCTATTACCAGATGTTCTTGTAAAAGATTCATCAGAAACCAATGATTTGAGTTTAATGATTCAACGTTTTGATGAAACCCATGCATCACAAATTATGGTGGAAGCTGTACCAGATCACATGGTAGATCAATACGGTATTGTCGATGTTGCTTGTATACCTGCCGAAGGGCATAGCATTCAAATGCAAGGCATTGTCGAGAAACCTGCCCTCGACACTGCACCATCAAATTTATCGGTAGTGGGTCGCTATATTTTACCTGCTAAAATTATGCAATTACTTGAGAACACGCCTAAAGGGGCAGGTAATGAGATTCAGTTGACCGATGCAATTGCAGCTTTGCAAGCGACCGATACAGTGGAAGCCTATCGGATGAAAGGTCAAACTTTTGATTGCGGCAGTAAATTGGGCTATCTCAAAGCAGTTTTACATTATGGCGTAGACCATCCAAAATTAGGTGAAGAATTTAAAGCGCTGATCAAAGAACTAAAACTATAAAAAGAGACTGATATGAAGGTTGCAGTATTTGGACAAACACTTTTTTCAGGTGTATTTGCTGCTTTGCTAGCAGAATGCGGTCATCACGTTTTTTGGTATGAACCACTGAAAACGTATGAAAGCGAACAAATATATATGCAAGATGAAGCTGTAAAAAATCTACTCAATAAACAACAAAGTAGTTTTTTAAAATACTGCGACTTTAATGATATTCCATTGGATGCAGATGCCTATTTCTTCAGTTTTAACCCAGCTGAAGAAAAGCAATGCATCGAAATTCTTCAAAACATCAAACAACGTCCTATTATTCACCCTAAACTGATGATCAATGCGTCTACTTTAGGACTGCATGGGACAGAAAAGTTTGTAAAAATTTTGCATGAAGATGAGTGGGTCTATTTACCCGACATGATTCAGGAAGGAAACGCTTTACAAAGCTTTGCACAAGCCAAGCAGCTGATTGTTGGGTCTGCATCAGATGCTGCTCAAATTAAAATTAAGGAACTCTTACGTCCTTTATTTCCACGTCAGCAGCAATATTTATTTATGCCCATTGTAGATGCCGAATTTACCAAGTTGAGTATCTCCGGCATGTTGGCGACACGAATTAGTTATATTAACGATTTGGCTATTGTTGCTGAAAAATTAGGTATTGATATTGAGTCGGTACGTCAAGGAATGTCTGCAGACAGTCGTATCGGTGAGTCATACCTATATCCAGGTACGGGTTTTGGCGGTGAAAATTTTTCACACGATATTCAGACCCTAACGCATACGGTATCAGGTGTGGGTGCGAATAGCCAACTCCTTGCTCAAGTTTGGGAGATTAATGAGCAGCAAAAGGAAATTTTATTCCGAAAATTGTGGAATTATTATCATGGTGATTTAAAAGGGAAAACGGTTGCGATATGGGGTGCTGCATTTAAAGAAAAAACCTCCAGTACGCGACAATCTCCTATTCATGCCATGTTGGCAGCACTATGGGCTCAAGGTGTAAAAGTTAAATTACACGACCCTCAAGCCTTGGATGAAATGAAAAAAATATATGGTGAGCGACCTGATCTTATATATTGCATAGAGCAATATGAGGCAGTGCAAGATGCACATGCTTTGTGCTTACTGACGGCATGGAAACAATATTGGAGTCCAAATTATACCGAATTGCTTAAAACCATGCAGCATCCGCTTATTTTGGATGGGCGCAATATTTATGATCCAGCGTATGTGAAGTCTCAAGGTTTTGCATATATGGGGGTAGGACGTTAATGGCTGTTAAAACTCAACCTTATGCTGTACAAAGTTTAGATTCAGTTTTAGGCAGTCTTCATAGTTTGAAAACTGAATTTGAAAATAAGCATTTAACACAACTCTTTGCTGAGGACCCTCAGCGATTCGAAAAATTCTCTGTGCCTTTAGAGCTGGTGGTTTTTGATTTTAGTAAACATAGAATCAATCAGTCTGTTGTCAAAAACCTAGTCCAGTGGGCACAGACACAAGATTTAACCTCGTGGATAAAGCGTTTATTTTCTACTGAAGAAATTAACTATACCGAACAGCGTGCAGCCATGCATTGGGCACTGCGGTTACCTAAAGATGATCAGTCTCATACTGAATTAGCAAAACAAGTGCATACACAACTTGAGCGTATGTATGCTTTGGTAGAAAAAATTCATGCTGGCCAGTGCCGCGGCGCAACTGGTGAAGTCATTCAAGATGTGGTCAATATTGGGGTCGGAGGGTCAGATTTAGGACCACTGATGGTGAGTCATGCCTTATCTGATTTCAAAAAATCCACATATAAGCCACTCAATGTACATTTTGTTTCGACCATTGATGGTAGTCAGCTTTCGGATTTATTGCATCAACTTCGGCCCGAAACCACGCTGTTTATTATATCTTCAAAATCGTTCGGGACCATTGATACCTTATCTAATGCGCAAACAGTGCGTTTATGGCTTGAAAAATCACTTGGGCAAGAATCCCAAATTCTAAAGCATCATTTTATTGGCGTATCTACCAAAGCAGATAAAATGACCGAATGGGGTATTGCAGCCGAAAACCAATTTTTGCTCTGGGATTGGGTCGGCGGTCGCTATTCACTTTGGTCATGTATTGGTTTACCGATTGCACTGACAATTGGTGTTGATGGCTTTAAACAACTGTTAGCTGGCGCATATGCGGTAGACCAGCATTTTCAGACGGCACCTTTCGAACAGAATATTCCTGTATTGATGGGTTTATTAGGGGCTTGGAATAATAATTTCCTTGATATTCAGACCCATGCAGTACTGCCCTATGATGGACGATTGAAATATTTCGCCTCTTATTTGCAGCAGTTGGAAATGGAATCCAATGGTAAATCGATTCAGCGTAATGGTCGAAAAGTGGACTGGGATACTTGCCCGATTATATGGGGGGAAGTGGGACCAAATGCGCAGCATGCTTTTTATCAATTGCTGCATCAAGGCAGTCAAGCAGTGAGTTGTGATTTCATTGCGCCAGTGTAGCGCTATCAGGCCCAACAATTTACCTATGTCGATAATGCAGAGGCGCTGGTGGAACAGCATCATTTGGCCTTATCAAATTGTTTGGCTCAATCGCGCTTACTGGCATTTGGTAATCAAGCTTTAAATCAACATGAAGTACAAGATTTGCCGGAATATAAACAATATGAAGGTAATCAACCAAGTTCAACCATTTTATTGCAAGAGCTAAATCCATATAGTTTGGGCATGTTGATCGCAATGTATGAACATAAAGTTTTTGTACAGTCGGTGCTTTGGAACATTAACCCGTTTGATCAATGGGGGGTAGAAAAAGGCAAAGAAATTGCCAATCAGCTGCTTCCAATATTAAATGGTGATCGAAAGGATATTTCGGATTTAGATGGTTCAACGCAAGGCTTACTAAACATATTATTAGGAAAAACCAATGGCTAAAATTTTAGTAACAGGTGGTGCAGGTTATATTGGTTCACATACTTGTATTCAACTTTTGAGCGCAGGGCATGACGTTGTTGTACTGGATAATTTATCCAACAGTTCTGTCGAATCTTTAGTACGTGTTCAAGCGTTGGCGGCTAAAACATTAGATTTTGTTGAAGGTGATATTCTCGATCAGCAAATTTTAGATCAAATTTTTCAGCATCATTCTATTGATGCAGTGATTCACTTTGCAGGTTTAAAAGCTGTGGGTGAAAGCCAAAAAGAGCCACTAAAATATTTTGAAAATAATATCTCGGGTTCTATTAGCTTAGTTAAAGCGATGGAGCGTGCTCAAATTTTTAAGTTGGTCTTTAGTTCATCGGCAACAGTCTATGATGAAGCCAATATTTCACCATTGAATGAAACCATGCCTACAGGTATGCCAAGTAATAACTATGGCTATACCAAATTGATTGTTGAGCAACTGCTAGAAAAATTATCAGTTGCAGATGAGCGTTGGTCAATCGCTTTGCTGCGTTATTTTAACCCTGTAGGCGCACATCAAAGTGGTCAAATTGGTGAAGACCCACAAGGAATACCCAATAATTTGATGCCTTATGTCACACAGGTGGCAGTCGGCCGTCGTGATAAGTTGTCAATTTTTGGCAATGATTATGAAACGGTGGATGGTACAGGTGTGCGTGATTATATTCATGTAGTCGATTTGGCCAATGCACATTTATGCGCTTTGAATCATCGTTTAAAAACGCAAGGATGCCGCGCTTGGAATATTGGAACAGGTCAGGGCTCATCTGTTTTGGAAGTGGTGAAGACTTTTGAACGGGTGAATCAGATGCCCATTGCCTATAACATTGAACCCCGTCGTGCAGGGGATGTTGCAATTTCGTTTGCAGATAATGCTCGCGCAATTGCTGAGTTGGGTTGGCAACCCAAATACAGTTTAGAAGATATGTTGGCAGATAGTTGGAACTGGCAAAAACAAAACCCGAATGGTTTTACTAAAGATTAACACTTGACTTAACAATAAGTTAGGTTGGGATGTGACATCGATTTCGAGAAGTATAAAGATAGCGCTGTTTAAAACGATGAGTGAATAATGTAGTGATTATGCAAACCAGCATATGCATATTCTGCAATTGTAGATAAAACTCGCTATGATGTTGTTAAAATAAGCTAAATTGAAGAATAGTTATGAAATATCAAAGCATTAAGGTTTTGTCATTTGCCATTTTATCTGCTTTAGCACTGCCTGTAGCAGCTCAGGGGATTGTCTTAAATAATGAAGATTTACGCACGGATTTAAATTGGTTAAACCAACAAGGCGTGATTCAAATTAGTACTTCAACATGGCCTTTGAGTGGCGATGAAATACAACGTGCTTTGTCTAATGCCAAGATTGATAATCAAGTTCAGCAGCAAGTCTTGGACTCCGTGCAAGCTGCTTTAAGTGCGGAAAATACAACGGCCAAAGCCAGTTTATATGTTGAATCTGATCCTCAAAATCTACCTCAAAAGTTTGCTGATGAGCAAAAATCGCAATATCAAGCGGCGTTTGAAATAAATGCAGGTGGAAAGCAGTGGGATGCACGACTTCGTGTAAATGCCGAAAAAGATCCAATTATTGATAACGGTCATGATGTGAATTTAGAAGGTTCATATCTTGCGGGAAAATTGTGGAATCAATGGTTGATTGCTGGTCAAATCCCTACCTATTGGGGTCCTGGACATGAGGGTAGCTTAATTCGTGGTGATGCAAGCCGTCCAGTCTATGGTTTTACCATGCAGCGCGCAGAGCAAAAAGCATTTGAGACTAAATGGTTGTCTTGGATCGGGCCTTGGCAATACCAAGCTTTTGCGGGGCAATTGGATGATTATGAAGCGGTCCCAGATACCAATGTATTGGGATTACGTTTAACGGCTCAACCTTTGCCTTATCTTGAACTGGGTGCATCGCGTACATTCCAAATTGATGGTCAGGGGCAACCTGATAGTTTAAAAGCATATTGGAATGCTTTTATTGGTAAAGATAATGCATGTGATGATAGCGGATGTACAGGGGAAGGGAATGCATCCAATCAAATTGCTGGTTTCGACGCTCGTTTAAATTTACAGCAGTGGTTTAAGGTTCCACTGAGCTTATATGGTCAATTTGTCGGTGAGGATGAGGCAGGATTATTGCCTTCTAAAAAGATGTATTTGGCTGGGGTTGATTATTCTTCACAACTCAAGAATATGCCTTTCCAGATTTATACGGAATGGGCAGACACACGCACCAATGGTGAGGTTCAAGGAATTTCCTACAACCATCATATTTATACCGATGGTTATTACCAACATGGCTTTCCTTTAGGCCATGCGATGGGCGGGGATGGTCAAATGTACAGCCTAGGTGGTGATATTCGCTTTGACCATATGAACCGTTTAAAGGGCCGCGTGTTGTTAGCGAAAGTGAATCAGTCTGGACTTGAGATTAATCAGACATTTCCACAAAAGGATGAAGTGAAAGCTTTAGATTTAACGTGGACACATTTTATCCGCCCCAATACACCTCTGAAATTGAGTGGATGGGTCCGTGATTCTGATGTGTATGGTGACGATAGTGGTGTGTCTTTAGGTGTTGAAATACCTTTAGATCGTTCATTATTTTAATTATTGTCGGTTTTAAGATATTTAAATTAAAAAGACCATTCAACGCTTTACGGGTTGAATGGTTTTTTATTTAGGTCAAAAGAAAATTAACCTTGAATGAGTTGTGTGAGTTCATCCACGTAGGCTTGCATTGGTTTTGGGTTTTGATCGGCGCGACTTTCAATGTTTAAGCGTAAGAGCGGTTCAGTATTTGAAGCACGTACATTTAAACGCCAGCTTTCAAAGTTTAGGCTTACACCATCAGTACGGTCAATAGAAGGATTTTGATCTGCAAAATGATCAAAAATCTTTTGAATTGTGACTTGGGTATCTTGAACTTTAAAATTGATTTCGCCAGAGCAAGGGAATTTAGTGATCATCTCTTCAACCAATGAGGACAAAGATTGTCCAGTTTCAGACATTACAGAAACAACCAACAACCATGGAATCATTCCACTATCGCAATAAGAAAAATCGCGGAAATAATGGTGTGCAGACATTTCGCCGCCATAAACGGCATTGTGTTCACGCATTTTGTCTTTAATAAAGGAATGTCCTGATTTCGACTGAACAGAGATGCCTTGATATTTCTCTACAATATCCAGTGTATTCCAGACCAAACGGGGATCATGTACAATTTTTTCGCCAGATTGCTTCAGCAAGAACGCTTGAGCCAGAAGGCCGACAATATAATAGCCTTCAATAAACTGGCCTTTTTCATCGAACAAGAAGCAGCGGTCGAAGTCACCATCCCAGGCAATGCCCATATCTGCGCCATGCTGAATGACCGCATCACGGGTACTGTCACGGTTTTCAATTAAAATCGGGTTGGGAATCCCGTTCGGGAAAGTGCCATCGGCTTCATGATGAATCTTGATAAATTCGACCGGAATATTGAGTTGTTGAAACTTTTGCTCAATGGCATCAATCACATGGCCTGCTGCTCCATTCCCGGCATTCATGACCAGTTTTATCGGACGGATTTTTGCCGGATCAATATAGCTCAGCAGATGATTTACAAATTCAGGCAGAATATTATATTTCTCAGTACGGCCTTTATTGCTGACGTCAATAAATTCATCTGATTCTGCTAAAGCCTGAATCTCTTTAAGACCAGTATCGGCACTAATTGGACGGGCATTTTCACGAACCAGTTTCATGCCATTATAGTCCATTGGATTATGGCTGGCCGTGATTTCAATACCACCTTGCACATCCAGATGGAAGGCGCCAAAATAGACTTCTTCAGTGCCGGTCATGCCCAGATCCAGAACATTGACACCTGCATCATTTAAACCGCGAATGGTGGCCTGTTTTAAGTCTTCACTGCTGAGCCGGATGTCACAGCCGATGACCACCGTTTTAGGCTGATAAATCTGTCCATAAGCACGGCCAATTTTATAGGCAATCTCTTCATTGAGCTCGGTGCCGAGTTTGCCGCGAATGTCATAGGCTTTGAAGCAAGTCAGTTCTGTCATCTGAATTCTCTAAATAACTTCTGAGAAGTGAGGGAAGTATAATTATAGGAGGAAAATAGTTCTTATATGCCAAGTTACTGGTTAACTTTTATATCTTCTTTAAAAATAGATGTTTAAGTGTATAGAGTGCTCTTTCATCTAATTTTTAAAGTTTGGTACTTCAGCATGCTATTTTATATGTTAGCTCTTCATGAAATTTATATCGATTTTACCTTTGCCAAGATCCGCTCCGCCCAGTCAGTGTAATAATTTACATCTTCTATTTCTTCCTTTTTGGAAGGATGATTAATTGTAGTTATTGCAGTAATACCTCTCACTTCAGATAGAAACTTTTTAGGCCAACTGAGTGATTGAGACAGTATTGAATTATTTAATATTTCCAAATCTATCTCAATTAATCGTTGAGTTTCTTTTTCATATGGGAGTAATAAGGTAGAGATATTTTTTTTACCATCTGAAGTATCAATTTCACACAAATAAAATTGATGGTTATTTTCTATATTAAAAATTTTATAGACATAAAAGTAGCGTAATTGATTGTTTGCAAACTTATGGCCTCTGAAACGTTTATATATTTTAAAAGGTGAGTTCTTGATTTCTTTGGTTTTATATCCCTTTTCTTCAATTTGCTCCAATAGTTTAATCAAGTCTTTATAAGTGACTCGCTCTAGTTGAATTTCTGATTCTGTTGTAAATCCAGACACTGTACCCTCTATATCTCCTTCTCCACCAGCAAATCCTTCTTCTTGATTTTGATCTTTATCCATTTGCTTTCGTCTTTTACGTACTACAGTTTTAGCAGGAGGTGTCTCTAAAGAAATTTTTAATTCTTCAATTGTATAAATTTCTCCAGGTAGGTTTCTTAGCTTGGCCAGTAGTTTATCGATATCTGCCTCAGCATTTTTATTCAATTTCTCTTTAGGTTGACTCGCTGGTTTTGGTTTGTTTGAACCTTGCCCTTGAGCATTTTTGACCTGTTGTATGATTTTTTTTGAAGTGAAATGAAATTGAATAGGGCGGTTGATAGCTGTATCAAGATTTTTGAAAGATGTAATGCGCTCAATTCTGTAAATACCTGTTTCTTTATCATAAATTCCATCTACTGTTAGATCAATATTTTTAAGATCAGGTACTTCCATGTCAAAATTAAAACTTTTAGCGCCTTTTTGATCAATAATTGTTTTCTGATAAATACTAAGGAAGGCTTTATTTAAATCAGGCTGTAATAAAATTAAAGCGAGCTTCTTCAAAAAATGAGGATCAGAGACATCTGCGTTCATAATTTTTTTATTTTTTGCTATATTAATATGAATAGCCTTTTCATCATTTCTATCCACTAAAACATCGGTTGAATAATTTTCTGCAAAAAGTGCCGCCCGAATTAAATAAGGATGAGAGAAAAATAAATCGCGGGCCAAGATAAGCTTAGGTATTTTAATAGTAATATTTTTCTTTAAAACTGTTGAGTAGTAATTAAATTCAAAACATATCCGGCCTTCATGTATTTTTTGATCCTCACCCTCCGGTAAAATAATAGTTCTAAATGTTGTGAAATTTACATGTTCAAGTGTGTGAGTGAATAATTTTGTAGGAGAGGCATCAATTTGGGTTCTATAGCGGTATAGAAGAACACTCTCAATCGGTAATTTAAGTTGAATAGAACGGTTAATAATAGGGTTAAACAAATGAGTATCAATATCAAACCGAGTTTGACCGCGTCGACTAATTTTTGTCGCAGTATAGTAAATCATCTCTTTTGGTAAAAAGTCGGTTGAACAATCACTCATTTTTTATTTCTTCCCAAATATTATTAAAAAATCGACGTGCTTCTGGCGTTAATCGCTGCTCACTTAATCCTGATACACGTAAAAAAACACTCGGTGGATAGTATTTATTCTCAGTTTGTTGACGAATATATGTTCGTGTCAGACGACGTATTTGATAACAATCCACCGACTCAGCGTAGCGCTCCAAAAATGCTTTGGTCAACGGCAGAAAATGCCAGTTTTTTTCAATTAGGCTGACATGCCCAAGTTGTTTAATTAAAAAATTTTTGGTCCATTGTGGGGAGTCTAAGTCTTCTAATAATTCATCACGTATTTTAATCAATTGTTTCATAAACTGACGATCCCGAATACTCCAATCGACACGTGGTTTGGGTAGAGAGAGTGGTGTCATGATAGCGGTTTGATTGATTTGTAACAGCCAATCTTTATGATTGCGATATAAACGTGCGTACAGTGCACCATCATGTTTACGAGCTAGTTTGACTGACATATCCTGAATCAATTGTATCCATTTCAGTTGATCATCTGACAGGACTTGGTAAGTCTTGTGTTTTACAGTGACAGGAATGGCTTGTTCCTCTATACCTACTGTCGCTAGATCCAAATACTGTTGGTATGTATAAATAGGACTTTGTTCGGGAACAAGTGCCTTTAATACGATGAGATGCTCAAGATAAGAAAATGCTTTACGATGTTTTCTACAGATATTCTTGAGCCAGCAGTTCTCAGAGCTCAGATCACCTAATTGATAATATTGAAGAAAACTTTCGCCCCAATAATCGACAACAAGCTGACGGACTTTTTCGTAATTGATATTTTTTCGATTTAATAGTAAATCTCTATCTTTTAAGAGAAGGAAATAAGTATCTGATAAAGTAGAAAAATCTTGTACACTAATGGATGTTGAATGAGCGAGTAGCTCTTCGATCAGTCCTGCAAGCTCGATATGATGATTTACGTCTTGAAGATTAAACACAAGCTGTGAAGAGTCTTTCAGTGCATTCAAATGAGCAAAATAGAATTTTCGGTCTATCCCATTACAAGACATAGAACTCACAGAAAGAGATTGCTGATGCCTTGTACAATATTCGTATCCAGTAATCTGCCAGCTGCATTTCCAATAAACTTCACCATATTGCTGCATCTGTTCTTGCCAGCAATGAGGGCAGAACCGGAAAAAACTCACAGCTTTGATCCGCGATGCATTTTTTCCTAATTTGGTATGCAGGGATTGATACTGCTCACCTCGCAATGCCTGCACAGCATAATGCATTACTGTATCAGGTTGAAATGGTTGGTAAATTGGTAACAGGGTGTGTTGGTTGATTAAAATAAGCGTATCATAGTGATCTGGTAAGTAACTGGCCACCCTGTCTAGATGAGAAGGTAAATCGTAAGTTGGTGTCAAGTTCCTATTATTGAATAATTCTTCAGTGAGATATTTTGGACTCAGAATCCCATTGTGAACAGCATAACGAGCAATCACACTGTAAATCAATTCATTTGGATATGGTGCTGGAAAATTTGAAATCATGGTACCTTACCCTCCATTTTTTCTGCTTAATGCAAAATGGGACAGGTAGGATCAAACAAATAGTGAGATGATTTTAATAACTCATAAACATCTACGTCCTGTTCTTGTGCTTGACTGAAAAAGTTTCGTAAGTCATTCGTTTCAGTACTCTTCCATTCCTCCACTTTCATGACTTTACGAGAGGTCCTTGGCTTCCTTGCCGGAGTTGTAGTCTGAGGCTGGTCCAATTTATCTTTTGCTACAGAGCCGTCTAATACTTCCAGAATATGTTGGAGTAGTACCTGTAAGTTCTCGTTTGGATATTTTTTTAATGCAGAAGTGACATGCAGATCAATTGTAGCAGCGGGGTGACCTAAGGCCGTTAGCATACCTATCAGTGTGGAATAATGTGGTCCTAGATCTTTACGCTGTATTTCCGTTTTTAATGCAGCTTTGAAACGGTGTTGTTCAACATATTCCTCAATTTGAACTTGAGGGATCGTTAAGTCAGAATATCGTGCAATACGTGTGGGGTTGCCTGAGCGGAGTGCATCCAAAATATCGTGGACTGGCTGTAATTGTTCTTCGTAGACTTTTTTAAAAAGTTCAGATGTAATTTTTTCCAGACCAATGGTGATTGCATGAATCTGCACCAAGCAGAACAGTTTGACCACTAAATCTGGAATGCCCTGCGTATAATAATACCAAGTGTTTCTTAATTCATCGGTCAGTTCAGCTGGTT
>JAVXBC010000011.1:0-6713 GCA_036660195.1 Acinetobacter sp.
CTATTTGGGTTCAACCGCAGTGGTTTTATTTGAAAAAGATAAAATGGTGTGGGAATCTCAATTTGAAGCCAATTCTTCGGTGGTTATGGGTGAGCGTTTAGGTCATTCAGTTTAAGTTATAAAAAGTTCAAAATTGAAGCCCCTTGAGAGATTCTTGAGGGGGCTAATTCTTATATTTTTTGTGATAAATATATTGTGTTGAAGGTTTAGGCAAATTTGATAATTAATTAATAATCGTTGTCATAAAACCATAACCTGTTCTAGTATCTTGAATAAATAAATCAAATGATTTAGTTATGGAGTCATCAAAAGATTGCTGTCTCCTGTAAAACTGTTTGAGTAGTTCTAAGTGATAAATAAAGAAATCTTGAGTGACTGTAAATTTATCAAATTTTTTTAATGAGTTAACAAAAATTTGATAAATAGGGTCATCGGGCGATCCTGCAAATACAGAAAAATGAGCATTCATCGCTGGAATTACTTCATATTCAATTTCATTTTCACGGATTGATAAACATATCAACTCTACCTTTTTCATGGTAAATATTGAAAAAAAAGCTGTGCCAGTGGCTTTGTGAATGGGTTTACCATCTTGTAAATACATTAATCTGGCAACTTGAGCTATTTCTAAAAAGTTCCAATTATTTTGTTTAGCATATGTTACTAAAGCTTGCTTAAAGTAATGCATTAAAAGAACATCACCAGACACAGTGATTCCACCATGTTCCCAGTAGCTAACTTTTTTATAATCATCAATAATAGTTTTAGCTGGTAAACCAGTGAATGGCTCGCACTCTATAGACAATCTATGGTCGCCTGCTATAAATACATAGTTATCTAGGTTGATTGCAATGGTGAGAGTCATTCAAAATTTAATGTAGTAAAGAAGATGTGTATAATAAAAGAACATAAAATGTTTGTAAAAAGGGTTTTACGAATGGGTGGAAAATTTCTAGTAAAAGCTGGTCAACATCAATTTAAATCTGGTGAACAAGTTGTTAGCCATTTTCCTATTTTACCTGAGACAAATAATGGTTTATTTAATGTTAGTGTTCAGCTAACTGATGGAGAAAATAATCCTCATCGAAATAAAGCATATTTTGCTGTATTGGAATCTGGTAAATTGATTGAGGGAAAAACTGATGCAGAGGGTTATACTTCTCCTATTTACACTGAAAAACAAGAAAATATTAGTTTTCATTTAGTTGATAAATATACCAATCTTGAAGATGATAATGAAGTATGTTGAAAGTTTATGCAAGATTAAGAATAAAAGAAAGTAAAAATATTTTAAATTTTAGTAAATTTAGCTTTATAGCTACTTTTGTCACGAGTAAAGGCAGAGTTGGAGCTACAACGAAACTTCTGATGCAGCCAAATGGTTTAGGTAGCGAAGCATATTTTAAATTAAATAAAGAAGAAGATGCTGGAAAAACAACAGTTTCTTTTAGGATTTTTCTACCATCTGGAACTGAGTACAATCCTAAAGTTAAAATTTATGGTTATACATATATAAAAGATGGTGATACCAAACCTTTAATAACAGAATATCAGCTTAAACTATTTCAAGATAAAACTGAAAATCAAGAGAAGCATAAAGTTCAAAATAGAACAGTACCAACTACTTATCCTGTGCCAGAAGGCTTACGGATGGTCGCTTACCTGAGAAATGAAATCAAAACTGCTGGAACTAACAATGGAATAGATCCCCAGATTGTTGCATCTATTGTATTTGAGGAAAAAATGCATGGAGTATGGGCATATAGGAAAAATCTTTTATCCTTTTACCTTAATCTTGGTGAAGTTTATCCTCATAACAGTTATGGTTTTGGAGAGATGCAAGTAGGATTAGCAGCAGAGTTAATGAATATTGATAAAACAAACCCTGATTGGCTTTATGAAACTTTTGTTGTGATCTGTACAGATGCAGCTATTGCTATGGATTTGGTTGCCAAAAATGTGGTTCGTGGTGGAAATATATTAGGTCGAAGATTAACACTACAGGAATCAACAGTTTTTTATAATGCTGGTGAAAAGGCATTAAATAGTTGGATAAAAGGAGAAATTCCAAAAGAAAGGTTAGAAAAAGCTGTTTATGCACGATCATGGCAATGGCAGGAAGCGATAAAATTAGCTCTGAATGGTGATGTCATTGCAATACCTGATGGATGTGAAGGGACTTGTCGTGCAGACCCCGAACGACAAGTTGAAACATGGAAATTTGATCCCTCATTAAAATTGAGTTTGTAATTTATGATTAGATATGTAGCTATAATATTTTTATTTCTATCAGGTATAGGTGGATATACGATTGATAAATTCGGCCAAGATTTATGTATACATGAATATATAGCTATAGGAACTATTACCTATTTTAAAGAGCTAAATGGAGTTTCTGCTAATGACCCTTCTATGTTAGGTGTGTGTGGTATATTGTCTATTATCTGTTCAATAATTTTAATTTTTATAAAAAACAAATACTTATATTCTGTTGTTGCATTGTTATTATTATGTTTAGAACTGATTTTACTAAATATGATAGAAACAGTATCTTATAAGGAAATTGTTTATGATTCGATTACACAATGTTCTAATTATTCAGCACTAGGATGGATTGTTTTTCAAATCATCTTCTTTATTCTAAGTGGTTTTTATATTTTTAAAAATAAGTAAGACCTCGTTTCAAATTGCTTTTTATTTATATAGGGTTTTTATGAGAAATTTTATTTATAAATTTCTTCTACATACTAAACCCTGTAAGCCATTTCCTCCACCAATTCCAGTCAATGACCCATTTTCAGAGCCAATCGAATCACCTAATATCAACCCATCAGGAACAGGACGTTCCAAAACATAAAACAAAAATCATAAGTTTAGGCATAAAGAAGTGAGGTACGACAGGCGTTGTATCTAGTGAAAGAATACGAAAAAGCCCGACAGGATGTCGGGCTTTTTTACATTCAACAGAAGGTTAAAACTTACTCAACCATCCGATACAAACGCTCTTTCGGGAACACTGCCGTAAAAGTCGAACCTTCATTTTCTTTAGAGGTGATTTCCAAGTGCGCGCCATGCTGCATCAACACATGCTTTACAATTGCCAAACCTAAACCTGTACCGCCTGTTTGACGGCTACGTGCGCTATCCACCCGATAAAAACGCTCAGTTAAACGCGGTAAATGCTTCGGGTTAATGCCAATACCATTATCCTGTACACTAAAATATGCATGGTCGCCCACTTCATGCCACCCAATATTAATAATGCCACCTTTCGGCGTATATTTAATCGCATTGGTAATTAAGTTACTAAACGTACTGGCAATTTCCATATCAGAACCAATCAAATCACAATGACTGTCGATATCTAAATTTAAAGTATGACCATAATCCAAATTATATGCACGGGCGTCATCAAATAATTGATTCAT
This sequence comes from Acinetobacter sp., assembly GCA_036660195.1. GTDB lineage: Bacteria > Pseudomonadota > Gammaproteobacteria > Pseudomonadales > Moraxellaceae > Acinetobacter. Next base: position 3,429 of record JAVXBC010000011.1, read on the forward strand.
TAAATTGGGCATTTCAATAATCTGATTCTTTGCCACTTTTTTATTATTTTCTAAATTCGACAATAATAATAAATCATTCACTAAGGCATTCATGCGTTTGGTTTGCGATTGCATTTGGGTAAATGCACGTTTCCAACGCGGGGTAATATCATCTTGATCTATAAACGTTTCGATATAACCACTGAGTACGGTCAAAGGTGTGCGTAATTCATGTGAAATATTATCGACAAAATCCTTCCGCATTTCCTCAAGATTATGCATTCGGGTAGTGTCATACGCCACCAGCAGGCGACTTTCACCACCAAAACGGGTTAATTTAACCTGTACATAATGCTCAATATCCATTTGTACCTGTAGGCGAATGCCATCGGGCGCTTGGTCGATATTATTAAAATATTCAATAAAGCTCGGCTGCCGTAAAATTGACAATAAATTGCGACCACGGTCTGAAGGATTAATCGCTAACAACTTTTCCGCTGCGGGATTCCACCATTCAATTTGATGTTGATCATCAATCAAAACCACGGCTTCGGCTAGTGCGACCAAAGACGATTGCGCACGATCAATCAGCCCAACCATTTCGGCTTGCACAATTCGTTCTTGCCGCTGCGCTCGATAGACGTTGAACAGTAACGCACCCCAAATGCCATGCAAATTGGGTGGAGCATCGTAGGGACGGTTTGAAATCCAGTCATTGACCAAAAATAATGAATAAAGTTGTAGCGCGAAAAACACTAAGAACGCGACAAAAATACAACTCCAGAAGTAGCCCACCCCAAACCCGATAAAGCTGGCAATTAATAAGAAAAATATCAACAATCTTAAATCTTGCTTGGCAAATTTCCATAAACTGCTATAGCGAAAACGCTGGTGTCCGCGTGCAAGCTCAGGGACGGGATAGGGTTCATACATAAAGGGAGTTTAACCTACTGCTAAATCAGCGCGTGTAGAGAAACGATAGCCTGTACCGCGTACCGTTTGTACAAAACGATCGACCCCAAAAGGCTCAAGCACTTTGCGTAAACGACGAATATGCACATCAATGGTACGGTCTTCAATGTAAACATTGCCGCCCCACACCTGATCGAGCAATTGCGCACGGGTATAGGCACGTTCTGGATGGGTCATAAAGAATGCCAATAAACGATATTCTGTTGGGCCCATTTCTAAAATACTATTGCCAAAACTGACACGTTGACTTACAGGGTCAAGCATTAAGCCATTGGCATCAATCACTTTTTCACCGCTCAACGCATTGGCACGACGCAGTACCGCTTTGATGCGAGATACCAATTCACGGGTCGAAAAGGGTTTGGTCATATAGTCGTCTGCACCTGCGTCCAGACCTTGCACTTTATGATCTTCTTCGCCACGTGCGGTAAGCATAATTACAGGGATTTCTGCCAAGTTTTCATCACGTTTGAGGCGACGGCATAAATCCACGCCACTGACTCCGCCCGGTAGCATCCAGTCGAGTAAGATTAGCGATGGACGTTGATCGACAATAATTTGATGAGCCTGTTTCGCGTCTTCCGCTTGTAAGCATTGGAAGCCTGCCATATCTAAAGAGGTATGGATCATTTCACGAATCGGAAGTTCATCGTCGACAATTAAAATATAGTCATCTTTCACAGCGCAATATCCTTGAATTTGTAACGGTGAACCGTTTTGTTGTTATGACAGGCTTATTACAAAGATTAATTATGACAATATCATTGCAATCGTAGAGATAAAGTCGAATTTAACAATAGATTATGACAGTGGTGGGGCAGTACCATGACCGAATAATGACAAGGTGTGCCTTATAAATCAAACAAATTCATTTGTTTAACTTTCAGCTAGTTTAGCAGTTTTGATTGTCACAAAACTGTAAAAAATTTTTAAGTTTTTTGTGCGGTACTTTGAATGAATGATAAAAATGCCGCAGCACAAGCCTGTAAAACCTCATCCAAAGGTTGTTTGAAACCACCTGTGACCCAACGAATAATAATATGGGTGACATAGCCATTTAAGCCAGTGGCAATGAGTGATGCCTCATCATTGTTGCCTTGGTCAGCATGAGGCATGGTTAAGCGCATAAAACCTTGAATAATACGGTCGAATTGCAGCAAGGTTTCTTGAATGGTCGCTTGATTATGTAAGTCTTGCACCAACATTGCATCGATATAAATAATTCGTGCCATGCGAGGGTCATCTTTAATCGCGCTGAGTAGCGCGGATAAACCTGCAATCACCATATTTTTTGGTTCTGGGGCAGCTAACATTACCGCTTGAGCCAAGCAATGCTGCATATCGCCAATCATTTTTAAAAAAACGATTTGGAACAGTTCTTCGCTTTTTTTAAAAGATTCATAGAAATAGCGTTCGGTGAGTTTGGCTTCGTTGCAGACATCTTTCACGGTTACCGAGAAGAAACCTTGGGTGCCGTAAGTGGCAATGCCCGCTTCAATCAACTTCTCACGGCGTGCCTGTTTGCGCTCTGTTAAAGACAGCCCTTTGAATTGGCGTTCTTTGACGTGGGTATTATTTTTTTGAGCTGTGATCTCTTCTTGTGCTGCCATTGGAAAAAACCGTTCCTTAAAAATATCAAAGCTCATGCGAGCAAAAAACAAAATAATAAAGACAATTTAGCAGAAAATGACATTGACAATACAAATTGTCAAAATTATATTGGAACTTAACGCACCGTGAAGTTCTCGGCGAATTTGTGTATTTCATAGGCAATATAAGGATGGAACATGAAAAATTTTAACAATAAAGTCGCAGCCATTACTGGGGCGGGGTCTGGAATTGGACAGCAACTGGCTATTTTATTGGCACATCAAGGCTGTCATTTGTCTTTGAGTGATATCAATGCACAAGGTTTGGCGCGTACTACAGAATTATTAAGTAACTGTCCTGTGAAGGTCACAACGCAAGTGTTGGATGTGTCGAATCGTGAAGCTGTGAAAAATTGGGCAGCGGCGACGGTCAAAGATCATGGCTCGGTGAATCTAATTTTCAACAATGCAGGCGTGGCTTTGGGTTCGACCGTAGAAGGTGCGAGCTATGAAGACTTAGAATGGATTGTCGGTATTAATTTCTGGGGTGTAGTATACGGCACTAAAGAATTCTTACCGTTTATTAAACAAACTAAAGACGGTCATATCATCAATATTTCCAGTATTTTTGGTTTAACTTCACAGCCTACACAGTCTGCATATAACGCAACGAAATTCGCAGTACGTGGCTTTACCGAATCATTGCGTCAGGAATTGGATATTGAGAAAAGCGGCGTGAGTTCAC
>JAVXBC010000011.1:6813-42679 GCA_036660195.1 Acinetobacter sp.
TTTACCGAATCATTGCGTCAGGAATTGGATATTGAGAAAAGCGGCGTGAGTTCACTGTGTGTTCACCCAGGTGGAATCCGCACCAATATCGCCAAAGCGGCTAAAATGAATGACAGCCTGAAAACCCTAGGCATGGATCCTGCTAAGTCAAGCCAGCAGTTTGATAAGCTTTTACGCACACCGCCAGAAGAAGCGGCACGTCAAATTTTAAATGCAGTCTTGAAAAATCAACGCCGTTTGCTCATTGGAACAGATGCACGCATTGTCGATGCATTTCAACGTCTGTTCCCTACGGGTTATCAACGTCTCTCGATGCTTGCGACCAAAGTGATGAATTAGTCAAAGGCAATCAAATCCCCCCATTTGAAAGTTATAATTCGAAGGGGGGATTTTTATTTTTCGCCGCTGTGCTTTTTTGATGTTTATTTGACCATTTAGGTTCTACAATAAGGGCATGAATAAAATAACAACAACATGGAATTCATGATGGAACTCAAGCAAATATTGCAGGTCAATCATCAGTTAATACAGGCAGCTTATGATAGTCAGCAATGGGATAGTGCGACCAATGCACTAAATACCTTGTTTAATGGTTGTGGGGCTCATTTTAGTTTTAACATGGTTTCAGTCGGCGGCACTTGTGATCCGTATTTTCAAAAACTCTATCAAAATGAATTATGGTCACACGATATGTTATCTGGGGCGATGTTGTCTGCACCTGTGGGAAGTATTAAGACCGATGAAATGATTGTATCGAAACAAGATTTTCATCAATCAGTTTTGTTTAACGAATGGCTCGCCCCGCAAGATTCGCATAGCGTGTTACAGATCAAAGCGTTTCAGCAAGGCACAACATCAAGTATTTTCACCTTAGGGCGTGGTGGTCAGCAATCGAAATTTTCTGCATCCGATTTGGCAATGGTGCAGGCTTTGTTGCCGACTTTGCAAAACGTTGCGGCGATTTATGATCGTTTGGGGCAAGTGAAATTAACGCAATACAGTCAGGGTATGGAAAGTGTGCATGCTGGACTGGTGATCGTGGATCGGAACGCGCACGTTTTATATCAAAATCAACAAGCTGAGCAGTTTTTAAATCAGCCACATAGCCCGATTTGGTTGAGAAATAAAAAAATAGAATCACACGACTCGCTAAGTGGTGTGCGCTTAGCAAAAACCATCTTAAAAGTAGCGCAGTTAGATACTTTGTCATCGGGGATTGAAATCTTATTACCGATTGAAAATGAACCAGTAAATTTATTGTCAGTTTTTATTTCAGTATTACCCGATGCGCATAGTTTCGGCATCGCCTGTATGCAAGCCATTTCAATTATTATTCGTAAAGTTGGCTTTGAATATGGGGTAGAGACGAAGCGACGTTTGGTTGATTTGTTTGCACTCAGCCCACAAGAAGCGGTCATCACGACTTATCTATTGCGGGGCTTTTCTTTAGCCCATGCCGCCGAATTAGAGCAAATTAGCATCACGACGGCACGAACATATTTGAATCGAATTTTTAGAAAAACCCGCACCCATCAACAAAGCCAGTTACTGGCGTTACTCGCACAAATTTTACACTAGCACATGAAATTTCAGCGGTATTGAGCTGCACGCTTATTGAACCATTTACAAATTTTTGTCATTCATTTAGAGGACATACAAAGCCCGATTTTAGCGATTAAATAATGCGTATTCGTATAAGGATAATAAAGATTATGAATCGCATATTTAAAATCATTTGGAATAAATCCACGGGGCAAATGGTGGTGGTTTCTGAATTGGCAAAACAAGCCATCAGTCAAAATGCCAATAATCGAATACCTAAAAAAATGCAGAATCATGCGGCATCTATTCCTTGCAAAATAGCGCTTTTGAAACCGACGGTTTTGGCTATAGCAATGCTCATGAGTCATTCTACTTGGGCTGGATCAACCTGTGATTTGACCCCAGTAAACACATCAAGCACTGCTGATGGTGCGATTTCTTTGTCGTGCGGTATTAGCAACAAAGCTGTCGAAAATTTTGGTGTGTCTGTAGGGATAGCGAATTCATCCATCGGAAAAGGTTCGACAGCCATGGGGGCGAGTTCGGCATATGATGATTTCTTCTTTATCAGAACACCTGTCGTAACCAAAAATGGCGCTGGTCAAATTGACAGTATTGATGGAGTCAAGGTTGGCACGTCGGCGACTGATATTTTTGATTTATTTACTAACCCTAATTTTTTTGCGCTCACGATCGATGGTCAAGATATCAGTGAGGCGACCAAGCAGGCATTTCTCTCGGCTGTTTTTGGTGGGGGGAATCTTGCTTTAGGCGATGGAAGTAGTGCAGTCGGTGTACAGAATGTTGCATCGGGCAAAGAGAGTAGCGCGGTGGGGTTTGCCAATGGTGCTCACGGTTTTCACAGTAGTGCAGTAGGGCATAGCAATGCGGCACATGGTTCAAATAGCAATGCGATGGGGAGCAATAACGTTGCGATAGGACAATCTGCAAGCGCATTCGGTAGCGGCTCCGATCAGACAGGAACGAAAGTGCCCGTCATCACATTCAATGCAGGGCAAGTCAATAGCATTGATGGTGTGGCGGTGCTTACGACTGCGACATCGTGGGATGACTTAAAGGCCAACCCATCTAAACTTACCGCTGTGAATGGTGCGGTGGGATTAAGCGCAGCACAAAAGCAGGCTTTTATTCAAAGTTTTGCTTATGGCGGTAATGTCGCATTCGGTGATGCGAGTAGTGCGGTGGGTAGCCAAAACTTGGCATTGGGTACGAATAGTAGTGCGCTGGGTTATCGCAATACCGCAACTAGTTTCTCGAGTACTGCGGTGGGTAATGGCAATACAGCGGCATCGAGTTATAGCTCTGCAGTAGGGTATCAAAATACTGCATCTGGTGTGACGAGCAGTGCTTTTGGTTATGCAAATACGGCATCTGGTTTGGTTGGTGTTGCGATGGGTCATCAGAATACTGCGGCAGGTTCATTCAGCACTGCATTGGGTGTTTCTAATGGCGCATCGGGTGATTTTAGTAGTGCAGTGGGCTTAAGCAATGCTGCGATAGGACAATCTGCAAGTGCAGTGGGCAGTGGCTCAGATCCGACAGCAAGTAGAACGCCAGTCATCACCTTGAACGCTGGATTGGTCAATAGCATTGATGGTGTGGCGGTGGTGAGCACCGCGACATCTTGGAACGATTTACTACTGAATCCGACTAAGCTGACTTCAGTCAATGGGGTGGCTCTAAACGCAGCACAACAACAGGACTTCGTGAAAGGTATTCGTTACGGCGGTAATATTGCATTCGGTAAAACGAGTAGTGCCGTGGGGAGCCAAAACCTTGCGATTGGTGATTCTAGCAGTGCCGTTGGTTCAAATAATACTGTGCTAGATGCTTCCAGTAATGCGTTTGGTCGCAATAACAAAATTACCAGTGCAGGCGGTACGGCGGCGGGTCTAAATAATATTGTTTCTGGCGCGGGTGGCACAGCATTAGGGCTCAATAACACTGCATCGGGTGACTATAGCAGTGCCGTGGGTTCAGGCAACACTGCTTCTGCTGAAAACAGTAGTGCTTTGGGTAATTCAAGTCATGCCACAGCGAACAATGCCACGGCGCTAGGCTATGACTCGCTGGCGGATGAAGCCAATACCGTTTCTGTCGGTCGCAGTGGCGTAGAAAAACGCATTACCAATGTGGCTGCTGCCACAAAAAATACCGACGCGGTTAATTTGTCACAACTTCAACCTTTTGCGACAGCACTGGGTGGTGGAGCGAGCTATATAGGAGGTACTTGGGTTGCGCCATCATTTAGCATTCAAGGATCAAATTATAATAATGTCGGCAGTGCGTTTACCGCGGTCGATAGCAAACTCACTAATTTAAGTAATCGCGTGCAAACACTTGAAACCAATGGTGGCGGTGGCGCAGCGGGAGCAAGTGCGTATCAAGTTGCGGTGAATAATGGTTATGTTGGAACTGAATCAGAATGGCTGGTATCACTCAAAGGCGATCAAGGTCTGCAAGGTCTTAAAGGAGACAAGGGTGATCAAGGACTGCAAGGCTTAAAAGGAGATAAGGGCGATCAGGGGCTGCAAGGCTTAAAAGGAGATAAGGGCGATCAAGGACTACAAGGTCTTAAAGGTGATAAAGGAGATCAGGGATTACAAGGTCTTAAAGGAGATAAGGGCGATCAGGGGCTGCAAGGCATAAAAGGAGACAAGGGTGATCAAGGACTGCAAGGCTTAAAAGGAGACAAGGGCGATCAAGGATTACAAGGTCTTAAAGGAGACAAGGGTGATCAGGGATTGCAAGGACTTAAAGGTGACAAGGGAGATCAGGGAATACAGGGCTTAAAAGGAGACAAGGGTGATCAAGGACTACAAGGTATTAAAGGCGACCAAGGTCTGAAGGGAGATCAAGGTTTAAGTGCCTTTGAAATTGCTGTGCAAAATGGTTTTTCTGGAACAGAGCAAGAATGGTTGGATAGTCAAACTAATCCATATATAGCCATTCAATCCAATGCAGCAAAAACACAAATTAAACCCCAAGCCACAGGAGAAGATGCAATTGCGATAGGCGCAGGTGCCAAAGCACAAGGTGCTCAATCGATCAGCATTGGTGTTGGAAATAACGTGAGCGGCAATCATTCTGGCGCGATGGGCGATCCCAACATCGTAAGTGGCAATGGCAGTTATGTGGTGGGGAATAACAATACGATTTCAGGCGATAACAGTTTTGTCTTAGGCAATAACGTCAATACCTCAGCGCAAAATACGGTTGTTTTAGGCAATGATTCTGCGTCAAACCGTGATAATACGGTTTCAGTCGGAGCGACCAATAAAGAACGTCAAATTATTCATGTTGCAAATGCCACTCAAGCGACTGATGCGGTCAATTTACGTCAAATGCAATCGGCGAATAGTCAAACTCTGACTGATGCGAAGGTTTATACAGATCAAGGCAATGCTGCCACTTTAAACAGTGCAAAAGGTTATACCGATAGCCGCGTTAATCAACTGAATCAAAATTTTCAGGAATTTAAGCAGGACACCAATGCCGCAATCGCGTCGAGTTTAGCGGTTGCAGGTTTACCGCAACCGATACAGGCAGGGAATAGTTTAGTCACGGCTGCCGTGGGTGGATGGAATGGCGAACAAGCGTTTGCAATAGGCGTGAGTGGCGTCACCGACAACAATAAAATTATCTACAAAGCCGCAGGAACGACCAATACTCAAGGCGACTTTGGCGGTAGTATTGGGGTAGGCTGGAATTGGAAATAATCCCCTTGTGATGAATGAATCGCCAAAATCAGCCCCTTGATTTTGGCGATTAAATCAAAATTTTAATCTTCGATTTTTTCCAAATAAATTGATAATACAACGCTTGAAATACGCACAGGCTCACGAAAGCAAGCGCATACGCCATCCAAATACCAGTTAAACCCCAAAGCGTGCTAAACCAATAGGCGCAAGGAATTTCGATTAAAAGAATGGTTAAAATATTAATCATCATGGGTACGGTCACAGTGCCGCTGGCACGCATAATCGCAGCAAAAATGGCACTGGCACCGAAAAATAGAATCGACCATAGCACAATAAATAATAGTTTTTGACCCAATTCAATGACGCTGTGATCGGTAATAAATAACGCCATTAAATACTTAGAAAATAAGTACGCCAATGCGATCAGACCGCCTGTAAACAGAATATTCATACTCAACGCCGTGCGAGTCACTTTTGCCAGTAAATCAGGTTTACCTGCGCCAATCGCTTGCGCGGCAAAAATGGATGCGGCAATTGAAATCGACATGGCAGGGAACTGAATATAATTCAGCACTTGATTGACCGCACCATACGCCGCCGTGGCATGTGCGCCATAGCGGTTGACCAAACCAATAATGACCAAACCCGCTAAAGAGATGGTGACCATTTGTATGCCTGTGGGAATGCCTAATTTTAAAATGATTTTGCTTAAGCTTGCATCATGACGCACATGCTGTAACAGTCGGGCATCTAACTTTAAAGGATGATTCTTATGGTGCAGATAAAACGCTAAGAAAATTAGCACGGCTGCGTAGCCTAAAATCGTGGCAATTGCAGGGGCAATAATTCCCAAAGCAGGAAATCCAAAATAACCTTTGAGTAAAATAGGGGTGACAATTAAACCAATCACACTGGTTAAACCCAATGCAATCAATGGTGTGACACTATCGCCAACGCCACGCAAAATCGAGGTATACACGATATAGACAAAGAGCAATGGACTTCCTGCCAGCATCCATCGTACATAGGGCAAGGATAAGTGCATAACTTTTGGATCAATGCCGAGTAAATTTAGGATATTCGGAGCAAAAACAAAACCTAAAATGGCAATAATTGTCCCGCCAATCAACGTCATAAATAAGGTTGAACCAATCACGGAACGAACTTTTTCAATGTTCTGCGCGCCCCACGCTTGCCCAACCAATACGGTCGTGCCTGCTGAAATTCCAATCACAAAAGCCAGTAAAAAGAACAGAATTGGAAAAAACACTGCGACAGCGGCAATTGCCTCGACCCCCATCATTTGCCCGACAAAAATGGTGTTAATGGTGCCTGAGAGGTTCTGCAAAATATTGGTGGCAATGAGTGGCACTAGAAAAACAAAGAAGGTTTTCCATAAATTGGGTTGCATCACCAAAGGTAAACGAGATGCCATTCAGATTCCTTAACATTTTAGCCAGCAACGCTCTGTTTCAACTTAACATAAGCTGTGTCGATGTCATGGGGCTTCGGGTGATTTTTTGTTGATTAACATTGCAGCAGAATTTCGCCTGCACGCGTTAAAGTTTGGTCAGTTTTGGCGAAGCAAAAGCGAATTAAACGCAAATCGCTAGGCGGCTTTTGGTAAAACACAGAAATTGGAATCGCCACGATTTTATGTCGTTCAGCCAAGAAATGGCACATTTCAACATCATTCAGGTCGGAACGAATTGCACTGTAATCTAGCGTTTGAAAATAAGTGCCTTGCGATGGTGTGAATTTAAACCGCGACTGTTGAATTTGCTGATTAAACAAATCACGTTTGCGCTGATAAAAATCGGGCAATTGTTGAATATGTTCAGGATGTTGCTGCATGTAGTTGGCGAGCGCAATTTGACAAGGCGTAGTGCCGCAGAAATTGGCAAATTGATACACTTGGCGAAATAAACGCATCAGATCGGCAGAAGCCACGCAATAACCTGTTTTCCATCCAGTAACATGAAAAGTTTTCCCAAAAGAACCAATCACATAACTTCGATCTCTCAGTTCTGGGAATTGCAACGCACTAAAGTGCTGTTGTCCATCAAACACCAAATGTTCATAAACTTCATCGGACAACACCACAATATTTTTATCTTGAATCAGCTCAATCAGTTGTCGCCAATCCTGTTCTGACCAAATTGCACCAGTCGGATTATGCGGCGTATTGACAATAATCATGCGTGTTTTGGCAGTAATTTGATCTTTGACCTTTTGCCAATCGACCTGAAAAGTAGGTGCTTCTAAATTGATGTGAATGGATTTTCCGCCTGCCAGTTGCACCGCAGGGGCATAGCTGTCATAGCTTGGGTCAAAAATAATGACTTCATCATCAGCATGAATACAGGCTTGAATGACGCAGAAAATCGCCACAGTTGCACCCGATGTGATGGTAATTTCAGCGTGCGGCTCGAGAGTGAGTTGATCACGTTGCAGAAATTGTTGTGCCATTTGTTCGCGTAATGCAAGAACACCATCACCCGCAGGATACTGATTGTAGCCTTCAAAGGTTGCTTGGCTCAGCGCTTCGAGTAAGGCGCTTGGTGTAGGAAAATCGGGAAAACCTTGTGATAAATTTAGGGCATTTAAGCGATGTGCGAGTTCAGTCATGACGCTAAAAATGGTTACACCTTGGCTAGGAAGTTTGGACTGAAGTTGCAACATGGGATGTCCTTTTTAATATTTCATTTCTTTTTACGATGATTCTACATAGCCTCGTATGCTGTGAGGGATTATAAGTAATTTGTTTAGGCATTTTTTAATTTCGAGGATGAAAAGTAACAAAAATCCTTTGTAGTACTGACGCGTCATCCATGCCGCCATCGCAAGAGCAGATCGCAACTTAAATTTAACAATTGACGTTCCTCAGTAACATTAAAAATGTATTTTTAACCTAGACAGTTATTGATACGTAATAACGTCATCCGCAACTGTTTGAGGCAGGACTACTTTTGCTAGATAATGTTTTTGCGATAAATACATCAGTAGAAAGAAGATAACAGGTTTTGTGGATCTTGCGCTGCTATAACCACAGCTCAGGTTTTGCCTACTTTTCCCAAAATGAGAAACAAAGTTTCGTAAGATAGGTCGAGCCGAAGGCTTATCCTATTATTGGATGAGAATGAAGTAAGACACCGTTATAACTGAAAAAGTTCTTATAGAACATTTTCAACAATGGCACGAATCACACCGAGCGCCAATCCAATAAATGCCCCGACAATCACGCCATTGACGCGGATCATATGTAAATCGCCGCCCACTTCACTTTCAATTTTAGCAATCATTTCACGTGAGTCCCATTCGTGGATGCGTTCACTAATATAACGGATGATTTTATCGCTATATTGGGCACTGAAATTGGTGGCTAAACCGACCATTTTTTCATTCAAGACTTGGCGAACATTTTCGTTCTGCATCAAGCTTTCGCCCAGTTGTTGAATGGCGATTTGTAAGTTGGCAGCGATTCCTGAATCGGGTTGTTCTAAATCAGTTTTGATTGCATCACATAAAATTGCCACTGCACCGCTAATAAAATTAAGGACTTGTGGGCTATCCAATAACGCATTTTTGCCATCATTCAAGCGTAGGCTGGCATTACTTTCGGCATTGGCGAGTTCTAACATCAATGTGTGTGTATTGCTTTCAATGTCTTGGCGCCAAGGGTGTTCAGGGTTGGCTAACATTGATTCGACTTTTTCAATCATTGAATCAATGGTACGTTGTTGTACATCAATACCAATCCAACTTGCACCTTTGGCAAGTTTCCAAACGCCCAATTCTTTAAATAAATTGCCTGATAATTCACGGACTTGTTCAGGATGCGATACCATCCACTCATGTGCGAGATCAAGCCCACGTTGTAAGACATCTTGATGGAAATCATTTTCTAAAACAGCACGCAACATTTCGCTGGCGAGATTATTGATTTTGGTGCTGCGAACCCATTGCACGCTGTTATTTTGCACAAAATTAGAAATTTGGTCTTGGCTGACAAATTCGAATATTTTCGGAACAGTGTGCTGAATCATCTGCACCACTTGTTTATTGTTTTTAGGATTGGCTAACCAATCACCGACTGCCAAACTGATATCGACATTTTGTAAGCTGCGTTGCACAATTTGTGGCGATAAGAAATTCTCTTGTACAAAACGCCCCATTGATTCTGCGATACGTGCCTTATTGCGTGGAATAATTTCGGTATGATCGCGTAGCAGCTTCGGTAAAGGCATTTTCCCAAACGGATTGCGGAATAGTACGGTCACGGCATACCAGTCTGCCAAACCACCGACCACGCCTGCTTCAGCACCCAACATAAAAATATGAATGATCCATTTATATTCAGGCAGAAAATGCGCCGTGATCATTAAAACAACCCACGTCACAACCGCCATGATTAATGCTAGCGTCGCGAAAGCTTTACTTCTTTGCAGGCTAGGCACATGGATTTCTTCGGCTGAACTCATTTAAACATCCTTCAAATTATTTTTTTGGTGAAGCGGAGGCAGATGGCGGCAACACTTGTCCTGTCGCACTTAGACCATATTTTTTGCCTAATGATTGCAAAATCAATTGTGCATCAAAAGCTTCGGGTGACTGCTGTTGATTTTGAAAACACTCAATAGTATACGAGATTTCAATCGGATCAAGATTGACCACTTGTGGCATATCATAAAATGAATTTGACCAAAAAGCAGGATAACGTCTTGAATATCCAAACGGATAATATGCAGGTGAGGGGTAAATGACAGCTTGGCGTGGAGTTTTATGCCGAGCATTGCTTGGATCATCTCGCACTGTGAAATATCGGAAACCTTGTTGCAGTGTGGTTTGCGCAGCTTTTAGCAAAGTGATTTCTTCTGCTGTTCCATAATTAAGCTGATTTCCCGCTTGAAAACTGACCCGAAAAGTTTGCTTATTTAATGGATAAGCGGTGAATTGACCGAGTTGATCAAAGGTTTTTGGTTTCGATGCAAGACTGGCACATCCGCTTAGAACCAAGACCAATACTAAAGTAGAGCACATCAATAAAGTTTTCATAGATCAGTCCTCTATTTCACGATTGCAATCAATCGACTTAAAAACTGCTGTTCGGTTGGGTTAAAAATTCAAGTTCTTCAGGCGTCGAATGGCGATTTAATATAGCGTTGCGATGCGGATAACGCCCAAAACGATCAATAATCAGTTTATGTTTTTTCTCAAAACTTAAATTCATTTCATTGCCTAAACGTTGGAATAGTTTCAGCGCAAATTCATGAATGAGTTGCGATTCGCTATGCATAAAGGGCATATATAAAAATGAACGTTGTTCAGGATTGAGTTGAGCATCGAGTTGTAAGCTAATGGCTTCCTGTGCCAAAACCAATGCCATGCTGTCATAGGCAAAGGCTTGCGCTTGATCCCGATATAAATTGCGAGAGAATTGATCCAACACAATAATTTCAGCTAAACGACCTTCTGCCGTTTTGCGCCATGACCAAAGTTCTGACTGTGCGGCTTGTTGATGGAGGATTGCAAAGTGTTGTTGAATTTTGGCATCAAAGTCATCACTCTTTGCAAACCAAAGTGAGCGATGATCAGCATCGAACCAAAAATCGAGAATGTCTTGTGCTTGCATAGCGGTTTCCAGTGCGACCTTTATGTATCAATAAAATCACAATTCGAATGTGTCTTATGTAATAAGATTGTGATAAAAATTACTAAACTAAATCAGATGACTAGATCATACTTGTCGTTATAATCGGTGAAGCTGTTACCACGGTTTGGGTCAGCAGATTTTAAACAAGCGAGCTATACTTTATGAAGCAACCTAGCACCTTATCTGCCTCGGTGATTCCCACTTGGGTCGATGCCTCGCTATTTAAAGGAATGTTACGTGGAATAGAGCGCGAAAGTTTGCGCATGCAAAGCAATGGATTTCTATCACAAAAAAATCATCCCAAAGCATTGGGTTCAGCACTGACGCATCCACATATCACCACGGACTATGCTGAAGCGTTGATGGAGTTTATCACCACACCGCACGGTAGCATTGAAGCTGCGCTGAATGAACTTCGAGATATTCATACTGTGGTGCATCAACAACTTGAAGATGGCGAGCGACTATGGCCGCTGTCGATGCCCTGTATGTTGGATGATAATGAAGAAAATATTCGATTAGCACAGTACGGCACGTCCAATATTGGTCGTTTTAAAACCTTGTATCGTCATGGTTTAGGGGTGCGTTACGGTCGCCGTATGCAGACCATTTCAGGCGTACACTATAATTTATCTTTCCCAGATCAGTTATTTGAAGCCTTGCAACAACATGAAACAAATCAACAATTAAAGCATCTGAGCTTGCAAGATTATCGTAGCCATCGTTATTTCGGCTTGATTCGTAATTTTATTCGTTTAACGCCGTTGGTGATGTATTTGCTTGGCGCAAGTCCGTCAGTCTGTCGTTGTTTCTTAACAGGTCGAGAGCATCATTTATTGCCTTTGGTTAAAGGAACATTATATTTACCTGAAGCGACCGCTTTGCGCATGGGGCGTTTGGGCTATCAGAACTCGGCACAAAAGCAATTGGGTATTTATTACAACGACTTGAATAGTTATCTGCAAGGCTTACAAAAAGCGGTGCATACGCCGTATCCACAGTTTAGTGATTTAGGCTTGGATAATGCGACAGGCGAGCCCATTCAAATTAATGACCATGTCCTGCAAATTGAAAATGAGTACTACAGCTTAGTGCGTCCGAAGCAAGTGCCTGAAGCGGGCGAAACACCATCGCAAGCTTTACAGAATCGTGGTGTCGGCTATGTCGAATTACGCGCGGTCGATGTAAACCCTTATAGTCCGATTGGAATTGATGAAACCACAGCAGGCTTCTTAGAAAGTTTAGCGTTGTACTGTTTATTGAATGAAAGTCCAGATTTATGGGCAGATGAGCAAGAACAGATTGAGCGCAATCAAACCGAAGTGGTGAATCGCGGACGTGCAGTAAATGCGCAAATTGAGGCAGATGGTAAAACACATCCGCTACAAGATTGGGTACAACAACATTTAAAAGGGATAGATGATTGCGCTGCAATACTTGATCAAATGCAGCACAGTGCATTGTATCAACAGTCAGTCCAAGTCATGCAGCAACGTATCGAACATGTGGACAATACGCCTTCAGCGCATGTGATTTCGGATACTTTAGAACATGGCGGAACATGGAGTTTTGGCAGTATTATGGCGCAGCAACATGCGCAGTATTATGCTGAACATCCATTATCGAACGCCCGAAAAGATTATTTTGAACAGCTGGCACAGTCGTCTTTGTACAAACAGCAACAACTTGAACAAGATCATGCGCTCAGCTTTGAAGAGTATTTAGCGCAATATCGTTAAAAAATAAGAGGACTTTCCATGCAATGGAATTACCGTATCGTCAGTGCTGTGTTGGTACTGACCAGTATTATTGGACTTTCATTTGCTCTGTACTTGGAGCATGTGCAAGGTTTAGACCCGTGTCCATTGTGTATTTTTCAGCGCGTCGGTTTAATCGTCATGGGTTTAATTGCACTCATCGCCTTTATTCATAACCCGGTTTCAAATGCAATCAAACGCAGCTATGCCTTCTTAGCGACTCTTGCAATTGGTTGGTCGGTTGGCGTGGCAGCGCGCCATGTTTGGTTGCAGCATTTACCAGCAGATCAAGTCCCAAGCTGTGGCCCAGGCTTAAATTATTTGGTTGATGCTTTGCCATTTAATGCCGTGTTAAAAGAAGTGCTGTCAGGTTCAGGTGAGTGTGCTGCCATTGATTGGACTTTTTTAGGGCAATCTTTACCTTTCTGGTCTTTGCTTTATTTCGCTTTGATTTTATTGATTTGCTTATGGCAGTTGTTTAGGCCGTATGGATTGGCAAAAAAATAATAAAAGATATGAACTTATGACGAATAACCTTCGATAGATTGCATTTATCGAGGGTTTTATTTCGTCACTAAATAAACAAAAATGTAATTTTTTACCCAAAACGGTCATGTTTTTGTAGACAGATGATTCTGTTTTTAATAAAGTTCAGCCGATTCTCATAAGATTTGATTATAAAAATGCTTTTTAATATATTAAATGTATTAGAAAAAATAGGGCTAAGTGCACAAAAACGTGCCATTCACGTACAATTTTCTAATGAAATACTCAACAACCAAATTTTCTTACAACGTATTGAAGGGAAGCATCAGCTCAATGTAGGACTTGAAGCGGAGCTTATTTGTCTATCGACCAATGCGCATATCCCATTGAAACAATTTATTGGCGTGCAGGTTGCAGTCGATCAAGTGACCGATTCAGGTCAACTATTTCGTACCACAGGTATTATTACAGAAGCCAGTTATGGACAAAGTGACGGTTCATTAACACTGTATAAATTGACCATTAAGGATGCGACAAACTTATGGCATAAACGCCGTAATAGTCGTGTTTTTATGAATAAAAGTGTCATAGAAATTACTGAAGTTTTATTCAAAGAATGGCAAGAAAAAAGCCCACTTTTTGCGGCAAGTTTAAGTTTAGATTTAAATGGGCTGAGTCAAAACTATGACATTCGCCCTTTTAGCATGCAGCACAATGAATCTGATTATGACTTTCTGACACGGTTATGGCGCAGTGAAGGAGTGAGTTGGCTGATTGATGAAGCGGAACTGATTGTTCCACATTTCACCCTTCCAGTTCAGCCGCAAAAGCTAAGATTAATTGATGATAATAGCCAGTATCAAGCCTTAGCGCGCCGCAGCATTCGCTTTCACCGCAGTAGTGCCACAGAACAACAAGACAGTATTACGGGTTTTGTGGCGGTACGTAGTTTGCAACCGACAGCAGTACATGTGCAACGCTGGCAGCCTGATGTTTTAACGCAGGAAGAAGGTGCAGGTTCGGTTGTTAGCACGCATACCCATTCAGAAAACTACGATTCTGCAAGTTTGAGCCTAGAGCAAGCATGGCATGTGAGTCCTGCATGGATGCAAGACTTGAAAGGCGAAGATCAGGCAACAGCTTCTGCAAATACTCAGCTTGATAAGCTCAATCAACAACTGAATGATTCATATGCAAATCAGGCCAAATATTTTAATGCTTATAGCAGTGTCCGTGATGCGCAAGTTGGCTATTGGTTTAGTTTGCAAGAGCATCCAGAAATTAATCAGCATGAAGGTGCCGATCAGGAATTTTTGATCACAGCGAAAACATTCTATAACCAAAATAATTTACCAAAAGACTTAGATCAGCAGATTAGTCAACTTCTCACTCAAAGCCGTTGGCAAAAACATGGTTCTGATGATACAGAACGCCAAGCAAATGAGTTGACGCTGGTGCGCCGTCATATCAAGACGATTCCTGAATATCACCCAGATCAGCATCGACCAGCGGCTTACCCGCAACGAGCAAAGGTGGTTGGGCCAGAGGGCGAAAGCATTCATGTGGATGAGTGGGGCAGAATCAAAGTACGCTTTCTATTTACTAGAACCGATGATCATGGACACGATGGTGGCGCTGGCAGCAACGACAATGATACCGACTCGGCATGGGTCGATGTCCTGACCCCTTGGGCGGGGGAAGGCTACGGGGCACGTTTCCTGCCACGCATTGGTGAGGTGGTTGTTATCGACTTTTTTGATGGCAATATTGATCGTCCATTTATTATTGGTCGTATTCATGAAGCGCAACGCTCTCCGACCAAGTTTGATATTAAAGGTCAACTGCCTGATACCAAAAAGCTGAGTGGTATTCGCAGCCAAGAAGTCAGTGGAAGTGGCTTTAACCAATTAAGATTTGATGATACGACTGGACAAATTAGTACCCAGTTACAAAGTAGCCATGCGGCAACCCAACTGAATTTAGGCAATCTCAGCCATCCTAAAGAGCAAGCAACCAGCAATGGTCGTGGTGAAGGTTTTGAATTAAGAACTGATGCTTGGGGTGCTGTGCGTGCGGGCAAAGGCATGCTCATCAGTACCTATGCGCAGGAACAAGCCATTGCCGATCATTTAGAAGCAGCTCAAGCGCAATCCTTACTTTCACAAGGTTATGAAAGTATGAAAATGCTGAGCGAAATTGCGACCAAACAACAAACAGATGCCCTGAATGTGATTAGCCGTTTACCTAAGCTAATTCAGTCACTGGAGTTAAAAACGACGGGACAGGCATTAAATAGCACGCTGAATTTATTTAAAGAGGGGATGACAAACGATCCACTTCATGCGTTGAAAGATTGCGGTGGTTTTATCCAAGATATTGGCACATTGGGAGGAAATGCCACAAGTATCGCCGATGAGTTTAATGCCTTCTTTACCGATGCCAAAGATGCGGTAGCCAATTTAAAGGAGTTTATTGAAAACGTTGAAGCGCATGGGGCGGATATTGTTAAAGGTAAACTCGCAAACATTAAAGATAAGATTCATCAAAATCCATTTGAAAGCATTCAAGAAGTTGGAAAGGTCTTGGCAAATGTTGATATCAAAGACTTTGATTTAATGAGCACCTGTGGAACTTTTAGTAAAGGGAGCAAATTAGAAGTTACACCATCTAAAGCATTAAGTTCACTGCAAGGCTTTATGGAAGGCTATACCCAAGGTTTGGAAAGCAGTTCTGATGCAAAGCAACTGGAACAAGGCAAAATTTTTAGACAAGCATTAATGCTTTTAGCATCGCCAAATGGAATTGCACTGACGACACCTGAAAATATTATCTTGCAGGCATCACAGGATATTGCCGAGAGTGCCAATGGTTCAATTAACTTGAGCGCGCAGAAAAATATCATCGGGCATGCACAGGACAAGATTAGTTTGTTTGCAGCACAAAAGGGCTTAAGTGCTTATGCGGCAAAAGGTTTGATAAAAATCCAAGCGCAGGATGACGCAATTGAAGCGATTGCCAAGAAAGTTATTAAACTAATTTCTACTGAAGACAAAATCGAAATCACCAGTCCTAAAGAGATTGTACTTACTGCAGGCGGTTCTCAGCTCAAGATTAATGCAGATGGGGTATTTTCAACCACAGGCGGAAAGTTTGAAAGTAAGGCAGGGCAGCATTTGTTTACCAGTGGGGCAACCGTAAATGCAGAGCTGCCGAAAATACCTGAGAGTGGAATATTTAGTCGAAGGTTTGATTTTAGCGAGTTGGTTAATGCTGATTTATTGAAAGATGGATTTAAATATAAAGTTATTAATCACGCTAAGAAAACAGAATACATCGGTTTTCTTGATCAATTCGCAAGGACGGGGCGGATCTTTAGTGATAACCCAGATAGCGTTGAAATTCTTTTACTCGGTAAGAATGATGACAGTTCAGATAAGCTACAACTGGTTGAAGAAGTGGTCACGGAAGGGCAAGGTCATGGTTTAGATGAGGCTTGTTGCGGTGGCGATGATGATCATAACCATGACCACGATAGTGATGAACATATTGATGATACAGATTTAAAAGCAGATTTTGAAAGTTTTGGACTTAGGGATTAATTTAATAATGAAAACTGTAAAGATAATGATAGGTGCATGTATTTTTCTAAATAGTATAAATTTGCATGCGGAAAGTGCCAAAGAATGTATGAAATATTGGGATGAAAACCCTGTTATATCTATTAAAAAATTGAGTGAAGTAGAGTGTGCACATATATGGGATTACGAAAAGAGTAATGCTAGTCAAAATCGATTAAAATTATTAACTCAATTAAATTTAAAAGCAAAAAATAATCAATGGATGTCAACAGGGAATTGTACTAAGGTTTCATATAATAAAAATAACTATTATATTTATCGAGCTTATTATAAAGAAGATAGAGATGAAATATGGATTGCATATAGTGATAAAAATGCATTTTCTTATTTTAGGAAAGTAAATCCACCGCAGAAGGAGGGCGGGGATTCGAGAGTAGAGTTAAGTTGTGCAAAAAATGGAGACTTTGGAGAAGCTAAAGCTGCTTTAAATAGTTATTTAAAGAATTATACGTCAGTGAGTATGGCTTTTTATAAGGTGGGTGATTGGTATAAGGAAAATTGATTATGAATAAAACAATCAACTTTAAAAATTCAAGTAAAAATTTTGAGACTAATTTAGCTGGTTTTATAGAAGCGGTTAGCTTTAAAGAATCCTCATCTAACTTGCTATTGCCTTTAAATCACCCATTGAATATTGAATCAGCGAGTATCATAAATAAAAGTGGTTTTATGGGTTTGTTTCAATGGGGGGAAGAAGCTTTATATGATTTAGGATATTATTTAGGTGATCAAGGTATTTCGTATGCAGACATTGAAAATGTAGATAAAAATTCATCTTTACGGACAAGTTGGAAAAATCAATTTAATTCTAATAACTGGGTGGGTAAGTGGTCAGGTAAGAGGAATGTAAGCTCAAAAGAAGTTTTTTTAAAAAACCCTGAAATCCAATATGAAATTATTAAAGAGTGGATTAATTACTTATGTAATCAACTTAGGAATAATAATTTTAATGAACATTTTGGCAGAACTATACAGAATGTAGAAATTTCAGAATCGGGTGCAATTGCAGGTATGCATCTTGTCGGGATTGGTGGTTTAGGTGCTTTTTTAGAAATACCAAAATTCAAGGGAACAAAACAAACAGATGGTAATGGCACTCATATTAAAAAGTATATTGAAGATTTTGGGGGGTTTGATCTAGAAACATGTTGTAATAGAAAAATTTATATTAATTTAAAAGATAAAGATAAAAATATATTAGCAAACAAAGAAGTTACAGTTGTCTCAAATTACTTTGGGAAGAGTTTTTCTGGAGAAACAAAAGTAAACGTTAAGAGTGATAATAATGGTAATCTGCCTGTTATTGTTAGACATCCAGGTACTAAAATAAAAATTGTTTCTGATGGGCTAGAGTCGAATAGCATTATTCAAAAAGCAAATGAGAAACAGAAAGCAACCTCAAGTGATTTCAAAGTTTCAAGCCATTCAGCAAAACTAGATGCAGATGGTTCACCTCAACCGAAGCCCCAAAATAATAAAACACCACAAGAGGTAAGAAGTGAGAATATACAACCTTCAACATCTCGAGAAGCAGAGTCGAAACCTAAATCTAAAGATGTAAACTTTAATATTCAGATAGTTGAAGGAGATTCTGGTAAAGCAATCTCTAATATGAATTTCTTTCTTACCTATAAAGGTAATATTAAAAAGCATACCGCTGATAGTCGTGGGATCAAGCAAGATATTATTGGTGAGGAAGGGCAAGATATTGAGGTGTCCGTAGAAGGCAGTGGGCAAAAACAGGTAATACATCATTTTTCAGTTAGTGCAGCATTAAAAAATAAAATGGTTAAAGTAAATCTTCCTGTACATTCTTTTAACATTTCAGTAACTCAAGATGGTAAGCCTGTTCCAAACACGATGTTTAGCCTATTTTATCGAGGTCGAGAAATACCTAAAAGGACAAATAACAGTGGCATAATGAATGTCCGAATGTTAACGGGTTTTGTTTTTGGCTTTGGTATAAAAGAAAAAAGTTTAGTTCTAAGTCGTGTAGAAAAATCAAGCCCAACTAAGCCATTCATAGTAAATGGTAGTGCTGTTCGGGCATCGAAATTATATGAAGTTGCAGATGCAAAGCGTAAACATGCCGAAGATCTAAAAGAACAGCAACAGAAAAAAGATGCCCAGGCAAAGACGGCAAAAGAAGCAGCTGAAAATGCAAAAACTGAGGCAGATAAAAAAGATCAAACCAAGCAAAACAATACTTATACTGAGAATGGAGGAAAGCCATTAACAACGGTAAGTGATCAATCACCTTCATCTAGTGATACAACCCGATATCATATTTATTATGATGGAAAAATCAAAAGAGAGAATAAAGCTGCAACAGGATTCGCTGAATTTATCTATTATGACCAAAACGGTAATACTCATAATTTAGGGAAATCTAGATTTGTTCGGGCACCGATGCGTAAAGCCGGAAATGAGATTATCAATGGCAATTGTTATCTAATTGATTTTACTAAACATGGCTCATATAAAAATGGAAATATTGGATATAAATGGTTTATGACAGGAGGGAATATAAGATTTTATTTAAATGGCCTTACCATGTCAGGAGTTCTTGGCACGTTTATGAGTCTCGGTTATGAGGAATATCCAAGTTCAGGAGGAAGTCTTATTGATGGTAGCTCACAAGCACCTAGTGTTACACATAGAAATGGTGAAGCATGTGATTTTAGATACATTGGGAAAAATAATGCACATAGGACAAAAACAATTTGGACACAAAATAGTGATTATGATGAACAAAGGAATATTATTTTAGTTCGAGAATTAAGAAAATTTGGATTTAGAGTTTTTTATACTCAAGATGGCTATAATAAGAAACCCAAAATATCTAGTACAAGTTATGCAAAAAATCACTATCATCATTTACATATTGGTAAATGTATACCAAAGGTTGAGGACATTTAACAATGTATAAACTATGTTTTTTACCTTTATGTTTTAGTTTACTAGCATGTGATTTTAGAGAAGAAACCACAGCCGATAATAATTTTTTTTCGGATAAATTGTTATATGAATTTAAAGATATGAATATCGGTAAAAATTACACCAATTTGAAAAATAAAGGTCTCGTAAAGCAAGTGAATGATACAGAAATAATTGATAATTGCTTATATGCAGAAAATACTAATGAAAATATTACTTATTTAGTCTTTGATAATAATATTTCAACTGCTTCCTATCAACAATCTGAATTTATGGGTCTTAATGTTGAAAATTTAAAATCTAAAATTAAAGACCTGAAATTAGTAAGAAGCGCATATGATGACAATACATACTACTTGCAGCACCAGTTTGATAGCAATAACGGTGTTAAGTTTTACATTGCTGAGCAGAAGGTGGTAGAGGTTACATATGGAACACTTGATAAATTGAAATATCAAGAGGGGTGTTCGTGAGAAAATATTCTTTTCTTTTGATCAGTTTATTGGTTTTTCCTCAGTATTTATTTGCAAAAGATCAATGCTATATACAAGAAACAGTAAATTTAAGTGTATTTAAAGAAAATGACTATAAATTCTATAATTATGTATGCGAGTCTGATGTTGGTCAATATTTGAAAAATTATATTGGAAATCAAAAAAGTAGAGTATTCATTGATGAGTATTCAGATCTTGCAGCGAAAGACAATCATCAGCTTTTAGCTGTCAGTATTTATAAACCAAAGAGTAATAAACCACCACTATTGATTACACTTAATTCAGCTTATTACTGCTGTACTCCGCAAATAGAAGGAAGGATGTATCAAGTAAATCTTTATCAAATAACTAAAAGTAGTGGTGTAAATTTGAAAAAAATAACAAATATATTTGCTGATAATGCCGAAGGTTTTGAGGGAAAAGTTGAGGGGAGTGTCTATTATAATTATAAGACAGTCGCAGAAATTAAGAAGTGGTTAGATGAAAATTATTGACATTCTTGTTGATAAGTAGATGACTGGTTTGGGTTCCTCCCTAAAAACTTCAAAGGAATTTAATATGTTTAGTCAATATATGGTTGGTGCGGGATTACTATTGTTGACATTTGGTTCAGCAATATCCGCATGTGCAGATAGTTCATCAATAAATTGTAATAAGAATAATGTTTATGAAAGCATACAATGTATAGAAAAGGAGAATAAGAAACTAATTATTAAACTCGACAATGAAAAAAATAGAGAAAAAAATGATTATAATAAATGGGTAAAAAAAATAAAAAATAATTGTGGGGGAAAAACAACCTATATAGCTGGAGAAGGTGCAGGTCTGGTTAGGAATCAATGTTATAGGGACGAGTATTTATCAAGATTATCTTTTTTAACTACTGGGGCAAAATCGAAAGAAGAAAGAAATATTCATGGCTTAGTAACAACACATTTGCCTTACAACTCAGTTGATCATTTTAAGTGCCTTTTAAAGAAAGATATAAATAGTTGTGCTAAAGTAAATTTGGTGAGTTCATCTAATTTAGTGAAATTCTATCCATCTATTTCTCTAAGTTATGGAGATGGTGTTGTTCTTCCAGAAACACAAAGTGGTAAACAAGTTATTGTCTCGCCATTTGAAGAAAATGATAATGAGGGCCCAAAACTTGCTATTTTAATCATTAATACTTTTGGTGTAGTAGAAAATAAATTCATCCCAGCAAATAAAAATGTATTAATTGATAAAAATTATAATTTAACTTACATAGAAGGTAACAAGGAGAAATTAATAAAACTGAAATAAATGTCTTAAATTACTAGAAATATTTTATAGATAGGCTTATCTATAAATCTAGATTTTTCCAAAATGATAAATGGAAGTGTTAAATTAAGATGGATCATTCGCAACGAATCTAATACTTCTGCTATTGCAAAAGCCCAGTTATTAAGAGAAATAACCGGGCTTTCTCATTCAAGTCTCAACAATCCCATCCAAATTCTCAAATGTTGTATGTTGTGGAACATTGACCAAATGAGTTTGAACACCCGCCTCCACAACTTCACCTACATCAGGATATAACCAACGCGTAATTTGCTCTGCAACACTGGAATGATATTGAATTTCCATATGATTCAGCCCATAAAATACCGCTTTGTGGGTTTCGGGTAATTTCAGCTGAAAACGCGGGTTCGTATGTTCTCCAAGCGCACTTGATACACTGACGAGATAATCGCCAATCACAGAAAGTGCTTTATTGCGGACTTTTTCAAATTCTAAAGTGCCTGCAATGAGAAAGGTGTTGATATGTGACGGCAGCGGGGCAGGTTTTCGATTATCGTCTGCAAAGCCAATACGTGCATCGTTATGTTCCCAATCATCATCACGGACGCTGCCATAGCGAAGATCTAAAATGCCGTTACTGCGGATATTTCCTAATTGACCTAACAAATTAATAAAAGGGAAAGCACCGATTTTATCTTGTAATAAAAAACCGAAACGCTCTAAGGCAGCCCCATGATGGGGTGATCCGATACAGACCAAATTTTCCACCATATGAACCCATTGATACAAGTTTTGCTTACCGTAGAACAATGCACTACGAGAGGCCAAACCACCCATGCTGTGACCAATCAAGTCAATGCTGGTAATACGTGGGTTACGTTGTACTAGATCTTCCAACAAGTTTGCAAAGCTGCGGCCATTGGCAGAGATACGGCGACCTGAATTATAGTTCAGATAGAGCATAGTATTGTTATCACGTTGCGCCAGCAAACGCTCGCCAACCCCACCGTAACGGCTGTTAGACCAACTCAAGTGACTCATACATAAGCCATGAGCCAGAATCACGACCCGACCTGTAAGTTCCCCTTGTTGTAATGACCCATAGTGATCATACAGCGCCATTGGTAAAGCCATTGGATTATGTTGCTTGACGAAATAGTCGCCAAAAATTCCATTCAATATGCCGACCAAAATATGTAATGTCGGTGTCAGCGGCTTATCGTGTAAAGCTGGAAATTTTTCAATAATTCCCCGTAAACTCGGGGCTACAAAATGATTTGCGTATTTTTGAATCGCATCATAAGAAAATTGGTAAAACTTTTGCAACTGGGGAAGCTTCTGAATTTTTTTGGCTTTTTGTGCACTCAAACCGAGCGTTGTACGTAACACTTCAGTTTGGATGACTTGCATTAAATCATGCACTCCACTTAAGCTGACGGTCACAACTTGTGCCAAACCCTCTAAAATATCTGCTTGACTTGGGGGCGTACTATCCCATTTGCAGTAGTTTTCATGCAGAGGTGTTAAACTTGGCATCTTGATTTCCCATCCGTGTATATACCAAAAGTTTGAAATTGTTGATCATGTTCTTGATAACTTATAACAAACTTTTGCATTTTATATGTTGCATTCGTAATTTTTAGCATACTCAGGAATAGAATGCACTATCGTATTTTGTGTCTGACAATATAAAGCTTATCTTCTATTTATATAAAAAATGAATCAGTGAAAGTCCACCATCCTGTGCCGATTTTCGCTTAAGTTTAAGCCAAAATTCTTTTGGAATATTATGCATCTCATTTATTTACATGGCTTTCGCAGTAGTCCAATGTCTAAAAAAGGGCAGCAGTTGCGACAATATTGTGCAGATAAGACCAATATCCACGTACATTTACCTGATTTAAATCAATCACCATTGAATGTGATTGCTACGCTTTCTCGCTTGATAGAATCATTCAAAAATGAACCTGTTGCTTTGGTGGGCAGTAGTTTAGGTGGATTTTATGCGACGAATTTGGTCGCTCAATTTGATTGTCCTGCGGTATTGATCAATCCTGCCATGCAACCATGGCAGCTCTTCCAAAATTTATTTGGCGTTGAACAAATGCCGTTGAAAATAACGGAACAATGGACGCTAGATAAACACCAATTGCAGCAACTTCAAACGCTGGCTCAGATTGAACTTAAACATGCCAATAAAATTTTAGTGCTGTTACAACAAGGCGATGAAGTTTTGGATTATCATCAAGCACAAGTTTATTATAATGCGGCGCAGCCATCGGCGTTGATTTTGACCGAGGTCGGTGGAAATCATGCGATGGATGACTTTGATGAAAAAATACCGCTCGTGCTCGAATTTTTATCGGCAGCCATAGAATAGGAAGTCAGACCAAGTGACACAATACACGGCACAATCCCTTGAAGTTCTATCTGGACTAGACCCTGTTCGCCGCCGTCCGGGCATGTATACTGATACCACGCGTCCCAATCATTTAGCGCAGGAAGTGATTGATAATGCAGTCGATGAAGCACTGGCTGGACATGCCAATCAAATTTATGTGACCGTGTATGAAGATGGCTCATTGTCGGTGGAAGACAATGGACGCGGTATGCCTGTCGATATTCACCCTGAATATGGTCAAAGCGGGATTGAAATTATTCTGACTAAGTTACATGCAGGCGGAAAATTCAGCACCGACAATTATCAGTTTTCGGGTGGTTTGCATGGCGTGGGTATTTCCGTGGTTAATGCCTTATCGACCCGAGTTGAAGTGGCAGTTCAACGTCAAGGAAATTTGTACCAAATGGCGTTTGAACAGGGTGAACCTGTCGAGCCATTATCGGTACTCGAAGGTAAAGTTGCGAAGCGTGCCACAGGTACAACCGTGCGTTTTTGGCCAGAAGCGAAATATTTTGATAGTCCAAAATTTGCTTTAAAAGCCCTCAAACATAATTTAAAAGCCAAAGCGGTACTCGCCGCAGGCCTAAAAATTGTCTATGTCGATCAGATCAATAACGAAAAAATTGAATGGCAATTTGAAAATGGTTTGGTCGACTATTTAATGGATGAATTGCAAGATCGGGAAATTCTGCCTGATCCTGCTTTTGTGAGTAGTGGAAAAGCTGACCGAGCAGCCTGTGAGTTTGCCATTTGCTGGAATGTTGATGGCGGCGAGCAGATTCAAGAAAGTTACGTGAATTTGATTCCCACTGCGCAAGGCGGCACGCATGTGAACGGCTTACGGTCGGGAATTACTGAAGCCTTGCGTGAATTTTGTGAGCTGCGTAATTTGCTGCCACGCAATATGAAACTTTCGGCTGAAGATGTTTGGGATGGCGTGAATTTCATTCTTTCATTGAAATTTCAGGAACCGCAATTTTCAGGACAGACCAAAGAGCGTTTATCTAGCCGAGAAGCCTCGAATATTGTGCTGAATATCACCAAAGATGCATTTTCGCTGTGGTTGAATCAACATGCTGAAATTGCCACGCAATTGGCAGAAATGGCGATTGCTAAAGCGGGTCGTCGTTTAAAAGCGGCAAAAAAAGTCGAACGTAAAAAGATCGTCGCTGGCCCTGCATTACCAGGGAAATTGGCGGATTGTGTCGGCTTGACTCGTGAAGATAGTGAATTGTTTATTGTCGAAGGTGATTCAGCAGGCGGTAGTGCCAAACAAGCGCGCGATAAAAATTTCCAAGCAATTATGCCGATTCGAGGAAAAATTTTAAATACATGGGAAGTGTCCTCGGATGAGGTATTGGCATCGCAAGAAGTCCACGACATTGCAATTGCGATAGGTGTTGATCCTGGTAGTGATGATCTTTCGGAATTACGTTATGGCAAAGTCTGCATTCTTGCCGATGCGGATTCGGATGGTTTGCATATTGCAACCTTACTCTGCGCATTATTCGTCAAGCATTTTCCAGTGCTAGTGGAAGAAGGTCATTTATATGTCGCTATGCCGCCGCTGTATCGAATTGATATCGCGAAAGATGTGCATTATGCCTTGGACGATGACGAGCTTGAAGCGATTTTGAAAAAAGTCAAAGGTAATAAAAATCCGCAAATTACCCGATTCAAAGGGCTGGGTGAAATGAATGCGAGTCAGTTGCGTGAAACGACCATGGACCCGAACACACGTCGTTTGGTACAACTCGATTTGGATGATGCACATTTGACCGCAAGTTTGTTGGATAAACTGTTAGCGAAAAAGCGTTCAGCTGACCGTAAGCATTGGTTAGAGCAGAAAGGTAATTTAGCAGATATTGTAGTCTGATGAAAAAATACCCTTCACCTGATGATATTCAGGAAATGCGCAGTAAAGGCTACGATCCAATTACGATTGCAGAAGCTGAAGAACTATTACCACGCTGGCAACAGCTGGATCAGCTTAGACAAAAGATTGAGAGTGCTTTTGCTGGAGTCACCTTGGAAGAGGGCATTGGTTTATATGAAGCACAAGCAATAGATGATTATGCGAGTGAAGCAGAATGCTTGGCTTATCGTGCCAAAGATGAAAAATTAAATTGGCGTAATATCTCAGTAGATGATTTGAATCGTTGTAACAGT
Organism: Acinetobacter sp.; assembly: GCA_036660195.1. Taxonomy (GTDB): domain Bacteria; phylum Pseudomonadota; class Gammaproteobacteria; order Pseudomonadales; family Moraxellaceae; genus Acinetobacter. Next base: position 32,879 of record JAVXBC010000011.1, read on the forward strand.
AGCCTCTCTTTCTTTGATGCACAGGGCATGTTATTTCATTTGCCTGCATTTTTATTGGCGAATTTAAATGGTGATTATTTACAAGAGCTCACTTTTACTTTGACACGTCCATGGGCTGATATGGAGCGAAAATTTAGCTTATTTAATGCTGAACAGAGATTTGCGGTCAGAGCTTATCTTTTATTTTTACTTGATGAGCCAGATGAAGTTTTTCGCTATTCTGATATTAGAGATGCCTTAGCGCAATACCCTTACATATAGATGCAAATCGCTTTATTCATCACCTCCTTCAATAGGTTGAATAAAGCGACCATTCTTTAGGTCTTCATAGGCTTGTAAAATTTCATCATAGCTGTTCATGACAAAATAACCTCGTCCGTAAAGGGGTTCATTGAATGGCGTACCGCTTAAAAATAATATTGAACAGTCCCGTTGCGCAGTTAGTTCTACTTGATCACCAAAGTTCGACATCACCGCCATCGCATGATCTTCTAAAACTTCATCATCCGTTTGGAAGACAGCTCGCCCTGAACGCATGTAAATCAAAGTTGTATCACCTGATTTTGCGGGCAAAATGATGCGCTGACCTTGTCGAATAAAAAGATCGTACACCTGCAAAGGTGAGTGTATTTTGGCTGAGCCGAATTGACCGTCATATTCACCCGCAATGACACGTAACCAACCTGCTTCATAGGGCAACTGCACCTTCGGAATTTTTTCTTTTTGCAGGTTTTGGTAACGTGGTGAATTCATTTTGTCTTTGGCAGGCAAATTCACCCACAGTTGTAGCATTTCAAATGTGCCACCTGTTTGCGAAAAAGCTTCACTAAACACTTCTTTGTGTATCACACCTGAACCAGCAGTCATCCACTGCACATCTCCTGCGGAAATGATACCACCACCGCCAGTTGAATCTCGGTGTTCCAGTTCACCTTGAAACATTATCGTGACCGTTTCAAAGCCTCGATGCGGATGGTCATCGACCCCTTTACGCAGTTTAGTCGGTTTTAAATGACCGGGGCCGATATGATCGAGCAATAAAAAAGGAGAAACGGTATTACCTAATTCATAATGAGAAAATACCGATACAACAGGGGAAAAGTCCCCGACGGCAGAAAGTGCTGTGTCATTATGGATGAAGGCAAGTGTTTTCATGACAGATCATCTTCTTAATTATTGCTGTTTTGTATTTATCGAATAGGAAAAATTTTACGATCTTCCCATCGCTTACATTCTGCATTATTAAAAGTGATATTTCACCCATAAATAAAGAGCAATCTAGGCTAATCATCTCAATTTATGACCCAAAATAGATCAGCCTGAACATGTGTTTATCCTGCGAATTTATTTATTCAAGTTTTCATTAAATTGTCAAAATCAGCTTGCTTATTTTTCAGTAAGGACGGATATTGGAATGAGAACAGATCTTCTGGGTGGCTGCAAAGTAACCGATAAAAAGCGAGGAGACCACAGGCATTTACATAATCAAAATATACAACCGCACTGAATGAATGCATGCTCAAAGTGTGCCTTATAGAAGAAGTTTGGTAGACCGTCTCAAAGAAAAGAGAGGAAGATATTTATGAATATTGAAATCCGTACAGATAATCACATCCAAGGTAGTGAACGTTTAATTAGTTATGTTCGTGAAGAGTTGACGCAAGAATTCCAACGCTATAGTGAGCGAATTACACATTTTTCAGTGCATATTAGTGACGAAAATGGGGAAAAATCAGGCGATCATGATAAACGCTGTTTGATCGAAGCCCGTTCAGCAGGTATGAAGCCCATCGCCGTGGCGCATAAAGCCAACAATATTGATGTTTCAATTCATGGTGCGATAGATAAGTTAAAGCGTAGCCTAGAACATCTTTATGATAAAAAAGAACATCATCGAGGTGGTGGTTTACCCGAATATGTCGATGTTGATGATGTGATTGATGAAGATTAGAAATAAATGCGTAAAAAAAGCCCAGTTCGGGCTTTTTTTACGGAGGTATCAAATTTACACATGATTTTTTAGCTGGTTTTATGAAATCGTGTCGGGATATCGGCATAATAGCAACAATTCAAAATATTGTGAGCGTGGGTCATGTTAAGCAACCAACAGCAAGCTTTGGTGCAAGCCATACAGCAACTCGATTTAGACCAAGTGCAACGTTTACTTGCTGAAGGGCTAGACCCTAATTTTATCGACCCTGAACAAGGGCCACCTGTGTCAATTCTCTGCGATGGCTTATTTGCTTGGTGGGAAAAAATTTGCGAAGCATATGAAGCAGATAAACCTTTTAGCGAAGCAGTGAAGCAGCAAGAACTACAAGTTTATTTACATATTTTAGATGCACTGATTCAGGCCAAAGCCAATTTGCATTTATGGGATTCAGAAGAATTCTATGGTCCATTGTGGGATGCCGCGAGTTCAGCCTGTGTGCCTGTCGTACAACGTTTATTAGATGAAAACGTCGATCCGAATACGCGTGATGAAGAAAACTTGACGGTACTTTCATCCATCAGCCAACTGTTTTTTGATTGTGATTTTGATGAAATTGACTGGTCACAATCTCTACTTGAAGAACGTGAAACGCTGGAATTATTACGCAAAAATGGCGCAAAAATGTCAAAAGAATTGACTGCATAACACGTCACTAAAAATATCAAGAAGGGGATAATCATGAAAACACTTCAAACATTGAGCTTGATGGCAGCCTCAATGATGGCGAGCACAGCATTTTCTAGCGATTTTTCGTTTGATCGTCCGCGTGCGGGCATCGGTACGGGAATTACCCCTGTTGGTCAGTTGGCTTGGGAACAAGGTTTACCAAGTATCAGCTATCAACAAGAAAGTGTTGCGGGCGAACACGACAAAACCTTAACGCTGAATGGCGATATGCTATTGCGTACAGGTTTGGCGAAAGGCTTGGAATTACAACTTGGTTGGCAAGGGCCTGTGTGGCAGCAAAACAAATATGCGGGCAACAAAACTGAAATCAATGGTTTAGGCGATGTCAGCATTGGTTTGAAAAAAGCCATAGATTTAGATGATGACAAACTTTCTATGGCATTACTCGCCGAAGCAATTATCGCCACAGGCAATGATGAATTCACCGCACACGATGATATTTACAGCCTGACTTCTGCGGTTTCCTATGAATTTAGCGATTTGATTGATACATCAATCACCATGCGTTATGAAGCTCAAAATAGTAACTGGGCAGTAACCGCCGTACCTACTTTGGAATATAAAATTGCAGGAAAATTATCGGGTTTTTCTGAATTTATTTATCGCAAAGCAGAAAGCCAAGACTACGAATATGGTTTAGGTACTGGTTTGGTTTATGCGCTGAATGACCGCGCCCAACTCGATGCGAGTATTGGGGTCGATTTGAATGGCGATGCGAAAAGCTATAACGGCGGTTTTGGTGTTGCTGTCTTATTTTAATTCAAAATGCTCCTGAGCAATTGCAACTACTTTAAGTAAAAGTTCAGGAGAACTTTAGAGAAATGATCATGGAAAGGCGTGTTCAGGCGGCGAATTCAATCCAACTGATAAATTATATTTTGGGACTATTTTTATGTTTATTGGGTTCGATCACCCATGCTCAAGAAAATTTATCAGCTCCGTTATTAAGCCCTGAAGATGCTTTTGCATTCTCGGTTGAATCGACCAAAAAAAATGAAGCACGCTTACATTGGACGATTCAGCCACAGTATTATTTGTATCAACACAAATTTGAAGTTCTACAAGACCAAAAAGCAGTAACTTTGAATTTGCCTAAAGCCATAGATCAATACGATGAAAACTTTGGTCATAGCCAAGTGTATTATCAACAAATTGAATTCAGCATCCCAACGAAAGCCTCGCAACATTATCGCGTGACATGGCAAGGTTGCGCCAAAGATCGGATTTGTTATCCGCCGCAAAATATCGAGTTTCAGACCGACTTTGATGGTTTGGTCAGCGTACAGAATACGACTTCAAACAGCCAAAAAGGCTTTTTAGATGCGGCGCGTTCCGCCAATGCATTCAATGCAGCTGTTGCAGATCCCAACAAAAACCAAATGGATACGACATCGGCGGACACCAATCAACTCAATAATTCAAACCCAACGGCAATGGCACAAGATCAGCAATGGTCGAGTCGTTTAGCACAACATTCGCTGGCGTATAGTGTGTTGTTATTTTTGGGTCTCGGCATTTTATTGGCGTTTACACCATGTTCCTTGCCCATGCTGCCGATTCTTACTTCACTCATCGTCCGTGAACAAAAAGGCGTGAAAGCGTGGGCGATTGCACTTGCGTTCGTGACGAGCATGGCAATGGTGTATGCCATTTTAGGTTTAATTGCATCTGCGGCAGGATTAAATTTTCAAAGATGGTTACAGCAACCTGCGACTTTGGTGGCATTTAGCTTATTGTTCGTGGTTTTTGCTTTAAACCTATTTGGTTTATTTGAACTGAAATTGCCTCAAAAACTGGTGAATCGCTTAGATCAAATGCAGGCGGGACAAAAAGGCGGTACTTTGGTTGGCGCGAGTGTCATGGGGATGATTTCTGCCTTATTGGTGGGGCCGTGCATGACCGCACCGTTGGCGGGAGTTTTACTATTTATTTCGCAAACGCAAAATCAGTGGCAAGGCGCATTGCTGCTGTTTACCCTCGGTTTTGGTATGGGCGTTCCGTTGTTAGCTGCCAGTATTCTAGGGGCGAAAGTCTTGCCGAAAGCGGGCGACTGGATGCATCAAATTAAGGTGATTTTTGCCTTTTTGATGTTGGCACTCAGCCTTTATTTTATTCGCCCTTTATTACCTGAATTGGCGATTCAAATCCTCAGTTTGATATTCGGCTTGGCATTTATTGGCTATGTGGTATTCCGTTTAGTGACGCAAAAAAGCCAGTTGCGTGCGTTGTACGTGGTTGTATTGATCATTACCATTCCATTTTTGGCTTATACGCAATATCAGCAAATCCAAAATCTTAGCTCTGCACAGGCAACGCAATTGGCGACATGGCATGTGGCAAAAACCGCAGATCAGTTTCAACAGATTTTAGCGCAAGCACCGCAAGATCGTGGTGTTGTGGTTGATGTTTATGCAGATTGGTGTGTGGCGTGTCAGCCAATCGAGCACCGTATTTTAAAAGATGCCGCGGTTCAGCACGCCTTATCCGATTATTATTTAATTAAACTGGATTTAAGCCAGTACGATGCTTCCCATCAAGCTTTATTAAATCAATGGGATATTTTAGGCCCACCGACTTATTTATTTTTAGATCAACAACAGCATGAGATACGTTCACTGCGTTTAACTGGTGCATTTCAGAAAAAAGAATTATTACAACAATTAACTGAATTTAAAGAGAAATTATAACGATGTATACGCTCTTAATCGGCAACAAAAACTATTCAACTTGGTCAATGCGTCCGTGGATTGCATTAAAACAAGCGGGGATTGCATTTCAAGAACACATGATTCAATTTGATAGCTTTGAACCCGAAAGTCTGTTTAAAACAGAAATTTTAAAATATAACGCCACAGGAAAAGTACCCGCGCTCCTAGATGGCGATGTCGTTGTATGGGATAGTCTGGCGATTTGTGAATATTTAGCCGAGCAGCATCCTGAAAAAGCGTTATGGCCTACAGATAAAACTTTGCGTGCTAGAGCAAGATCCATCACCGCAGAAATGCATAGTGGTTTCCAAACTTTACGTAATCTTTGCCCGATGAATGTTGAAGCAGATTTAAGTCATGTGGGTCAACAATTATGGACGCAACATGCGCAGCTTCGTGCCGATGTTGCACGAATTGAACAGATTTGGTCGCAACGACCAAGTGAAAACGAATTTTTATGTGGTGAATTTAGTATTGCCGATGCTTTTTATGCCCCTGTGGTCATGCGGTTTGATTGTTTCAATTTACCGCTTTCCGCATCGAGCCAAGTGTATATGCAAAAGGTTTTATCTTTATCTTCCGTGCAACAATGGATTGCAGAAGCCAAGCAAGAGCATCTATTTGTACCTTTTGATGAGCCGTATCGTAGCGATCGTGAAGAATATTTAAAGGCAGATTGATTCGAACTCAAATCCTAAAAACATGGCTTAAAATTGATTAAAGCCTAAATCGCTAAATACTTTGACTTGGTTACGACCTACCGCCTTAACCGCATAGAGCGCTTGATCGGCTTGGCTAATGACAACATGGGGTTCATTGGCATGATCTGAACTGCTGATTCCAAAGCTGGCACTGACTGAAAAGGGTTGATTTGTTGCTGTAAAAAAACGCATTTCAGCAATGGCAATGCGACAACGTTCAGCAATATTATGGGCTTGCACAGTAGTGGTATTGGGGAACAATAGAATAAATTCTTCACCGCCAAAACGTCCAATCATGTCTTGATCACGCACATTGTGGACTAAACATTCCGCGACTTTAATGAGGACTTGATCTCCCATGTGGTGTCCGAATTGATCATTAATACTTTTAAAATAATCTAAATCAAGCAACACGATGGAATATAACAAGTCAGGATTTTGATGCAGCTTTTCTAATTGACTGCTAATGCTGCGCCGATTCATCACATTGGTCAGTGGATCGAGCCGACTGAGCTTTTCAATGGTGGCTTCACGCATGCGCCACTGGCTCAATAGAATTTCAAACAGAAATAAGCACAACAACATTAAAGGAACCAAGAAAAACAACATGCTGACGAACCAAAACGGATGCATCACTGTTTGATTCATACGCTCCATATTGAATAGGGGTGCGTAAGGAAAACCAGCAAAAGTACTGAGATAATTAAACAGTAATAAAGCAATGGTTGCAGGAATGAGTGCGCAATAAATAATCTTTCGGTCAAATAAAATTAAACCGACACCGACGATTCCCACATAACCGACCATGGTCGTTGGGCTAAAGCTTCCGATCAAATAACTGCTATAGCACAACATTGCGGTGAAAAGCTGTACACATAGCATTGGTAAAATGCTTTGCACCCAAGCTTTTGCCTTAAATAAATGACAGGGTAAAATCAACGCAATAAAAATAACAAGCATGAATATGCTGGTCCATAATTGCGTACGAACAATATTTAAATTGACCCATGGATAAAACTTCGGGGTCATCAAAACGAGAATATCCCAGCTAATCCAGAATAGATTAATGATGACGGCAAGAATCAGTACCAGAATACTTTTATCGAGTAACGTCCAATTCATCACCAGCTGATGTTTTAAAAAAAGCACAATGCCCCATAGGCTGGAGTCAGTTGACCTATTAAAACGAATCTTTGTCATAGCATGCTTCCTTTTATGCAATGAGATTCCTTAGGAACTGTAAAATTGACAGCACAATATTGAACAACAATTATACAAACAACAATAGCATCTTTAGAATGAGAAATGTGTCTGGTTTTTTATTTTTAATGCAAATTTGAACTGGAAAAAAGTGTGGAAAAAAGCGCTATGATTTGAATTTCCAATCAAATTTATTTTATCATGACAAAAATAAATGCAGAGTGACCAAGGTCAGCCATTGCTGACCATTTGTTGTAGCGGTCTAGATATCCTCTTAATTACGATCAAGATTTGTCGCAAATTCGGCAAGATCTTTCAAAGATTGCTTTGCTTCGGGAAACCACGCATTAAACATTTGAAAGTTATGCCACATTCCTGTGTAAAGTTTGAAATGGATTTTAACGCCAGCTTGTTCGGCTTTTTCTCTAAAACGATTGGCATCATCCAGCAAAATTTCTTTAGAACCGACTTGTACAAGTGTTGGAGGGAGTCCGTTCAAATTATCAAACAAAGGTGAAACGCGTGGATCATCTGCTTGTATAGCATCGCTTAAATAATGCTGAATTCCCGCCTGTAACGCTTCGACTGACAGCAAGGCATCGTGCTTTTTGTTATAGCGGATGGATTCGCCACTCAGACTCAAGTCTAAAAATGGTGACATCAAAATTAAGCCACTCGGCATTAATTCAGGTTGTTGTTTGAACCTTAAACACAACGCCAAAGCCAAGTTCGCGCCGCAAGAATCACCAGAAATAATCACATCTTTGGGTTGAATGCCTTGCACGAGTAATGCTTGATAAACATCTATTAGCGCGTCGATAGCCTCAGGGTAGGCATGTTCGGGCGCGAGTGGATAATCAATATGCACCACCTGCATTTGCGTGCATGCAGCCAGATCGGTCATTAAGGCACGATGGGTGTTTAAACTACCCAGAAAAAATGCACCGCCGTGAATATGTAAAATCATTTGGCTTGCGACGTCATTTGTTTTGATTTCTTCGGCGCGGATGCCAGCCAAACGCAATGAGCGAATTTTTACATTCGGATGTTGCGGAAACAGGCGACAAGCTTGATCTAACAAAGGTCGCAGGACGTTAGGGGCAATATTCAATTGACTTGGCGTACGAAAGGTCGTTTTGAGTAACGATTCAGTAATATAATATTTCCAAACTGTACTAAATTTCATCATTTTTCCATATTGTTAAGGCAGTATACTCATCATAGAGTTGCTGAACTTGTGCTACTTCCTGCTGTATTCAAAGCATTATTTGATTCAGGTTCAGTTTATACCCCACGGTCATATTCATAAATTGCATATTGAGACAAATTCTCAATACTGTATACTTGAAACGATTACATAAGGATATTACAAAAATGAAGAAAATTGCTTTTGCATTCGCATTATTCGGTTTAACGACATTTGCAAATGCCGCAGATGCGCTAAATGGCAGCGTTTGGCAAACCATTGATGAAGAAACCAAACAACCTAAAGCAATTGTGAAGTTCACAGAGCAACAGGATGGGGCACTCACAGCGGTTATTCAAAAATCTGTGGCGGTGGGACAGGAAAATGCCTGTACCAAATGTGAAGGTCCGTACCACAATAAATCACTCAAAGGTATCACTATTGTCCGTAACCTCAAAAATGTAGGTGGTACGCGTTACGATGGTGGTTCGATTATGGATCCTAAAACGGGAAAAACTTACAAACTGAAAGCCGAAATCGCTGAAGGCGGTAAAAAGCTGAAATTACGTGGTTATATTGGTGTTGCGGCATTAGGTCGTAACCAAACTTGGATTCGTAGCAACTAAGTTTAAATCTGAATTAAAAAAGCCGAATCAATGATTCGGCTTTTTTAATGCGAAAAAGTTAAGACGATAAATTTTGATAGCGTTCTTCATCGAAACCGACCACAAAACCTTGCGCCGTTTGTAGCACGGGACGTTTAATCAAACTCGGTTGGGCGATGAGCGTTTCAATTAGGGCGTCTTGATTGCTGGTGGCATGTGCTTGTTCATCTGCTGTTAACTTGCGCCAAGTCGTACCTTTTTTATTTAAAATCACCTCTGCACCGATTTCTTTTAACCAGATTGCTAAGGTCGCTGCATCAATCCCTTGTTTCTTATAATCATGAAATTCGAAAGCAATGCCTTTGGCTTCTAATGCGTCAAAGGCTTTTTTCATTGAATTGCAGTTTTTAATCCCATAAATTTTAAACATGTTTTGACCATCAAATTACGTGAAATATATGGGATAAAGCCTAACGTAAAAAGTAACTTTTTTGCTAGTTCAGTTTGTTTTAAAACTTAAGCAAGTTCAGGGTTTCAATTGATTGGTTTTTGACTAAGCGCGAAATATATATTCAAGAAAGAAAATCTAATTCTTTAAAAAGAGAAAACCCGCATCTAATCATCTTGATCATGCGGGTCTCATTTCAACGTCCAATGTCTCATCCATGCAAATAAACTTAAACTAAGTTTATTTTGTCTTCCTACGGCGTCCTATCCTTTT
>JAVXBC010000012.1:0-40816 GCA_036660195.1 Acinetobacter sp.
CCTTACAAGCAGAATGTCGGCGGTTCGATCCCGTCAGCGCCCACCATATATTCTGTTATTCACTTCATTGTAATCAAACCTAAATTATTTTATGATTAGCGTCGATAATGATACTAATATTGAAGTAATTTATGAAAAACCCTTATCAACGCAAGGCTGCGTCGAGTTCAAAAACGACAATATCGAATTCTTCTCCGAAAGATGTTTATCGCCAATTCATTCAAAATATAATTATCCAACGTCAAGTCGTCGCTTTATATAATGACGGATGGGCATTATGTTCTACGCCATCAGGAAAGCACGCTTTATCGATTTGGCAAAATAAAGGTTTAGCTAAATTACTGATTAAAGACAATTGGGCTAATTACCAAGTGGAAGAAGTGCCTTTAATGGCGTTGATTGAAAAATTGATTCCATTTCTAAAAGAAAATAACACCATGTTGTCTTTAGATTTAACGCCTGAAGGCAATAATTTGCTGGTGACACCAGAAACTTTCTTAATGGATATTAAGAATTTCTTATATCAAATTTATATTCAACGTCCTGATGTTTTTGCAGAGTTAAAACTTCCTTTACCTCGAGACATTCGTCTACACAGTTAATTGATCAAAGGGTATTTCCCCCGCATCAATATTCATTCAATAACCAACCACTCGCATAAGCGAAGTACTCTCTAAGCCACGCATTGTAGCGCGTGCTTAATGGGGTTGTAGAACCGAGCATGGTCATTTGTGCATAGCCTTGTTTTTTCGCAATAGCTGTAGCGCGTAAGGTGTGAAAATCACTGGTAACGATGATAATAGGTTGTTGAATGTGAATATTGTGTTTGGCGAGTAAAGGTTGGCTATTTATGAGATTCAGTTCAGTACTGGTACTTCGATCTTCCAGAATAATTTGAGAAGAAGGAATGCGATAGTGTTGTTGCAGATAACGAGACATGATTTCTGCTTCGCTTTCTTTTTCTCCAAAATCAATGCCACCAGTGAGTACTAATTTTGCATTTGGTTGTGCAAGCGCAATAGGTGCTGTGCGATCTAACCGTTTCGCAAGTGTAGGAGAGGGCTGACCATTTTTCACGCCACTACCCAAAACAATGATGGCTTTTGCAGCAGGAATGGTCTTTGCGTTGGCATTATTTTCAGTCAAATAATGGAAGAAATAGCCTAGGCTTGCCAACCAAATGAAGAAACATAAGCGAGAAAATCGCCACAAAGAATGCAAATGGAAGTGATAAAAAAAGAAGCGTTTAATATGATGATAAAAGACAGCGTACAGAATAAAAAACAGACCGAGTAACGCAGGTAGTACTGTTCCAAGATGAATCTTTTTGAATGAGATCAGGATCGCCCCATCCAAAAACAGCACCGAACCAATCAAGACTAAAAAAACACGAAACCATTTACTTATTTGCATGATCTTATTGATGCTCTACTGGAATGTACTTAGTGTATAAAAAATCAGTGGAAAGGCAAGTGATGTAATTTCTGCAAAAAAAACCTCTCTTTACGAGAGGTTTTTAAGTATCTATTAGTTTAAACGGCTTTGGCTGGCCCAACCGTTTCATTTAAGTGTTGACGTACTGTACTGAATGGGAAATTCTTTGAATCCATTCGTTTTGGCAAAATATAAGCCCCTTGTTGTTCTTCGCCTTTCGGTGGCTTCACTTTAAAGTTGACCAAAATAAAATCTGGCGAACTGTACCACTCGTAAATATCTTTCCAGCCTACGGTCATAATGCCATCATGCATGCCTACTTTTTGTCGCATAACGATGCCGTGCTGTTGAACACCTAAACGGAGACCTTTAGTTTCTTGAACAGGAAATTCATTCATTTTACGTTTAACGTACCATTCCAAACCAAATCTTTTGGTTAAGTAGAATAGAACAACACCAATAATCACGACCCAACACAGTACGGTTGAATAAGTCGAATAATATTCAATTAGTCCTGCACCAATTAAAGAAAGCACAACGAGTGCAATCATAATCATCCATGCTTTGCGGCTAAATTGATTGGTACTGCGCCAAATCGCAAGCTGAGCTTGACGCTGTTCAGCTTCAGAAATGTCATAAGGAACAGGTTGTAGGGTGTAGGCGTATAATGTTTTGGAGGTCATAGTCTGTATAAATATGCGTTTAGAACTGGGCTGAGTTTAACATCAATCGACAGTCAATGGTATTAGACTTAGGGCGGATGTTTAAAGTGGAGCAAACTCTGTGCCATCATCACTCGGTGCATGATTCAGACTTTGTTTAAGCATACTTAAACGGGTCAAAACACTCAGCATTAAAGAGAGTTGCTGTAAAATAATTAAGCCTTGTTGATCATTTTCTTGCTGAACACTTAAGCGTTGGCGAATGGTTTGCAACATATTTTGTGCCGTTAAATCTGCCACTTCGTCTCTTAATAGTGCACCTTGAATATCATCGAGTGCATGATCTAAAAGCTCTAAAACTTCTTGATCGAAGATTTGTTCACGATGAGCGCCCAATGCTGCGATATAACTTAAAAAAGTATGGTTCAAGCATAAAAACTCAAAGGCAAGATTCTTTTGATTATTATCAATATTTGGTTCAGTCGCGAGGGTCGAAATCAACGAAGCAACTTCAGCATCGGTGTTATGCGCTGCTCGTCTCACCACGCGATAGTGCAATGCATTATTTCGCCCCAGATGATATTGCTGCACGACTTCTGCCAAGTAATGACACTGAGCTTCTAAAGTTCGCTGGATGGTGTAGGGCAATCTGCGGAATTGCCAGTCTGGCCAAATAAAGGTAATACCAAACCAAGCCAATGCACAACCAATCATAGTATCGACCAAACGTGGTAATGCCGCCGCAAAAGCCGAACCATCTAAATTAAAATTCACCAGCGCTAAGATGGTAATGAAAGCGGTGGCTTGGGCATATTGCTTACTGCGTAGCTCGAAAAATAGCACGCCACTCAAAACCATCACCAACAATTGTCCTTCTAGGGTAGGGATAAAATAAATAAAACTTAAACCGACAATGATTCCAATTAAAGTACCAATAATCCTTAAATATAAACGACGTTGCGTTGCATTAAAGTTCGGTTGGCAGACGAACAGTGCCGTCATTAAAATCCAATAGCCATGATTAAGATTAGTAACTTGAATAAAGACGTAACCAATAAACAGAATGATAGATAATCGTACCGCATGACGAAATAAAACTGATTCGGGAGTTAAATGCTGTTTAACGCGCACAACGATATCATTCCAACCTTTGAGGTCATCATCTTTCAGTTGGTTTTCGGCTTGTTGGGCATTGATCAAGGTTAAATTGCGTTCAGTTTCTAAATTTTGTAGCTGCTCATCAATGGATTTAAGGTTTTGATAGAGTGCAAAAAGTGCATTAATTCGCACCTGATCATACAAATTTTCTTCACGTAATTTTTCTAAGGACAGTTTTAAATTTTCAAAACTCGGTTTAAAGCGTTTGTTATGTGCATACCGCGTGCGGTTCAAAATACATTGCGCCAAATCCTGACAGGCCTTGCCTTGAATGGATAAAATGCGCTGAAAACGAAATAAAATATCGCTGTGCTGAAAAACTTTCGCCAATTTTTGATAATCAATATGTGCGGAATCGGCGCGTTCATGTATGTCTTGCACCACAAAATAATAATGTAAGCTTCGTCGAGTATCTTTTTGTCCACGGTCGCCTTTGAGCCGAGTCAGCAGTGCCACGCGCAGATGATTAAATATCGCAATCAATTTGCTATTTTCTAAAGACAAATCAATCATGCTTTGTTGATAGCTTGATGGGCTCATATCGACATCAAACAAATTCGATTTGGAAAATAAAAAACTGCCTAAAGCGGCATAAGCGGCAGAAAGTTGATCTTGTAATTGGCGCACAGGAAATAATAAAAAGCTGATGGTGGAGATCAATCCATACCACGCTGCACCTGCGACCAATAAAGCGGGTTGCATATACCATTGTTCAAATAAGTGAACGCCGAGCATGGAATAAACGGATACAACTAAGCAGCCATACGCAATGGTGGCATAGCGTCGCCCCAAAGAACCGAGCAAAATCCAGCCGATGCATGACGCAATTAATCCAACGGCAAAAATAACGGGATAAGGAAAAAGAAAATGAACTGAAACCGCAGTAATAAAAAATCCAATATAGGTATAAATTAGATTCATAATCCGCACAGAAAAACGATCATCAATATCGCTAATCCCTGCCGCGACAACGCCTAAGGTGAGGGGAATAGTTGCCAGTTGATAATTCAAAAAATAAGGTACAAAAGCCGTGCCTGCAAATGCCAGTAGCATTCGCACGTTGTACATAAAAGTGGTGTTATAAGTTGCTTGTTTAACGCGAGTGAGCCAAGGATTCAAAGCCTGTCCTTTTTATGTGCTGCGATAGGTTTTACATGTCTATTATGCACAAATTCAGGGAGAGGTGCTAAGCTTGGAAATGAAATACACTTGAAAAGTAGAGCATTATGCAGGTCGCGCCATCGCATCAACGTCAATATTCTACGCATTGGATTTTACTGCTTGCGCTACTCACCGCCTTAGGGCCGTTGTCGATTGATATGTATTTACCCGCATTGCCGCAAATGGCAGGTGATTTTGGGGTAAGTACACAAATGATTGCCAATACATTACCTGCTTATTTTTTAGGACTTGCTGTAGGGCAATTAATTTATGGGCCTGTGAGTGACCGTATTGGACGTAAACCACCATTGTATTTCGGTCTAAGTCTTTATGTGATTGCCAGTATTGCGTGCGTATTTGCAAGCCATGAATGGATGCTAATCGTCTCACGTATTTTTCAAGCCTTGGGCGGTTGCGTGGGGGTGGTGATTGCGCGCGCGGCAATTCGTGATCGTTTAGACTTACAAGGCTCGGCACAGGCTTTTTCCAGTATGATGATTGTGATGAGCATTGCGCCCATTGTTGCACCGATGTTGGGTGGACTGATTTTGACTTTCTTCCACTGGCAGATGATTTTTGTGTGTTTGGCAGTGATTGGGGTGATTTGTTGGTTATGTATTCATTTCTTCTTTAAAGAATCATTAACTGTTGAACGTCGCTTAAAACTATCGTTCTACCAAGTCACAACTTTATATGCGGCAATTTTAAAAGATGAGAGTTTCCGCGTGCCGATGATGGCAGGCTGTTTAACCGGTGCAGCGTTATTCTGCTATATCAGTTCGGCATCTGCTGTTTTTATGGGGCAATATGGTTTGTCACAACAGCAATTTTCCTATGCCTTTGCGATGATTGCGGGTGGAATCATTTTGATGTCCTCTTTAAATAAACATTTGAATACCCGATTAGGCGTACTGCAACGTTTACGTTTGGGCGGGGCAATTCAATATATCGGAACGTTAATTATACTGACTGCTGGGTTGATGACTCATGCACCGCTTGCATTGCTGATGTTTGGTTTGTTTTTGGCAGTTTCAGGCATTGGTTTTACCAGTCCTAACGCAATGGCATTGGCAATGTCCAAACAAGCTGCTCGTGCAGGAACAGCCAGCGCAATTATGGGCAGTATGCAATTTAGCTTTGGTTTGTTGGGTGGAATATTATTGAATTTTTTACCGTGGAAATCATCACTCAATATGGGTGCGTTAATGTTGATCTTTATGAGCTTAGGCATGTTTGCCATTTTTAAAGTTGGATGGCAGCACAGAATTTCAACATAGAATTCTGTGCGCGATAAAATTCACTCAACAAAGACTGTAAAGTTTTCGACAGGTTCTCGTGGGGTAATAAAGGTGTTGACGATATGTTCAGGGTCGGCATAACCTAAAGCCACTGTACAGACCAAATCTTCATTTTCAGGTGCATCGAGCACATCTAAAACAATTGCATGAAAATGATTCCAAGCCGCTTGTGGGCAAGTGTCTAAACCACGTGCTTTAGCAGCGACCATCACATTTTGTATCATCATGGAAATATCCATTTTGGCACCAATGCCCATGATTTTATTGACCGTGAAGCATAGTGCAACTGGTGCATCGAACAGTTGAAAATTACGCAATTGCTGCGCTGCCATTTTCTCTCGTTCAGTTTTTTGAATACCCAGTAAGCCATAAAGCCCCCAGCCATTTTCACGGCGGCGGTCAATAAAAGGCGAAATCCATGTTTCAGGATAATAGGCAAAAGTTTCTTTATATTGCGCTGCCAGTTCAGGTTTCTGAAATAGTTCTATTTGCGTACTACACACTCGTTCGATTAATTCAGCACGCTTTTGCCCTGTTACCACATACACTTTCCACGGCTGAGTATTGGTTCCAGACGGTGCACGACTTGCGACAGCCAAAATATCTTTAATCACTTGTGTTTCAATAGGTGTATCTAAAAAGGCACGGACTGAATGACGTGAGCAAATCGCATCATCGACATAGCGGACTTGTTCTTGATTCATGCTTAAAACTCAATGCTGTTTTTATCTTGCACCAACTATAAAACATAATGGTGATTTGCAACATTATTTGCCTATTCAAAAAACAGAATTGATTGTGGAGGGATAGACATCATTTCGATTCAATCGCTCTACAATCCACCCAAAAAACTGCAACAAAGCAATAGGCAAACACAGGCTAGAATGCAAACCGCAAAAACCACAGAGGCGGCAAACGGCGCATGAAACAGCTTAAATTATGGGTGATTGGAGCTTCGATGATGGCTTTGGCAGGTTGTCAAACCACTACGCATTTAAAACCTACGATTGAAGATGCTCAAGTACGTGTAATTAAGCAACCTTTTGTGGCGATTAAGCAACAAAAGCGGCCAGTGGTGGCGTTGGTACTAGGGAGTGGTGGCGCGCGTGGTTATGCGCATATTGGTGTGATTGAAGTTTTGGAACAACAAGGCATCCATCCTGATTTTATTGTGGGAACCAGTGCAGGTAGTATCGTCGGGTCAATTTATGCCAGTGGAAAAACTGCGGCTGAATTACATGAAATTGCTTTAAACCTGAAACCTAATGACGTGCGAGATGTGAATGTCAGTTTGAAAGGTTTTTTTAATGGTCAAAAAGTCGAAAATTATATTAATCACCAAGTAAATAATACGCCCTTACAGAATCTTAAAATTCCAATGTATGTGGTGGCGACCGAGCTTAAAAATGGCGAAAAAACCGTATTTAATTATGGTAATACCGGTCAAGCGGTACGAGCGTCAACCGCAATTCCGAGTATGTTTGTGCCAACAAAAATAGGTGACACGGAATATGTTGATGGCGGTTTAGTGAGTCCTGTTCCCGTTCAGGTTGCACGTGATTTAGGCGCAGATGTGGTCATTGCGGTGGATATTTTAGCGCAACCGATTCATACCGAAACCTCAAATGTATGGGGTTTATTTAACCAAAATATCAATATCATGCAGGGGCGATTAGCCGAAGAAGAATTGAAAAAGGCAGATATCGTGATTCAACCCGACTTAAAAGAAAAGGCGCATATATTTGATGTAACAGGTCGGGAAATGGCAATTCAAGCAGGTGTTGATGCTGCCAATGAGAAAGTCACCGATTTACAATCAGCGATTCAAAACAAAACCAAAAGCATGTCAATAACCAAGCAAGATGTGGCAGTGAATAATTCGCTTTAACGCCTTCATGGCCCTGAGAAGATGGCAAACATCACTGTCACTTTGCAGGGTAATTTGCTCAAATTGTAAAAGTTGCACAAATTACTATGAAAAAATTGAAAAAACAGGTAAATAACGTGTATTCACTCATTTTTTATTCGCAAATTTTAAGCTTGAAATGAGAAGATCAGGCATAGTCGTTCAGGCAATATAACAAGGATTTGTAAGCTCAATGTTTAAGTCATTTTTTCCAAACCCTCGTTGGTTTTTTATTTCAGTACTTGTGTGGCTTGCCATTAATATGTTGCTTTGGTACACAGGTGGCAGCGCATGGGGAGAGTATTTAGGCTTTGCCAAAGGCTATGCTGATGCAGAACTGCCCGTTGATGTAAGTCGATTTTGGTCGGTAAGTTTTATTTGGTTTTATCTGTGGTTTTTAGCGGCAACGGCACTATTTGCAGGATTTTGGCGATATTTTTCAGATAACAAATGGCAGAACTGGTCAATTTGGGGCTCTGCCTTTATCTTATTTAATATTTGGTTTGCCGTACAGGTCAACGTTGCGATTAATGCATGGTACGTACCATTTTGGGATCTCGTCCAAAAAATGCTGACCAATGGTGGCGACATTGTAGACCTATATAAAGAAGCTGCTATTTTCTTGTCAATCGCTATGGTGGCGGTGACATTAGCCATTATTAATGTATTTTTCACCAGTCACTATGTGTTTCGGTGGCGTACGGCAATGAATGAATATTATGTGATGCATTGGGAAAAATTGCGTCACGTTGAAGGGGCATCGCAGCGTATTCAAGAAGACACTATGCGTTTTTCTACCATTATGGAAGATTTAGGGGTGGAATTGGTCAAGGCGATTATGACGCTTATTGCATTTCTACCGTTATTGTATCAATTATCAAAACATGTGCCTGTTGTCCCTATTTTTGGTGAGGTAGAGCATTCTTTAGTTTGGGCGGCTGTTGGCTGGTCTGTTTTTGGGACTTTACTACTCATGGCAGTTGGTGTGAAACTCCCAGGCTTGCAGTTTAATAACCAAAAGGTTGAAGCGGCGTATCGTAAAGAATTGGTCTATGGTGAGGATCATGCCGAAAGAGCTGAACCAGCCACCTTAAAAGAATTGTTTACGCAAGTGAGAAAGAATTATTTCCGTTTATATTTCCACTATTCGTATTTTAATATGACCGCTCAATGGTATGGGCAACTCGATGTTTTATTTAATATTGTGGTGCTGTTTCCATCGATTGCAGCTGGAAAATTAACACTGGGTTTATTACAACAAATTATGGGCGTGTTTGGTAAAGTTCGTGATTCTTTTCAATATTTGATTAATTCATGGAAAACCATTATTGAATTATTGTCGATTCATAAACGTTTAAAATTATTTGAATCAATTTTAGATAAATAGTTTTCAACGATATCTCTATTTATTTACTTAATTAAAAAACCTGCACTAATCATGCAGGTTTTTTTAGCGAGAAGCCAAATGCTTAAACTGATTTATTATGTACCCGAATCGCATCTCGAAGTGACTAAACAAGCGATATTTAAGGCAGGTGCGGGTGGTATTGGAAATTATCAGCAATGTGCGTGGCAAGTGAAGGGTTTGGGACAATTCAAAGCGATGACAGGTGCGAACCCATTTTTAGGGCAGATAGATGCGCTTGAGCAACTGGAAGAATGGCGTGTGGAAACCATTGTCCCTGAACATAAAGCTCGCGATGTTGCTCAAGCACTTAAGACAAGCCATCCTTATGAAGAGCCTGCCTTTGAATTTATTCAAATTTTAGAAATTCCATCAATCTAAATTAGACTTTTTTCATAAGTCATTTTGCCCTTTAAAATTCCCCCTTATTAAGGGAGAACATAGGGGGCGAATGAAGTCTATTAATTAAATTGAGAAAAATCAGGTTTGCGTTTTTGCATAAAGGCTTGCACCGCTTCCATCATTTCAGGCGAACGAACACGTTGCATAAAGATTTCAGCTTCTTCATCAACACAGGCAATAATCTCTGCAAGGTCTTTTTTCATCAAGGCTTTGGTTTGTTTAAGCGATGCTAAAGGTAATGCAGCCAATTGTTGCGCTGTTTGTTGTGAAGTTGCATAGGCATCTTCAACTACGTCATTCACCAAGTTTGCATTCAAGGCAGTTGCAGCATCGAACTTTTTCGCCGTGAATAGCAATTCCGCTGCTTTGTGGTAGCCCGCTTGTTGAACCAATATTCGGCTCGCCGCACCTTCTGGTGAAAGTCCTAGACTCACAAACGGAATTTGGAATAGGGCAGTGTTGTCCGCATACACAATATCTGCATGGAGTAAAATAGTTACGCCAATACCAATCGCAACGCCTTTCACGCCAATAATCAGTGGTTTAGAAAAACGTGCTGCTGCTTTTAACAACACAAACGGTGGTTGATCGCCTGCTTTACCTTCATGCGGTTTTTGAATAAAGCCCATAAAGTCTTTCATGTCATTACCTGCGGTAAAATCGTTTTCCGCACCACGGAAAATCACCACACGAACGTCTTTATTCGCATCTGCTTCGTCTAAGGCTTGAACAATCCAAAGATACAGTTCGCCATACAGCGCATTTTTTGCATCAGCTCGATTCATGGCTAAGGTCAGCACGCCATCTTCTAAATTTGCTTGCAAATGTTGATGAGGTTGTTGAATGCAGCTCAGTGTCATCGTACTATCCTTGCTTTATCATGATGGGTTTAAGTGTCCACATTATGTCGCATATTTATTAAAATGGTGCAACTGATGAGTTCACAAAAATGACTGTAGACGTATGTACACATTTGATTATCTTGTTTTTATCGGTCGCTTTCAGCCTTTTCATTTGGCGCACATGCAAACCATTGAAATTGCATTGCAGCAAAGCCAAAAGCTAATACTCGCTTTGGGCTCGGCACAATCTGAACGCAATATTAAAAATCCGTTTTTAGCAGCAGAACGGGAGCGTATGATTTTGTCCAACTTTTCTGAACAAGATCAACAACGCATTGAGTTTGTGCATGTGATTGATGTTTATAATGATACGAAATGGGTGCAACTGCTAAAAGATTTAGTCAATCAAGTTGTTTTCCCACATTCAAAAGTAGGTTTAATTGGTCACTTCAAAGATGACTCATCTTATTATTTACGTTTATTTCCTGAATGGCAGATGGTGGAATTAGACAGTTTAAAAGATTCAATTTCTGCCACACCGCTGCGTGAAGCGTATTATCGTGGCGAAGTTCAAACAGAATTTTTTCCCCAAGGAACAGTAAAATTTTTAAATGAGTTCCAAAATTCGCAAACCTATCATCAATTACAGCAAAAATTTAATACAGCAGATCATTCAAATCTTGATTAAATAAGCGGAATTGAAAGCGGCGTCTAAAAGATCATTCCATTTCAGTTTTATCTAAAAAATACAGGGAAAACGATATGAGCAGTGAAGTGATAAACCGTATCGAATTACAACTTCAAAAATATTTTGATGCTTTATATTTTAGTGACGTCGTACGATTGAAAGCGGTTTTTCATGAAGATGCGGTCTACATTTGCGCGACTGAGCGTCCGATGCTGAAACTTACAATGGCTGAATATTTTCCAATGGTTGAGAATAGAATTTCACCTGCAGCGAAGCAACAATTAAGACAAGATAAAATCATTTCAATTCATCTTTTAAATGAAATGATGGCGATGGTACATGTTGAATGTGCGATTTCGCCTAAATATTTTTATGATGCCTTAACTTTTGTATTGGTTGAGAATGAGTGGAAGATTCTGAGTAAAGTTTTTCACTATGAAATTATGGCTTGAAATAATAATTGCAGAATTGCCTTTGAGGTGAATTAAGCATCTTCCCAAAATATAATACGATTTGAAAAGGGATCGGTAATGGTCAACTCTAAAGTTTCCCAATCGGTCTTTTCAATTTGTGGCTTGGCGAACTTAAAATTTTTGGCATCCAGTTCGGCATGTAAGAGTGAAAGATTTTCCCAATAAATTCGAATTGCGCTATGTGGACTCGCATCGCCGAAATGTTCAGATAAATGAATGATGCAATCGTCTTTAGATACTTGTAAATAAAGCGGAAAATTATCCCCAAATTGATGTTGCCAGTCGAGCTGAAAACCCAAATAGTCGATATAAAACGATTGAGCTAAAGCAATATCAAAGATACGAAAAATAGGGGTGATTGAACCAGATTGCATCATCATTCCTTTCTAATTAGAAACTACAGCGTTGCTTGTAGGTCTTTTAAATCTGCCAAGACTTGTTCGGCATGACCTGCGGCTTTGACCTTACGGTAGCTTTTCAACAATTTTTGATTATGGAAAATAAAGGTGGAGCGCTCAATGCCCATCACAAGTTTGCCATACATATTTTTTTCTTTAATCACATCGAAATGTTTACATAGCACTTCTTCTTTATCACTAATCAAATCAATGGTTAAAGCCTGTTTTTCAGTAAAGTTTTGATGAGCTTTTACTGAATCACGCGACACACCAATTATCTGACAATTCAAAGCGTCAAACTGATCTTTTAAACACGAAAAACCAATGGCTTGCGTGGTACAACCTGGCGTTGAGTCTTTAGGATAAAAATACAGCACCAACCATTCACTTGTTAGTTCAGCGAGATTCACTTCGCCTTGAGTGCTTGGGAAAATTTGATTAGGTAAAGTAATCTGTTCTGACATTTTTTATCCTTGAGCAAAGTCTAATCGAATGAAGAAATAAGAATGTATCCATGATAACCGCTATTTTTAGCGCGTAAAGTGTGATCATGGAAATATAAAAAAGCCTGCAATCAATGCAGGCTTTATCTGAGCAATTTAAAATTATTTTTTCGGTGCTTGTTGTTGTTGCTGTTGTTGCTGAGCAGCTTTCATCGCTTCTTCAGTTAACTTTTCTAATTTAGAAACCAATGGTGCGCCAAGGCAGACTTTTAAGTCTTTATTTTGCTGTTGTACGAAAGCTAAAGTACTTGGACTCTTTTTAGAGTTGATCGCACTTTGAATTTCCCACTTTTGCGCTTCAGTTACTTTGCCTTGAGCTTCGACATTACAACTACAAAATTTACTTACTTCTGAAGAAGTTAGTTTTCCAGCTTTTGCTGTTTGCTCTTTACATGCACTGATCAATGCTGCTTTCACATTGGTACTTTTTGCAGGGTTCTCAGCCGCTTGCACTGTGGTTGCAGCGAATGCAGTAACTGAGAGGAGGGTAGAAAGAATAAGATTTGATTTATAAAACTTCATATATTTTACCTAATTATTACTTTATATCGGTTGTACTGCATAACGTGTAGGGTCTGCAATACCAGCTTCGATAAAACCTTGTTGTCTTAAACGGCAACTGTCGCATTTGCCACACGCACGTCCTTGAGCATCTGCCTGATAGCAGGACACCGTTTGGCTATAGTCTACGCCATGTTCAATCCCTAAGCGTATAATATTCGCTTTGGATAAATGTAACAAAGGTGTTTCAATTTTAAGAGGTTTTCCTTCCACACCCGCTTTGGTAGCAAGGCGAGCAAGCTGTGCAAAGGCATCAATAAATTCAGGTCGACAGTCTGGATATCCTGAATAATCAACGGCATTGACACCAATCACAATCGCTTCGGCATCAAAAACTTCCGCAGCTGCTAGTGCATAAGATAAAAATATGGTGTTACGTGCTGGAACATAAGTTACAGGAATGCCTTCTTCCAATTGTTCAGGCACATCAATGTTATGGTCTGTAAGCGCAGAACCACCTAAATTGCCTAAATCTATATTGATAACGCGATGTTCCACACCTGAACGTTGTGCAAGCACTTTGGCAGCATCAAGTTCTGTGGTCGAGCGTTGACCATACATAAAACTAATGGCAATACATTCATAGTTTGCCTGAGCCCAAGCCAGACACGTCGTTGAGTCTAAGCCGCCAGATAATAATACGATGGCACGAGAACGCCGATTATTTTCCATGTTTCAACCTAAATAATATTCAAGGGATTCAATTTTGTTGATCCGTAAATTTTAACGACCAGATTCATCATTCCATAACAGTTTATGTAACTGAAGTTGGAAGCGAACAGGGAGATGGTCATCTAAAATCCATTGTGCCAAGTCACGTGCTAATGCTGGCAGTGCAACCGCACCTTTTTCAACTGCAAAGGCAGGGGAGAACCATACTGTACTTACTTTGTCTTGCAACTGGTATTGTTCAAGTTGTTGCTTTGACCAGTCGTAATCTTCACGATTACAAATCACAAATTTAATCTGATCGTGCTGAGTGAGATGGTCAAGATTGCTGAATAAATTGCGATGGTCTTCATTCGAAGTCGGTGTTTTTAAATCCAGCACTTTGGAAACTCGTGGATCAACCTTAGATACATCCAATGCGCCACTGGTTTCCAGTGAAACGTCAAAACCTAAATCACACAAGCGTTGCAATAAGTTCAAACAATTTGGTTGTGCAAGCGGCTCTCCGCCAGTGACACAAATATAAGGTGTTTTATATTGGCTTGCTGTTTCGATGATCTGTTCAAGTGATAAACGTTCACCACCTTCAAAAGAATAAGTGGTATCACAATAACTGCAACGCAGTGGGCAACCTGTTAAACGAATAAACACTGTCGGTAAACCAAAGGTATTTGCTTCACCTTGCAAAGAATAAAAAATCTCAGTGATGCGTAAACCCGCAGCAGGGTCAGAGACAGGAATTGCAGAAGAACGTAAGGAAGCCATATCAGTCACCACAAAACAGTTATGACACAAGCAGCATGTCATATTCAAAGAATTTCCCTTGCCCTGCTATAACCGCAGCACACCTCTATAATGAGAGGGGGATATTACGAATTTAAATACTTCTATAAATTCATAATAAAAAGTCCCCCTTTTTTAAAGGGGGATTTAGGGGATTTTTAAATAAATGACAAATTAGTCTGTGCGTAATAAATCATTCAAACTGGTTTTTGAACGCGTTTTAGCATCAACTTTTTTCACGATGATCGCAGCATAAAGGCTGTAAGTACCGCACTTCGATGGAAGGCTACCTGCAACCACAACAGATCCTGCTGGAACACGTCCGTAATGAACTTCACCTGTTTCACGATCGAAAATCTTAGTTGATTGACCAATGAAAACGCCCATTGAAATCACTGAACCTTCTTCAACAATCACGCCTTCAACAATTTCAGAACGCGCACCGATAAAGCAGTTATCTTCAATAATGGTAGGATTTGCTTGTAATGGCTCTAAAACGCCACCGATACCAACGCCACCAGACAAGTGAACATTTTTACCAATTTGAGCACATGAACCTACAGTCGCCCAAGAATCAACCATTGAGCCTTCATCGACATAAGCACCAATGTTGACATAAGAAGGCATCAAAATAACGTTTTTCGCTTGGAAACTACCTTTACGTGCAACAGCAGGCGGTACGACACGTACACCAGCTTCTTTAAATTGCGCTTCAGTCCAACCATTGAATTTAGTATCAACTTTGTCATAAAAGCGAAGATCATTCGACTCAATTATCTTGTTATCATTGATTTTAAAAGATAACAAAACTGCTTTTTTCAACCATTGATGAACGACCCATTCACCCTCGATTTTTTCAGCAACACGTAATGTACCGTTGTCTAAACCAGCCAATGCTTCTTCAACGGCTTGACGGATTTCAGTTGGACAATCTGCTGCAGTAAAATTTGCACGATCTTCAAATGCTTGTTCAATGAGGGTTGAAAGCTGAGACATGATCTTCCTTCGTTAAAAAAATTTTGATAATTTTACACTAAATCGACCAAAGAATCTTTGAAAAAAATCGTTACAATAAAATGTGCTGAAATTACGTAACAATTTTGTATTAAAAATGGATGTGTTTGTTTTTCATCTATATTTTAAAAACACATAACTCTATCAAAGTTGTATCAAAAGATAACTAAATGTAATCAGTTCTCGTATAAAAAAATAACTTGCGATCTTTTATGCTGTTTCTCACAGTAAAAATTTTTAATTAAAGTTATTTCTTGAGGAGACTTCCATGAAAACTTTAAATGTTCTTTTAGCAGCAGGTGTTTTATCTGCAATTGCAAGTACGTCATTTGCAGCAGATGAGCAAGTGGTTCAAGAATCAGCAAGCCCATACGCTTCTTATTTAGCGCCATTGTCTGTTCGTGCTGAAGTGGGAACAACAGGTTATGGTGGTGCGTTGTCTTACCGTGTGAATCCATACGTGGGTTTAAGCTTAGGTTATAACGGTGGTGATATTTCATGGTCTGATGACATCAAAGTTGATGGTTCAACTTATGACCTTGATATGGAAAACAACAACACCTATTTAAATGCTGAAATTTTCCCGTGGGGCACAAGTGAAAATAACTTTGTGAACTCAATGTATGTTGCAGCAGGTGTTGCTTATTTAGATAACGATTATGACTTGAAGCGTCGTGTAGGTTCTGGCGAAGGCTTCAGTGTTAATAAAACTGATTATGTTGCGACCAGTGATGTGAATATCAACGGTAAAATGTCATATAAGAATGATATTGCCCCATATGTCGGTTTTGGTGTTGCACCAAAAATTTATAAAAACTTAGGCGTATTTGGTGAAGTCGGTGCTTATTATACAGGTAACCCAACTGTACAATTAACCTCGACAGGTACTGCAACGACTGCACCAGCGAATGATAGTTTGGCAACAGCAATCGATAAAGAAAGCGATAAAATTGCCAATGATGGTAAATACGAATGGATGCCAGTGGCTAAAGTAGGTTTGAACTTTAAGTTCTAATTTACCCTCATAAAAAAACGAGCGTTCTGCTCGTTTTTTTTATGCCTTAGATTCTCAGAAGAAGCGCAACAAAGATTAATTTCGGTAGGGAGCAAGATGAGATAGCATTTTGCTTCTCGACCGACCAAAGTCAAAGTTGCACAATGAACTATTCCCACCTTACTCAAGAAGAAAGATATCAGATTTATGCCTTATTACGTGAAGGTTTTTCCACACGTCATATTGCTCTCAGACTGGCACGTGCTCCCTCTACAATTTGTAGAGAAATCAAACGCAATCGAAACAGAAATGGCTACTTTGCCAAACATGCACATAAGCTGGCGAAAAGACGCCAAGCGTCTAATTATAAGCCTGTGAATTCTGCTATGTGGGAACAAGTCAAAAGCTATCTTTCTCTGCAATGGAGTCCTGAACAGATTGCTTCCCATGTCGCAGTCAGCATGCATTCGATCTATCGTTATATCCAAAAAGATAAAAGAAAGGGAGGATATCTATATCAACATTTACGTTTTAGAAATCAGCGCAAGAGAAAGTATGGAGATCCCGAAACTCGCGGTAAGTTAAACAATCGAACCAGTATTCATGACAGACCTCAAATCATTGAGCAGCGTTCACGGTTCGGTGATTTAGAGATAGATACCATCGTTGGCAAAAATAATAAGCAATCTTTAGTGTCAATTGTAGACAGGAAAACTGGTTATCTATGGTTAAAGAAGTGCATGACGCGTAAGAGTCAGGATGTAAGTCAAGCGACTGTTGATTTACTCTATCCGATCAAAGAACAATTGGAAACGATCACGGCTGATAATGGTAAAGAGTTTAGTCTGCATGAACAAATCGCTGCTGAGTTAAACATAGACTTCTACTTCGCCGATCCTTACAGTGCATGGCAAAGAGGAACAAATGAAAATACCAATGGTTTAATCAGGCAATATATTCGTAAAGGCAGTGATTTGAGCAATTATTCAGAGGATTATATTGCTGAGATTACTCGCAGACTGAACCATCGACCAAGAAAAAGACTCGGATTTAAAAGTCCGAGTCAGATATTATTGCGAGAACATGGTGTTGCACTTCAAATGCTAATCTAAGTGCTTAAAATCTTCAACCAAAGCAAATATTATTCATCTGGATAAGCTACTTTTTTAAGTGATTTAATATCGGTATCGGGTGAGCATAGCGAGATAAACTCATAGCCATAGCCGCGAAGTAAATGTCCCTTACGAACGGCAATCCATGTGGTATTTATGCCAAAAATGTCAGTTGGAATTTGCTGTAAACGATAATCTCGCTCTGTATCATAAGCCACATGGTTGACGATCCCAACGCCCATATTCAGCTCAACGTAGGTTTTAATGACGTCGGCATCGAGTGCTGACATGACAATATCTGCCTGTAACTGAGCATCTTCAAAAGCTTTGTCAATTTTAGAACGTCCTGTAAAACCACCGTGATAAGTAATCAGCGGATATTCTGCTAACACGTCTAAGCTAATTTTATTGAGCTTGGTGAGTGGGTGATCTTTCGGCGTAATAATGCTGTGTCGCCATTCATAATAGGGCACGCTTGCCAAATTATCTTGAGTAGTGAGCGATTCAGTGGCAATACCAATATCAGCTTCACCTTGTAACAGCATTTCTGCAATTTCAACAGGACTGGCTTGCTGCAATATTAAATGAACTTTAGGAAATAATTTTTTAAATTGATTGACGATTGGCGGTAGTACATAACGCGCTTGAGTGTGCGTGGTCGCAATGGTGAGCGTGCCTTCATCGACTTTATTAAAGTCATCGGCAAGACGTTTGATATTGTCTGCATCGACCAACATCCGTTCAACAATGCTCAGTAAGGATTGCCCCGGTTCGGTTAAACCCAGCAAGCGTTTTCCTTTACGTACAAAAAGTTGTACGCCCAGTTCATCTTCTAAATCTTTAATGTGCTTACTCACGCCCGATTGTGAGGTGTAGAGTGCAGCGGATGCTTCCGTTAAATTGAAGTCTTGACGAACCGTTTCTCGAATAATTCTGAGTTGTTGAAAGTTCATATTTTTTCCTTATCTCTAAATTTCCCCCTCTTTTAAAGAAGGGGTTAGGGGGAGATTTTTTTAAGCCACTTGTATGGGTTGGTCTGCAAATAAATGAAGTTGCGCAACACTAATCCATACGGTTTGATTCGGTCTGAATTGATGTGCGTTTGCTTCTTCTACAGTTAATAAAATTTCGATGTTACGTCCACTACGATCTTGTAATTCAGCGATCACTTTACCCGCAATCCACACTTCACGTAAGAAAGTCGCTTCAATGGTATTCGGCTGCGGCTGCGCATGAATATGTAATTCATTTGGACGAGCAAATGCAATGACTTTCCCTTGAGGCGCATCTAAAGTATTGGGTAACTGAATGCGATCATCGCCGAGACGGATAATACCGCCAGTATGTTCACCTTCAAAGCGATTTGCTTGACCTAAGAAATCAAAGACAAATGGCGTTGCTGGTTTTTCATAGACTTCACGCGGTGAACCAATTTGTTCAACATCACCTTTGTTCATTACGATAATTTGGTCAGCAACTTCCAAAGCTTCTTCTTGGTCATGGGTCACAAAAATCGAAGTGATATGCAACTCATCATGCAAAGTCCGTAACCAACGGCGTAATTCTTTGCGCACTTTGGCATCTAATGCACCAAACGGTTCATCCAATAACAAAACACGTGGTTCAACTGCCAAAGCGCGGGCTAAGGCAATCCGTTGACGTTGACCACCAGACAGTTGAGCAGGATAACGATCTGCTAAAAAACTCAATTGTACGAGGTCGAGTAAACGTGTCACACGTTTTTTGATTTCAGCTTCATTAGGACGGGTCGCACGTGGGCGAACACGTAAGCCAAAAGCAATATTTTCAAAAACGGTCATGTGACGGAACAACGCATAGTGCTGAAATACAAAACCAACTTGACGTTCACGCACATGGGTGTCGGTCGCATCTTCACCTTCTAGTAAAACCTGACCACCATCTGCATTTTCTAAACCTGCAATAATGCGTAGCAGGGTGGTTTTCCCGCAACCTGATGGGCCGAGCAGCGCAACCAATTCACCTTCAGGAAAATCTAAAGAGATATTTTTTAGCGCATGGAATGCACCAAAGTTTTTTTCAATATTTTTAACTTGAATACTCATCTGTTTATTCCTTAGTGGCTTGGTTGGTGTTCGTTGTTTTGTTCTTGGCGGATCTCTAACCAAGTTTTCAAAATCAAAGTGATGATTGCTAAAAATGCCAGTAATGAAGACACCGCAAAGGCCGCACTAAAGGTATATTCGTTGTACAAAATTTCGACGTGTAAAGGTAGGGTATTGGTTTCACCACGAATGTGACCTGAAACCACAGATACCGCACCAAATTCACCCATTGCACGCGCATTACACAGAATCACGCCGTAAATTAGACCCCATTTAATATTTGGCAGGGTCACTCTCCAAAAGGTTTGCCAACCAGAAGCACCCAATACTATTGCGGCTTCTTCTTCTTCTGTTCCTTGTGCTTCCATTAAAGGAATCAATTCACGCGCAACAAATGGAACAGTAATAAAAATGGTCGCCAAAACAATTGCAGGAACTGCGTAGAGAATTTTGACATCATGGCCTATCAACCAACCACCAATCCAACCTTGTGAACCAAAAATCAGTACCAACATCAAACCAGCAATAACAGGTGAAACCGAAAAGGGCATATCAATAATCGTGGTTAAAATAGCTTTGCCACGAAATTGAAATTTAGCCACCGCCCATGCTGCCGCAACACCAAAAACCACATTAATCGGAACGGCTATCGCTGCTGTGAGTAACGTGAGTTTCACGGCGGATAAAGTATCGGAATCGGTCAGTGCATTCACATACACTTCAATACCTTGCTTAAATGCCTCAACGAAAACCAAAATTAACGGTAAAATTAAGCAGCTCAAGAAAAAGATCATTGCAACGGTGATCAGTGTATAGCGCACCCAAGTCGGCTCACGGGTGGAATCTCGCGATTGCAATTTGAGTGCTAAAGCATTGCTTGTGGTATTTAAGCTCATTGTGCAACTCTCCCTGTCCGACGGCTTGCCCATGCTTGGACTAAATTAATTAACAACAGAACACCGAAAGAAAGTATCAACATCACCGCAGCAATGGTGGTTGCACCTGCGTAATCATATTCCTCTAAACGAGAGATAATCATCAACGGCGCAATTTCCGTTTTATAGGGCATATTGCCTGCAATAAAAATGACTGAACCATATTCACCAACACCACGCGCAAACGCTAAAGCAAAACCTGTGAGCAGCGCAGGAAACAAAATTGGTAAAATAATTTTACGAATGGTTTGTAAACGGTTTGCACCCAGTGCAGAGGCAGCTTCTTCAAGCTCAGTTTCAATATCGCTAAGAACTGGCTGAACGGTACGAACGACGAAAGGCAAACCAATAAAGATTAACGCCAAGGTAATACCAATCGGGGTATATGCCACTTGTATGCCTAGCGGTTCAAGATATTGCCCAATCCAGCCATTTTTTGCATAGAGCGAGGTCAGTGCAATACCTGCAACTGCCGTTGGCAATGCAAAGGGTAAATCGACCAAAGCATCAACAATCCGTTTACCTGGGAAGCTGTAACGAACTAAGCACCAAGCTAAAAGCAAACCAAAAACCACGTTGACCAATGCGGCGATTAACGCAGCACTAAAGCTCAACTGTAATGATTTTAAAATTCGTTCTGAGGTTAAAATTTCCCATAAGCCATCCCATCCAATCCCTAAAGATTTGATAAATACAGCTGATAAAGGAATAAGCACAATAAAAGACACATAAGCGAGGGTGAAGCCTAAAGAGAGACCAAACCCTGGCAGCACTCGGGTACGCTGCGACATGATATTTCCTCAAAGAGAAATGCTTAAAAATCAATAAGCAAATAAAAATACTAAAACTAAGGGACTAAATAGAAGTTAGGCAAACTTCAAATTAAACAGTGTCTGACGCATTCGTTTTACAGGTTGATGATTGTTCTCGGGCAACATGTAATTCAGAATTTCTGGGAAAGGTCCAAAACCTGCAGCCACATTAATATGACCGACTTTGCCTAAATTAATTGGACTAAGTTTCCATGCCTGAGCCAATTGCAGAGCATCGCTATAACTCAACCACGGATCATTTTCACTAATCAATAGGCTGGTTGGCACAGTAATCTTGAGTCGCTGAAAATAAGTTTGGTAGTCCGTCAAACTGTGGCGCGCAAAACCAGCTTCGCCAAAACGGGCAGGATTTGCAGGAGCAACCAAGATTAAGTTTTTTACTTTTGCAGCTATTTCAGGATGTTCTGTGAGTGCAGCAACACTGGTTAAACAACCAAAGCTGTGTGCAACAATTTGCACTGGCGATTCAATCGCTGAAACGGTTTTGACAAATTGAGCGACCCATTCACTTAAAATAGGTCGATCCCAATGTTTTTGTTGTACACGAGAGCTAGACACGAGTTGCTGTTGTAACCAAGACTGCCAATGCTTCGCTTCGCTACCACCAACACCCGGAACAATTACGGTATGAACCATGTCTATTCTCCTTTGAATCCCTCCCAACCTCCCTTTAGGAAAGGGAGGAAGTCCCCCTTAGAAAAAGGGGGATTTAGGGGGATTATTTACTTGTACTATTGATCTTAACCAGTTGATCGAAAATACCGCCATTATCAAAGTGGGCTTTTTGTACTTTCGTCCAACCACCGAACTCTTTATCAATCGTCACTAATTTAAGTGGTTTAAATGTAGCGCTGTATTTCTTTAATACTGCTGCATTACGTGGACGATAGAAGTTACGTGCTGCAATTTCCTGACCTGCTGGTGAATAGAGATAATTCAAATAACCACGAGCAATTTGTAAGTTACCTTTTTTCTCAGCATTCTTTTCAACCACAGCCACAGGTGGCTCAGCTAAAATTGAAAGCGAAGGCGTTACAATTTCAAATTTGCCCGGTTGTTCACGTACGGCAAGGAACGCTTCATTTTCCCAAGCAAGTAATACATCACCGATACCGCGTTCAGCAAAAGTCGTTGTTGAACCACGAGCACCTGAGTCAAGAACTTTGGTTTGTTTATAAATTTGACGTACAAATTCTTGTGCTTTGGCATCGTTACCACCTTTTTGGTGTTTCGCCCAAGCCCAAGCCGCTAAGTAGTTCCAACGTGCGCCGCCAGAAGTTTTAGGGTTTGGCGTGATAATTTCCACACCCGGTTTAACTAAATCACCCCAATCTTTAATTTGTTTTGGGTTGTCTTTACGTACAAGGAAAACAATTGTTGAGGTGTACGGTGTCGCATTTTGTGGTAATTTCTTCTGCCAATCGGCTGGAAGTAGTTTTGCATTTTCAGCAATTTCATCAATGTCGGCTGCAAGTGCCAGTGTCACCACATCGGCGTTTAAGCCATCAATCACCGCACGCGCTTGTTTGCCTGAACCACCATGAGATTGCTTGAAGTCAATTTCTTGACCTGTACGCTGTTTCCAGTACGCACCGAATTGTTTGTTGAAATCAGTATAAAGTTCACGCGTTGGGTCGTAAGAGACATTTAAAAACTCTTGCGCCGCGAAAGAAGAAACTGATAATAATGCGGCAATTACGCCGACTTTAACTTGAGAAAAACGCATCTAAAACCCCTTTTAACTAAATCACTGTTTGGAATATAGATGAAGCATAACCCCAGTTTTTCTGCAAAAAAAATAATTAAAAACGGATTTGATATGAAAAAAATAGAAATACAAAAAACAGATAAGCTATGCTGAATAACTGATTAATAAGACATTTTTACTTCTTAAATTAACTTGTTATAATTGTTAAAAATCAAATATTTATCTTTGTCGCGTGATTAACTCAGATAAGGCATCAAGGTGATGGAAATATGAAATGTTATAAAAATGGACAATTGATAGATTCTATCCCTTTGCTTGATCGGGCTTTTCATTATGGCGATGGTTGTTTTACTACTGCCCGAATTTTTCAAGGGCATTTTGAACTGAAAGATTTACATATCGCACGTTTAAAATTGACCTGCCAACGTTTAAGTTTGACCGCCGATTTATCTTACATTGAACAAAGCCTTGAGCAGTTGTCAAAACAATCCTCCATCTTAAATGGCACTTTAAAAATTGTGATAAGTCGGGGCGAGGGCGAGCGTGGCTATCGTCTTCCTACGCATCCCGCCGATATTTATCTGTGGTATTACCCAAGTATGCTTCAGTCATTTGAACCCGAATGGATTGAAAGTGGCGTACTCGAGCATGCATTAGGTTTGAATATGCCGCATTTGGTCGGGCTTAAAACCCTGAATCGTTTAGAGCAAGTATTGCTTAGACAAGAAGCAGATCAACAGGGATGGTCAGAAGCATTAGTGACTGATGTACAAGGTCAAATTATTGAAGGGGTGAGCAGTAATTGTTTTATTCGTATAAATGACCGATGGATTACGCCAGAACTTCGTTATAATGGCGTGCACGGTGTCATGCGGGCGGAAATTTTAACGCGCATGCAGCAAGCCAATGTAGATTGTGAACAGCAGTCGATTGAAATGGACGAAATAGAACAGATTCAGAGTCTATTCTTCTGTAATGCTTTACATCCAATGAAAGCGGTCATTCGATTTAACCAGCAAGTTTTAGAGCAGCAACCGTATCTTCATTTATTTAAAACCTTAAAACTGAACCAGATTGACTAAATATGCCAAAGCCGTCCAACGCTAGAAAAAGCAATAAAAAAACTAAAGCCAAGCCAAAAACTCGCTTTCCGATCAAAAAAATATTGATCGTCTTGATGATTTTGGTTCTTGGAATCTTTGCGGTTTTAAGTCTGAGTTTATTTAAAAATTATCCTGTAGAAAATAAAAAACAGGTATTGGTAATTTCTGCTGGTGATACGTATTCACGATTTATTGATCAATTGGCACTGAAAAATCAGGTAAATTTCCCGATTGTTTTAAAGCTATATCAGAAGTTTATGATTCACGACAGTATGAAAGCAGGGGTATATGAAATTACTCAAGGCATGAGTATTCGTCAGGTTTTGGAATTATTATCCAATGCTGAAAATGCACAGATGAATCGAATTTTAGTGATTGAAGGCACTAATTTTAAACAACTGATTCAAAATTTAAAGAAAAATGAAAATGTCACTAAAACCATTTTAAACCTACCGCAAGATCAAATTTTAAAACAACTCGATATTCCTTATTCACATCCAGAAGGATTATTTGCACCTGACACTTATTTCTTTGCCAAAGGTGAAACTGATAAAAAAATCTTAACCGATTTATATCGCCGTCAAATGAAATCATTAGATGAGGCTTGGGCAAATAAAGCTGCAAATCTTCCTTATAAAGATAAATATCAAGCCTTGATCATGGCGTCAATTATTGAGAAAGAAACCAGTTTAGACAGCGAATTACAGCAAGTTTCAGGTGTATTCGTGCGTCGTTTAAAAATTGGTATGCGTTTACAAACAGACCCAACCGTGATTTATGGCATGGGTGACAGCTATCAGGGCAATATCACTCGCAACGATTTGCGTACCCCGACTGCATATAACACCTATACCATTGATGGTTTACCTCCAACGCCAATTGCCTTACCGAGTAAAAAAGCCATTGAAGCGGCGATGCATCCCGATGATGCCCAAAACATCTACTTTGTGGCAACAGGTAATGGCGGACATAAATTTACAGCGTCTTTAGAAGCCCACAATCGTGCGGTTCAAGACTATTTAACTGCGCTACGTTCAAAGAAAAATAAGGGTGAATAATGTTTATTAGTTTTGAAGGTACGGAAGGCGTTGGTAAAAGCACACTAATTCGCAAAATTCACCAGTATTTTGAACAGCAGGGCAAAGAAGTCGTATTGACGCGTGAACCCGGTGGAACGCCTTTAGCAGAGCAGATTCGCTCTTTATTGTTGGCTGTAAATCACGATGAGAAAATGAGCCATGATACCGAGTTGTTGTTGATGTATGCAGCACGTGCGCAGCATTTGCAGCAAGTCATTCTACCTGCTTTAGATGCAGGTAAGATTGTGTTGAGCGATCGTTTTACCGATGCAAGTTTTGCCTATCAATGTGCTGGACGTGGTTTGAGTCAGGAAAAGTTGCAACTGCTTAATCAAACTTTTGTTTCGAGAATGCCGAATATTACGTTTTGGCTGGATGCACCAATTGAGTTGGGTATGACACGTGCGAGAGAGCGTGGGGCGTTAGATCGTTTTGAGCAAGAGAAGTTGAGTTTCTTTTCTAAAGTTCGTGCGGGTTATGAAACGTTATGGCAAGCAGAGCCTGAACGTATTAAACGTTTAGATGCGACGCAAAATGCGGATGTGGTGTTTGAAGAAGCGTTGAAATATTTGAAATAGTTCTAGGCGTTATTTTACTTAGATGATGTATCTGATGAAAAATAGCATGCGTTTTATCCACTGACCATAAGCCTTTCTGTTTGATAGTTCATATGTGTCTAGCGTAATGCGCTTGACCAAATCAAGAGGTTTGGGGTGTTGATCTAGATTTTATGATTCTTGATGTCTTATTTTCCTCATGGTGGTTTTAATTCAATACAAATCAATATCTTAACGTTTTGTTTTTAATCAAATAGGTATCTTATGAAGCAAGGTTTGGAATCTTATGTATCACTTCTGCTGCATAAGAGTAGTTAGGACTCATATGAAAAATATCGTTGGTTATCTAGCTCTTTTCTTCGCTGCCTTCGCAATTTGTGTTTTTAGTTTTGGCTTGTTCAAGGAAGCACAAAATCGAATTGATTACGAACAGATAAAATTGTCACCTGGCTTCGTAAGTGCTAAGCCAAGTGGAGTGACTACATCTGGCTATGGTCCTCTTAAAGCCGAAGTGGTTGTATTCGATTACACTGTCTCAGGTAATACATACCACACAAATACCAGCAGGACGGATGCAGCAGGAGCGCACAACTATTTTGTAAACGCGAATTATCGAGAAGTTGCCTACGATACGAAGGATCCTCAAGTTTCAATGCTGCGCCACTATTATGATCAACCATCGCACAAGCATGAAACACTTGGACAGATATTGATTATTACTGCCATAATTGGTGCCGTACCCGCACTATTCCTAACTTTATTTATTGCTGCATTTACTTGGGTAATCAAACGTATCGCAAATTCACATTAACTACTCATTCCAATGCCCGCGGTCGTCACACGCATTCGCGAGCTGCATCAGCAGGGTGTTGATCTCTACCTGTGGAGTTCGGGTGACGCTGAATACGCTAGATCATCAGCGGTTGAACTAGGTATTGATGAATGCTTTCTAGCCTTCCTACCCAAGCCCGACGTATACATTGATGATCAAGAATTCTCAGAGTGGCGATACTGTAAACATGTTCTACCAAGCAATGCGGGTGACGCCTAACTTAGGCCTTAGACTTTTGCATATTTAGGAAAAAAGATTTGGCATTGATGAACACAATGCATCTTATAAAATCTAGAAATACCTTATGTATCTACCAATGGCTTTTCCACTTTAAAATTAGGCAGCGTTAAAACTGTTTTGTGGAGTTCATTCGACATTTCAGGATAATCCAAGGTGTAATGTAAACTACGATATTCCTTATGTTCGATGGCGCAACGCACAATCATTTCAAACACTAACAACATATTACGTAATTCAATTGGGTTCATGCTGATCCGATCATTTTAATAATATCCGTGAATTAAAAACTTATATTAAATTTCTTCCTTCGTTAATAAATTTCCGCTATATTTCGCTGCAATACTTCCAGAGGGTATTATTGTATTAAATATAAGTAAATATTTATAAATTAAAATAAAATCAATAAACCTATTGTGTATTTTAGTTATCAATTTTTACTTTATTTTCACCATAAAAATAGATGTTATTGCAAAATTATTAGGAAAATTAAAATGAACCATTTGAATGTTTTAACAAAATTACCATTAGTAATAGCACTCAGTATAGGGCTGGCTGCTTGTAATGACGAAGACTCTGCAAAAGATGATGTGCAGCAACCAGTGCCAAGCGCATCAGCAAATGTAGCCTTGCAGGTTTTTGATAATAGCACTGGAGCGCAAATTTCGACTGCTCAAGTGAGTGTGGTAGGTAGCACATTATCTGCAAGTACAAATGCGGATGGTAAAGCACAATTGCAGAAAGTGGCAGTGGGTCGTTCAGTCATTAAAATTAGTAAAACTGGCTATGCCGACCAATTCATTACTGTTGATCTCGCTGATAAGCAA
Source organism: Acinetobacter sp. (assembly GCA_036660195.1). Classification (GTDB taxonomy): domain Bacteria; phylum Pseudomonadota; class Gammaproteobacteria; order Pseudomonadales; family Moraxellaceae; genus Acinetobacter. The sequence continues at coordinate 27,659 of JAVXBC010000012.1, forward strand.
GAGCTGACAGGTGTCGTTATTCAATTGATTCCATTAAGGTTGGCGGGTGCAATTTCTGCGGTTACAGGCGGGACAATTAACTTGACTGCAAGCACAGCACAAGTGGTAATTCCACCGAATAGTTTGCGTCGTACAGATGGTCAAGCGATTCAAGGTGATGTAAAAGTCAGTATTGCATTAATTAATACCGCACAAGACGTTCGCAATATGCCAGGCGATTTGGCAACGCAAGTGAATAATTCAAGAGCTCCACTTGAAAGTTTCGGTGCGATGGTGATTGATTTAAGAGATAGTACGGGTGCAAAAGTTGAATTAATCACAAATCAATTGGCGAATATTCGTATTCCATTGATGGCGCGAGGTAATGCCCCAGCAACGATTCCATTATTTTATTTTGACCCAATTCGCGGTTATTGGTTGCAAGATGCCGATCGTATTTTAACCTTACAAGAAGATGTAAATGGCAATCGCTTCTATGCAGGAACATCGAGCACCTTAAATGCAGTTAATGCCGATATTCCATATCAAACGACCAACGTTGCAGGGTGTTTGGCAGACTCAACTGGCAAACGAGTTGCGAATGCGCAAATCTTATTAGAAGGGAAAGACTATTCAGGTTATAGCGTTGCAAAAACCAATAGTACGGGTGAATTTAGCATCCAAGCAAAACAAAATTCGACAGTTTTAATTAATGGTCAGTCGAATACTTTACGTAGTAATACAGTTGAGCGTGTGGTTTCAGCGTCCAATACCACATTAAATGATTGTTTGGTTTTAAGTGAGTCTAATCAAAACGTAACTGTACGATTATCATGGGGTGAAAAACCGCTAGATATTGACTCTCATGTTATTGCGCCTGATGGTAGTCATGTTTATTACTCTGAACAAGGTGCGCTGTTACAACATCCATTTGTCAATTTAGATGTTGATGATACCGATAGTTATGGCCCTGAAATCGTGACATTAAGCAAATTGATGGTGGGGGAGTATCATTACTTTGTACATAATTATTCAGAAACTTCTAATCCAGGAATTTTTGGTTCGCCAATCAAGGTTGAATTGAACTCGCCTTTAGGTACTCAAATTTTTACCCCTGCTACAGGTGCTGGTGAAGGTTTATACTGGAGTGCATTTAAAATTCGAGTTGCAGATAATTGTGCAATTACAGTAATTCCGACTAGACAATGGTTGAACACTGAGCCGACAGCTACGCCAGTTGCCCTTAAATATTGTTCTAAATAATTTATAATTTGAATATCCCACTACTCGTGAGTGGGATATTTTATTTTTGATTATCAATCCATTAAATAATTCAGTTGATTTGTTCAATTGAATTATTCACCAATGGTTGTTCAACTTTGAAATTCGGTGGTGTTAAAACTGTCTTACGCACTTCAGTCGACATTTCAGGATAATCCAATGTGTAATGCAAACCACGCGATTCCTTTCTTTCCATAGCACAACGCACAATCATTTCCGAAACAAGAACCAAGTTACGCAATTCGATTAGGTTTTTACTAACACGGTAATCTTGATAATATTCAGTAATTTCACGACTCAGCATTTCAATACGATGCAAAGCACGCTGTAAACGCTTGGTGGTACGCACAATGCCGACATAGTTCCACATGGTCGAACGTAGTTCATCCCAGTTTTGTAGAATGACAACGTCTTCATCGGCATCCGTCACTTGGGTTTCATCCCATGACGAAACTTCAGGGAATTTAAAATCTGTATCAAATTTCTGCTGAATATCTTCTGCCGCACTCATGCCATAAACAAAACATTCAAGCAACGAGTTACTCGCCATACGATTTGCGCCGTGTAAACCTGTATAAGAGGTTTCACCAATCGCATATAAACCATCTAAATCGGTTTGGCTATGTTCATCGACCACTACGCCGCCACAGGTATAGTGCGCCGCAGGAACGACTGGAATCATATCTTTGGTAATATCAATGCCAAGTTCAAGCAGTCGTGCATAAAGTGTAGGGAAGTGTTCGGTAATAAATTCAGGTGACTTATGCGTGATGTCCAACCAAACGTGACGAATACCCAAACGTTTGATTTCATAGTCAATCGCACGAGCCACAATATCACGCGGTGCAAGTTCAGCGCGCTCATCGAAACGCAACATAAAACGTTCACCATCGGGTAAACGTAAATACGCACCTTCACCACGCATCGCTTCGGTAATCAAAAATGAACGTGCTTTGGGATGATATAAACACGTCGGGTGGAATTGGTTAAATTCCATGTTGGCAACACGGCATCCCGCACGATATGCCATCGCAATGCCATCACCAGTGGCAATGTCTGGGTTTGATGTATAAAGATAGGCTTTCATTGCTCCACCACATGCCAAAGCAGTGAACGGTGCTAAGAAAGTATGAACTTGTTCAGCACTTTCATTTAAAGCATATAAGCCAATCGCACGGTTTTCTTGATCTGAATGTCCGAGCTTATGCAAAGTAATCAGATCAATCGCAATATAATTTTCAAAGATGGTAATATTTTTTCGTTCTTTCGCACGTTCAACTAAAGTGGTTGAAATCGCTTTCCCTGTTGCATCAGCAGAGTGAATAATTCGACGTTGTGAGTGTCCACCTTCACGAGTCAGATGCAACTGCTCATCTTCATCTAAAGTGAACTGAACGCCTTGTTTTAATAAAAAATCAACCGTTGGTTTGCCACCTTCAACCGTTTGTTTAACGGCGTCTAGCTCACAGAGTTGCGCACCTGCAATCATGGTGTCATTAATGTGTTGTTGAATAGAATCAGTTTCGTCCAATACCGCTGCCACACCACCTTGCGCATAAAAAGTACTGGCTTCGGTCAAAGCAGCTTTTGCCAAAACAGCAATGTTGTAATGACTTGGTAAAGACAGTGCTAGGGTTAAACCTGCACCGCCACTGCCCACAATAATCACGTCAAAATGATGAATTGTTTTTAAATCAGGCATGTCGATCTGCTTCAGTTTCAAACGTTTGCTAATGACACCGCTTTTTGCTTAAAAAGGCAAGAGCTAAACTGCCAAGAATTGAGTGATTTTTTTCATACTGCATTTAATTTTGTTTGATGGTATTTAAAAATTTTACGCTTACGATTTATCACAATGGTTTAATCTATGGTTAAGTTGCATTCTGTAAAACTTTTATAGCTTGTGAATAAAAGGGCGTAATCTCCATAATTTATTCACAATTCATCCAACTATTTCATTGTATGCCTTGAAAATATAAACATATTTTTACGAAAAGTGTGAAATGGTTGTGATAAAAATATTCTCTTGAAACCATTTTGATCATTAGCATGTAGGTCTGTACTTCATGAAAAATCGCTATTTACAACAAGGAATGTATGCTGCGGTATTTACCTTAGCCGCTACGCAAGTGAACGCTGCCTCTGCAGTAGATTTTTCAAACCTTGTCGAGCAGGTGAGTCCTGCGGTGGTAAGTGTCAATGTTGTGAAGAAAATGACTCAGGATGAGTTATTGCAGCAACAAGTCCCAGAAATTTTACGTCGTTTTTTCGGTAATCAAGTCATTATTCCGCAACAACAAGGCCCTCAAGAAAAGACGGCTTATGGCAGTGCTTTTTTTATTAGTAAAGATGGTTACCTTGTTACTAATCATCATGTGATTGCCGATGCATCTCGAATCAGCATTATTCTGAATGATCGTCGTGAACTCGATGCGACCGTTGTCGGAAGTGATGAGCGTACTGATATCGCTGTTTTAAAAGTGAATGGTACGAACTTCCCTGAATTAAAGATTGGTAATGCTAATCAGTTAAGAGTAGGCGAGCCTGTATTGGCGATTGGTTCTCCATTTGGTTTTGATTATTCTGCTTCTGCGGGAATTGTAAGTGCGAAGTCACGGAATATGAGTGGTGAAAGTTCAGTCCCGTTTATTCAGACCGATGCCGCGCTAAACCCCGGCAACTCGGGTGGGCCGTTGTTCAATCAACAGGGTGAGGTGATTGGGGTTAACTCTCGTATCTTTAGTGGAACGGGTGGTTATATGGGCTTGTCCTTCTCAATCCCGATTGATGTCGCGATGGATGTGGTTCAGCAACTGAAAACCAACGGTAAAGTGACCCGTTCTTATCTGGGTATTTTACTACAAGATATTGATCGTAATTTGGCTGAAGCCTATAACTTACCAAAACCTGAAGGTTCACTGATTACTCAAGTCACGCCGAAATCGCCAGCTGAAAAAGCAGGTTTAAAATCGGGTGATGTGATATTAAAAGCAAATGGTGTATCCATTTCTCGCACCAGTGATTTACTGTATGCCTTAAATCGTATAGCTCCGAATCAAACGGTTGAATTACAAGTATTACGTGATGATAAAACTCGCAATTTTACAGCAACCTTAGGAACTGCGCCTGATGATACGCCAGCGGCAGAAGATAAGAATAGTTCTACCAGTGGTTTAGGCATCGGGATTCGTGATTTGACTGCAGCGGAAAAAACCAGCTTGAATGTTCAAGGCGGAATTGCAGTGCAAGATGTGAAGCGAGGTGGTTTGGCTTCGTTATCGAATATTGTGGCAGGTGATGTTATTTTTCAGGTCAACGGCACTGCAATTCAGAATGCTCAACACTTTGCCAAAGTGATTGGGGCTTTGCCTAAAAATAGTGTGGCGCGTGTCGGTATCATTCGCCAAGGTAAGCGTGCAATGTTAGGTTTACGTCTGCAATAAACGTTTCATTATTTAAAACAATGCTCAATAGACCACCTGTAAATCGGGTGGTTTTTCTTTCTTAGATTAGCATTTGAAATACAGTAAGGATTCAATTACTGTATTTCAATGAACTGTAAATGATGCAAATTCTGAGCTTATGAGTGCAATTTTTGATTTAAACCTACAGGTTCAACCTGAACATATTGATATTTTAGGGCACGTGAATAATGTGGTGTACATCCAATGGATGCAAGATGTAGCACTTGCGCATATTGAAGCCTTGGGTTTAGGACTTACTCAATATTTAGAATTAAAACATGCCATGGTGGCAGTAGAGCATCATGTGCAATATCGCAAAGCAGCCATTGAAGGTGATGAGCTAATTTTGAGAACGTGGTTGGATCATATCGATGCTTTATATTCGTATCGCCAGTATGCGTTTTATCGCCCCAAAGACCAAAGTATTTTATTTGTGGGAAATACAAAATGGGCGTGTATTGAAATCGCGACAGGTCGTCCAAAACGTATGTCACCGAGTTTTATTCAAGCCTACCAACCGATTGAGAAAGATTTTAATCCTCTGGATTTTTCTCTGTTGTATTGATGGGAACCCTCGAGTTCTTAGCTGAAGCCGCTATGAGTTTGAGATTTGGCGAAACATTATTTTGAATACTTTGAAAATCCGTTCTGTTATAATCCCCGACAAATTATTCAATCGCTTTGGCTCGTTACTTTTTTCAAAGTAGCAGCACTATCATTTCTCAAGGTTACTCATGGCGAAAGCTAAAAAATCCGTAGATATCAAAAATATACGTAATTTCTCGATCATTGCTCATATTGACCACGGGAAGTCGACTCTGGCTGACCGTTTTATTCAAATGTGTGGTGGTTTACAAGATCGTGAAATGCAAGCCCAAGTCTTAGACTCTATGGAGCTTGAACGCGAGCGTGGAATTACCATTAAAGCCGCTTCGGTAACCTTGTACTACACACATCCAAATGGTCAGGAATATCAATTAAACTTTATTGATACTCCGGGACACGTCGACTTTTCTTATGAAGTTTCGCGTTCTTTGGCGGCGTGTGAAGGCGCGTTATTGGTCGTTGATGCAGCACAGGGCGTGGAAGCACAATCTGTTGCCAACTGTTATACCGCGATTGAACAAGGCTTAGAAGTTCTCCCGATCTTAAACAAGATTGATTTGCCGCAAGCTGAACCCGAGCGTGTAATTCACGAGATTGAAGAAATAATCGGGATTGAAGCGACTGATGCGCCAACTTGTTCAGCTAAAACTGGGCTAGGCGTTGAAAGTGTTTTAGAGCGTCTAGTTGATGTGATTCCTGCACCTGAAGGTGATCGTGATGCACCTTTACAAGCTTTAATTATTGACTCATGGTTTGATAATTATTTAGGCGTTGTATCTTTAGTTCGAATTAAACAAGGTCGTATCCGTAAGGGCGACAAAATGTTGGTTAAATCGACAGGGCAAGCTCATCCAGTGACTTCTGTTGGTGTATTTAATCCGAAACATAGCGAAACTGATATGCTCGAAGCGGGCGAAGTTGGTTTTGTGATTGCGGGGATTAAAGATATTTATGGCGCACCAGTCGGGGATACGATTACCCTCTCTGCTACACCAGATGTGGCCATTTTACCTGGTTTCAAAAAAGTAAAACCTCAAGTCTATGCAGGTTTATTTCCAATTGATGCCAGTGATTTTGAACCATTCCGTGAAGCCTTACAAAAATTACAAATCAATGATTCAGCCTTATTTTTTGAGCCAGAAAGTTCTGATGCGTTAGGTTTTGGTTTCCGTTGTGGTTTCTTAGGCATGCTGCATATGGAAATCGTACAAGAGCGTTTAGAGCGTGAGTACGACTTAGATATTATTAGCTCAGCACCGACTGTAATTTATGAAGCTTTAACCAAGAAAGGCGACACGATTTATATCGATAGCCCATCGAAAATGCCTGATGGTTCGACGGTTGAAGATTTACGAGAGCCGATTGCTGAATGTCATATTCTTGTCCCGCAAGAATATTTGGGTAATGTCATGACTTTGTGTGTCGAGCGTCGTGGCGTACAAAAAGATATGAAATTCTTGGGCAATCAAGTTTCAATAACTTTTGAAATTCCAATGGCTGAAGTGGTGATGGATTTCTTTGATAAGTTGAAATCATGTTCTCGTGGTTTTGCGTCGCTCGATTATAGTTTTGTCCGTTTTGAGAGTTCATCTTTAGTTAAGGTTGATGTGTTAATTAATAGTGAAAAGGTCGATGCCTTAGCTATGATTTGCCATCGTCAAGATGCACGCCATCGTGGTATTGCCTTAGTAGAAAAGATGAAGGATTTAATCCCTCGTCAAATGTATGATGTTGCCATCCAAGCTGCGATTGGCGCGCAAATTATTGCACGTTCAACCGTAAAAGCCATGCGTAAGAACGTATTGGCAAAATGCTATGGTGGTGATGTGTCACGTAAGAAAAAACTTCTTTCAAAACAAAAGGAAGGTAAAAAACGTATGAAGCAAGTGGGAAGTGTCGAAATTCCACAAGAAGCGTTTTTAGCTGTATTGAAAGTCGATCGATAAAAGTAATTAGGACGCGTTCATGGATTTTGATTTTAATTTGATTTTAGTACCTGCCACACTGATTTTCTTTTTAGTGTGGTTGCTTGATAAGTTTGTCTTAAAACATCGTGCAACCAAAGGGCGAGATCAGGAAAATTTTGTTATTACATGGGCATATGACTTTTGGCCAGTCTTGGCTGTTGTCTTGATTTTGCGTTCTTTCTTGTATGAGCCGTTTAATATCCCATCTGAATCTATGGTGCCGACTTTAGAAACAGGCGATTTTATTTTGGTGAATAAATTTAATTATGGTGTACGCCTCCCCGTTGTGAATACTAAAATTATTCCTGTCGGTGAACCAAAACGTGGTGAAGTATTTGTATTTCGCTATCCGCCACAACCAACCATCAGTTACATCAAACGCGTTGTGGGTCTACCAGGTGACCACATTCAATTTAAAGCGGGTGAGTTGGTGATTAATGGTAAGAAAATTGCCAAAGTCACGACCGAATTTAAACGTGAAAAAGATCAACTGGAAACACCAAGCGTTTATTATTTCAAAGAAACTTTAGGTGAACATCAACATTTAATTCGTTATTTGGATGGACGCAATCCTTTGGCTGAGCAATTTCAATTTGCCCAGCTGAAAGGTGCAGAAGCGTTAATTCCATTCGTTGCAAAAGCAAATAATGTGTTTATTCAAAGCAATGGTCAAGATTGGGAAGTGACTGTTCCAGAAGGACAGTATTTCGCGATGGGTGATAACCGTGATCAAAGTGCTGACAGTCGTTTTTGGGGTTTTGTACCTGAAGAAAATTTAACGGGACGAGCGGTGTATATCTGGATGCACAAAGAACCAGGTTTGCATCTTCCAAGTTTTGACCGAAATGGTAAGATTAATTAATAAAAACAGAGAGGAATGAAAAGATGCGTAAATCTCAACAAGGGGCATCGTATATTGCAATTTTATTTGGGGTGATTTTATTTGCGGTAGCTATAAAAGCAGCAATTGCGATTTGGCCAGCGTATTGGGATGACAAACTCATTGATAAGCAAATTCAAGATTTATTAAAAGAGAGTCCTGAAAATGTGACCCCAAGTAAATTTAACACTCAAATGGAACAAAGATTTACGATGAATGGAATACGTGACCTCCATTTTAAAGATATTGCTCAAGTCACCTATAAAAATGATTTGATTGTGATAAAGAAATATGAAGTGCGTAAACCGTTCATAATGAATATTAGTTTAGTGATGAATTTTGAGAAGACTTTTGACCAAAAAACTGCAAAACAAGCTGAGTGATACTCGGCTTCAGAGTCGAATCGGCTACCAGTTTAAACAGCATGATTTGTTAATACTGGCACTCACGCATCGCTCTGTTAGTCAAAAAGCCAATTATGAACGCCTAGAATTTCTAGGCGATTCATTGTTGGGAATGATAATTGCCAACCATCTATATCATGTCTATCCTTCGGAAAATGAAGGGCGTTTGACGCGAATGCGGGCTACGCTCGTGCGTCAAGAGGCGCTAGGTAAAATCGCCTATGATTTACAATTAGGTCAATCACTCATTTTGAGTGTCGGTGAATTGAAATCAGGTGGTCATCATCGGGAGTCTATTCTTGCCGATACTGTTGAAGCCATTATTGGTGCAATCTATCTTGATTGTGATGATCTGAATCTACTCCAGTCCATTGTGTTAAAATGGTATGGGCCTTATTTTGATCATATTGAACCCACAGACCAACTGAAAGACCCAAAATCACGCTTACAAGAGTATTTACAAGCACGTAAAAAACCTCTCCCAGTTTACGAGGTTGTAGATATTCAGGGGGACGCGCCCCATCAGCATTTTAAAGTGGAATGTTTGGTGGATGGACACCTTAATACCCTAGGTGAGGGCTCAAGTCGCCGTTTTGCTGAACAAGCAGCGGCGGCGGAAATTTTAAAATTATTGGAGCAATAACTGAATGTCTCATCCCAATGAAAATAGTCCTGACAATATTGAACAGCAGGACAGCAATAATTTGGTAGATCAATTTTTTAGTTCACAGGGTACAAGCATTCCTTCTGACTATAAAAGCGGTTTTGTGGCGATTGTTGGTCGTCCAAACGTGGGTAAATCGACTTTAATGAACCATATTTTGGGGCAAAAACTTTCGATTACTTCGCGTAAACCGCAAACCACGCGCCATAAAATTGTGGGTATCGACTCGCGAGAAAAATCTCAAGCGGTTTTTGTGGATACACCTGGGATGCACAAAAAAGAAGTGCGTGCTATCAATAAGATGATGAACCGTGCCGCACATTCGGCATTGCGTGATGTGAATCTTGTGTTATTTGTACTGGATGCAGATAAGTGGACGCAAAATGATGAATTGGTTTTAGAAAAGCTAAAGAATGCGGATATGCCTGTCATTTTGGTGATCAATAAAATTGATACATTGGAAAATAAAAATCATGCATTACCATTGATTCAAGAGCGTGCAAAGCTCATGAATTTTGCTGAAATTGTTCCAGTTTCAGCTTTACGTGGTGCCAATCTTGATCATCTGCGTGACACCATTGAAAAATATTTACCTTATCAAGCGCCGCTATACTCATTAGATCAAATTACCGATCGTTCAGAACGTTTCCTTGCTAGTGAAATCATTCGTGAAAAAATCATGCGTCAGTTGGGTGAAGAGCTGCCATATGACTTGACCGTGCAAATTGAATCATTCAAAACCGAAGAAGCGGCAGTAAGTGAAAAAACAGGTCGTTTGAAACCACCTTGTACTTATATTGATGCCACAATTTTTGTCGAACGCCAAGGTCAAAAAGCCATTGTGATTGGTGATAAAGGTGCGAAGCTGAAAAGTATCGGTATGGATGCACGTGCGGATATGGAAAAGATGTTTGAGCAAAAAATCATGCTCACGCTTTGGGTGAAAGTCAAAGGTGGTTGGTCAGATGATGAGCGTGCATTAAAAAGTTTAGGTTATAGCGATATCTAACAGTATGAGGTCACAAGGATGAATATAGCAATTCGTGTGTTAGCTGTGGTGCTGTGCATCGTTATGCTACAAGGCTGTATTCATAAACTTGTGACAGTGCCTGTTAAAGTGGCATATAAGACCACAAAAGGTGTGGTGAAAGGAACCGCTGCTGTGGTTGGCGCAGTTATTCCTGATAGCGATGAAGATGATCAAAAGGATAAGAAAGATTAGGGTGAGCAGCATTCAATGATGCGCAATGAAGTCTTGCATGGCTATTTAATTCATCATCGAAAATACCGCGAAAAAAGCCAAATTGTGCATTTATTTACCCAAGAATATGGGCGAGTCGATGGCATTCTTAGACAGACCCCACCGCCGCAATATCAGCCAATTCGCTTACAAGCCACAGGTAAATCTGAACTAAAGAATTTCAATCATTTAGAAATTTTAAATCAACCTGTTTTTTTTCATGGTGATGCTTTTTTTGCGGGTTTTTATTTGAATGAAATTTTATTGCGTTTGTGTCCTTTGGAAGAAGCAATGCCACAAACATTTCAGCAATATCAGTTGACCTTATTGCAATTACAAGAATTGGCAAAGCATCAACAGCCGACTTTGTTTTTAAAACAAATTTTACGTCAATTTGAATACGTGTTATTGCAAGAGTTAGGCTATGCGATTGATTTTTCGATTGATTCAAATCAAAACGTCATTAATCCATTGCAACATTATCAGTTTCAGTTAAATGATGGTTTTACACCTGTCGCTCGAGAATCGCGGGCGACCTTGCACGGTGCATCTGTAATTTTAATGCAGGACTATGAACAAGGACAGGATTTTTCTCCCGAACAATTGTCATTTTTGGGTAAACTATACCGTCAAATGATTAGTGCTTTATTGGGTGATCGAGTGCTCAAAAGTCGTCAACTGTGGATTCAAAATACGCAAACTTAACTGCCTAAATGATCTAATTTGATCGGTCGGCATCTATAGGAAAATTTTATGGCAGCAATATTGGGTGTAAATATTGATCATGTAGCAACTTTAAGACAAGCGCGTGGCACCACTTACCCTGATCCTGTGCAGGCGGCATTAGTTTGTGAAGAAGCGGGTGCCGAAGGGATTACTTTGCATTTGCGAGAAGATCGTCGTCATATTCAAGACGATGATGTACGTCGCATGCGTCCATTATTGAAAACTCGTATGAATCTTGAGTTAGCCGTGACCGATGAAATGGTTGCCTTTGCCAAAGAAATTCAGCCACAGCATGTGTGTTTTGTGCCTGAACGTCGCCAAGAAGTGACGACGGAGGGTGGTTTAGATGTCGTCGGTCATTTTGAAAAAGTCAAAGCAGCAACTCAGGCATTGAACGCAATTGGCTGTGATGTGTCTTTATTTATTGATGCCGATTTAGCGCAAATCGATGCAGCGATTGCCTGTGGTGCGCCGACCATTGAAATCCATACCGGTGCTTATGCCGATGCAGAAACCGATGAGCAGCAGCAAGCCGAGTTGGTGCGAATTATTCATGGGGCTGAATATGCGGCTTCTAAAGGTTTAGTGGTCAATGCAGGGCACGGTTTGAACTTGAATAATGTTGCGCCGATTGCTGCAATTCCTCAAATTCATGAACTGAATATTGGACATTCAATTATTGCCGATAGCGTATTTGTTGGTTTGCAGCAGGCAGTCAAAGACATGAAAGATGCGATTCAGGCGGCTGCGAGAGAATAGATGAGTAGTCCGAATTACGATGAGTTAATGCAACCTGTGATTGAATTTTTAGGTTGTACCACACCGCAAGCTTGGCTAGATGAAGCGTTAAAACAATTGGATGTGCTGATGCAAGACCATGCCAATTGTGAGAAAAAAGCAGCCAGTACCGCAATGAACTTAATGTTTCGTTATAGTTTTTTTACCGATTTACAGGTGAAGTTAGCGCAACTCGTCCGTGAAGAAATGCTGCATTATGAGCAAGTACTTGAGTTTATGGCTAAGCGTGGTCAAGCATGGAAAGGCTTGAGTGCAGGGCGTTATGCGGGCGAATTACGCAAAGAAATTCGAACATATGAACCTGAAGCACTCATTGATGTGATGATTATCGGCGCATTTGTGGAAGCACGCTCGTGTGAGCGTTTTTATGCACTAGCACCAATTGTAGATGATGAGTTGGGGCGTTATTATCGTTATTTGCTCAAGTCAGAATCACGCCATTTTGAAGATTATCTTGCTTTGGCTTTAGATGTTGCAAAAACAGCGAAGCTCAAAGATCCCGAAGAAACGATCCTACTACGGATCGCACATATCCGTGCAGTCGAAAAAAATCTAATCCTAAGTCCAGATGATACCTTTCGTTTCCATAGCGGCGTGCCGAGTAACTAAACACGCCGCGTGTCCATGAATCATTAAACACTGGTCACTTTAGGCGTATTAGCTTTTTGATCAGCATTTAAAAACTCATAAATTTTTTCAAATGGAATGTGGTCGCTGGCATCTGAACCATAATACGTTTCAATAATATAGCCATGTTCATCAATTAAGAAATCTGCTGGCATAATATCACTAGGATTTTGTAGATTCTTTTTTAAACCCTCAGCACCAATAATTTTAATGCCTAAAACCCATGAGACAAAATGTCTAAAAACGCTATAAGCCGAGCGTGCCATTGATCGTTCAATGCCATAAGCCTGATAAGCAATATTTTCAGGGTCGGCGACGATGATAAATGGGCGCGGTCGTTTTCTTACAAATTCATTGACTTCTTCATGTGTTGAAGAAAAAAATGCAATGATCTCTAAGCCTTCATCTGAAAGTTTTTTATAATGTTGTGTTAATTGGAAAATTCTAAAATTACAAAAAGGGCAGTTCGTATCACGAAAAAATGCGAGTAAAGTGCGTTTACCTGAGTCTAGTCGAACCACT